>CAYZTP010000005.1:0-22586 GCA_964481555.1 uncultured Clostridia bacterium | reverse complement strand
TCGTTATAGTTTTGCTTTTCGCTTTCGGCGGCGATTTGGATTGTCCGTTTAATATCCCGGTTTTTTCCGCGGTTTCGGTTGCCTTTTCAACTGTTTTTTCCGCGGGTTTCTCGGTTTCCTTTTCGGCTGTTTTTTCAGCGGGTTTTTCGGTTGCCTTTTCAACTGTTTTTTCCGCGGGTTTTTCGGTTGCCTTTTCGACTGTTTTTTCAGCGGGTTTTTCGGTTGCCTTTTCGACTGTTTTTTCGGTCTTTTGCCATTTCAGCAACCCTTTTTTATATTTGGGATAATCGTGCGCGCAAACGACAATGCAAACCAGCAGGAAGGAAAGAATCAGCGCGGCTACGATGCCAAACGCGGCGTTCACGCTGCCGCTGACTGCCGCTTTTGAGGTGTCGAACGCAACGTAGGATTGCAAATCGTAAATTTCGACCGTGACGTTTTTCAGCGTTTCCGCCGCATAATCGAGCTTTTCAAATTCCGCGTCGAGCTTGCTTTCAAACGCTGAGAGGTTGGCTGTGTCTTGCAGGATAGAGATTTGATAATCGATATCCGCGTTTCGAACAATCAGCTTTGCAAGCGTTTCTTCAAGTCCTTCGGCGGTACCGAGTATAATAGAGGCGTTTTCCGATTCGTTCGCGCTTTGCGCCGCGCTGCTTCTTCCAATGCGCGCCGTGTTTTCTTGCGAAGCGATCGCCTCTTTCAAAGCGGCGATTTTTTGCTCGTTCAGCAAACGTTCGCTTTCCAATTCCGCGATTTTGGCTTCCGCCGCAGAGGGGAGTTCGTAGCCGCAGGTTGAAAGCTCCTCCTCCAAAAGCCGCTGCGTGTTGTCGGAGTAAATCGTAGTCAGTTCCGCGCGGTAATTTTTCAGAGTTTTGCCCGAAACGGTATAATTATCGCGGTACAGCTCGATCAGCCTGTCGTATTCCGCAAGCAACGTTTCCTTTTGTTCCGTCAGCAAAAGAAGACGGTCTTGAAAGGTTGCTCTTTCAAACGCGTCTTTGTCCAATCGGTAATCGACTTCCGCCGCCATACTCTTTACCGAAAGGACGGGAGCGTTGGCGATCGCGCGGATGAAATCGGCAGCCACGCTTGCGCTTGAAAAATACATTCCTCTTACCGTAACGGCATATCTGCCCGTATAAACCAAAACGCCGTTCGTTTCCGTCGTTTCCGCCGTAATGAGGATATCGTCTTCTTCGATCATCTTATCGACGTCCGTTTTCGCAAAGCGCGCGTCGCTTTCCTTGACGGCGCGAAGCGCGTCTCCTCCGACGAGGTTGTTGTAATTAAACGGCGTGCCGTCGGGATATTTCATCGTTTCGCTCGACGGATAAGAGATGGAAAATTGCAGGGTATATTCCCTGAGAAACGGATTCAGACAAAAAATCAGCAATAATGACGCAACGATCGTGATCAGCGCGGTTGCGCCGAGTACCGTCCATATCTTTTTCCCTACGATTTTGCAAAGTTCACCGAGGGTCGCGCCTTCGTCCCGAGAATCGTTTACCATATTGTTCTCCTATCATTTTCTTTCCGTGCAGGAATTGATCAGCTCTTTGCGGAAAATTCCGCTTTTGTCAGCGTATATACGAGCGTACCCAACGAGCCGATAACGGGCGATTCCAGCCGCAGCATAGCGTTGCGGTAAGCGTTGCTGCTTCTGTCCGTCGTCGCGGCATATACGGCGGTTTTCGATTGTCCCGCAGGGAGAGAAACGGTTACGCTGTAAGCGGAGATATCTGCCGAGACCTGTTCGCCGTCCGCTTCGAAATCAACCGTTTCGGTTACGGCTTCCGGCGAATAGCTCACCGTTTGCGTGCTTTTCATGACCGTGTTTAACGAGCGGAACGAGCCGGAGGAACTGAGATTAAGCCCCCTCAAAGCGAACGCGATTTGTTCGTTATCTAAATAAGTTCCGTCGCCGCTGATGTCGTAGTCTTTCTCAATCGGGCTGTAAGAGGTATTCGTTTCGGGGTCGATTTCCGTATAAGTCGTCGAAGCGGTGGTAAGCTCTGCGTCGTATGCGACCGCAAACGTATAGTTGTAAGCGTAAATCGCATCGTCGAACGAGTTTGCGGAGGTATTGACGGGCGAAGTGGTGCGTACGACCGTTTCGCTTTCCACGGGACATAGATTTTTATTGACGGAAAGAAATTTCACGACCGAACTCAAAGAGTCGTTGAACGTTTCGCCCGTTTCGCCGTTCAAAGAGTACCGACCCGAAATTGTAAGTCGGGTTGTATATACATAGCCTTCCGCCGTCGTTCCGTCCGAAAGCGTAATCATTTCGTTTTTCAGTTCCGTAACGTAAGTTCCTTCGTCGTATTCTACGCTCAGCGGCAGCGAAGCGGAGGAAGCGTTGAACGTCACTTTGTATTCGAGTTTTTCGTAAGTATCGCTGGGATTTGTGATCGAAGTGTTTTTATACCAATTTGCGGTAAAGGAAAGGGAAGAAGCGCCGGTGCAAGCGCACAAGGCCGCAACGGGAACCAACAACAGAACCGCCGCAATTTTTATTTTTTTCATCGTAAACTCCATATAATGGTTTTTCCGCTCTATTATAGCATATTTTTTCGTATTTGTAAAAATAAATCTTCGAAAATAGACGAAAAAATCATGAAAAGTATGATATAATATAGAAAAATAATCGGATATGTTACGATGGCACTTATTATCGGCGCCCCTACGCTGGACGACGCGCTTGCGTCTTTACGCGAACTTACGGAGAAAAACGAACGTCGGGGGGAGAAAAATTTAATTTTTTGCGAGGACAGGCTCACTCTGCTTGCGGAACGGGCGGTGTTAGCGTCGCTCGGAGGAACGTTTTCCACCGAAGTAACGACGTTTGCACGCTTTCTGTCCGGCGAAAACCGCGTGTTGAGCAAGCAAGGCTCGGTTATGGAAATTTCCGCGCTCATTACCGAACACGAAAAAGAGCTTCGTTATTTCAAAAAGAATGCGGCGCAGTCCGTTTACGAAACGATCGCGCAGCTTTCCGCCTCGCGCGTGGACGCGGAAATGCTTCGCGCGGGAGAGCGGGAAACGGACGGTCTGTTGCAGGGCAAATTGCGGGATCTGGCGTTTTTGCTTGAAAAATACACGCAATTCTTGCGGGAAAAGGGCATGACGGACGAAAACGGCTATCTCGGTTTTCTGCCCGAAAAATTGGCGCAGGCGGATCTTTCCGATACGCATATATTTTTCTTTGCCTATTCTTCGTTTACGAAACAGGCGCAGGCGGGAATCGAAGCCGCTCTCGAAAACGCAAAGGACGTGACGGGTGTTTTTATCGCGGGAAGAGCGGGGCTTTATACCAACGAGAGCGCGCATATATTCCGTAAATTATGCGAAGAACGCTGCAAAACGGAAATTCATATGGTAGGCTGCACGCTGCAAGAGGACGCGCTGCATCTGCGGAACGGTTTGTTTTCGCCCGAAACGATAAAGACGGTGAAAACGGACAGAGTGCGGGCGTTTACGGCGGAGGATGAAACGGAGGAGCTTTGTCTTGTCGCCGCGCTCATAAAAAAACACGTTGCGCAAGGTTTGCGTTACCGCGATATCGCCGTGCTTGTGCCCGATAAGGACGGCTTTTCCGCCGTCGGTCGGGTGTTTGCCGCCTATCGGATTCCTTTTTTCGCCGATGTAAAACGAAAATTTTCCGAACATCCGTTTTGTCGGTTTGCGCTTGACGTGCTTGCGGCTGTTTCCGACGGCGTGTTGCCCGACGAGGCGGACGCGATTGCTTCGAACGTCTATTTTGGCGGTGGCGACGCTTATCGGAATTATTTAATGAAGTACGGCGGTTATCGGGGCGCCGCGAAACGGGCGGTCAAGCAGGATGTCAAGGGCTATCGGATAGAAGAACTGGAACAATGCAGGGAAAGAATGCTTTCCGCTTTGGGCTGTTTCTCCGCGAAGGGGAAGTGCGCGGTCTTTACGGACGGAGTGCGGAAACTATATACGCTCTTCCAAGCGGAGAGCGTAACGGAACGGCTGCGGGAGAATTTTACAGGATCGGAGAGCGCGTTTTTACAGCTTTCTCCGCTTGAATCCGTTCTTTCGGAGATGGAAACGGTTGCGGGGGACGTTGTGTTTACGGCGCGCGAATTTGCCGCTATGTTCAAAAGCGGAACGGACGCGGCGGAAATTTCTATGATTCCGCAGTATTCGGACGCGGTATTTGTGGGAGACGCAACGCAGAGTAAATTCGAACGGGTGCAAGTGCTGTTCGGAACGGGATTGGATTCCCTTCCGAAAAACGGCGAGGATACCGCCGTGATCACCGATCGGGAGATGGAACGGCTCGCCCGTTTAAAAGTAGAGATCGAACCGGCGATCGCGCAAGTCAACGCCCGCGCAAGGGAAAGTTTGGCGCTCAATTTGTGCGCGTTCGAACAAAATTTATATCTGAGCGAAGCTTTGCGGCGCGGAGATGAGGATACGACGCACGGCGAAATTATGCAGTACGCCGAACGCCTTTACCGAATGCCGCCCATGCCGGACTTATTTCCTTACGATTGCTGCGAACGACAACCTGCCGCGCTTCGGCTGCTTGCGCTGAAAGAGCAATTCGAAACGGGACGGCGAAACGAGACGGTTTATTATTCTTCGTTATATGCCGCATTGGAAGAGCGCGGGGAGAAGGCGTTTTTGTCGGACGGGCGTAAACCGTCCGTACCGGAGGCGGAGAAATTGTATTTTTCGGGCGCGATATCGCCAACGCTGCTCGAAAAGTATTTTTCATGTCCGTATGCGGGTTTTGCGATGCAGGCGTTAAAACTGCGCGAGCGGGAAGAGCGCGCCGTACTCGACACCGATACGGGCACGTTCGTACACGCCGTGTTGGAGCGTACCGCCCTCTCGTTCAACGATTTTCAAAGCGAGGAAGAATGTCGTACCGCCGCGCGGCGGATCGGCGAAGAATTGCTGAAAACTCCTCGATTTTCGGCGCTTTCCGATACGGACGCCGGCGTTTATACGGGAAAGCGGCTGATTCAAGAAGGAATAGAGGTTTCGGCGGCGGCTTACCGTCAGCTTGCGTTTTCGGCGTTTCGCGTGCGGAAAACGGAGGAGGATATTTCGCTTCCCGTTCTCTCGTTAAAAGGGAAAGCGGACAGAATCGACGAAGCGGACGGCTACGTCCGCGTAATCGACTACAAAACGGGAATGATCGACGACGCCGCTTCGGCGTATTATACGGGCAGGAAATTGCAGTTGGAACTATATCTGCGCGCAGCGTCGGAAGGGAGAATTCCGGCAGGGGCGTTTTATTTTCCCGCGGCGGATAATTTTACTCCGCCGGACGCCGTAAAATTTCGCATGACGGGTTTTTATTGCGGCGAGGACGAAGTGGTCTCCCGTATGGATACCACGATCGCCGACGGGCAGAAGAGCGAACTGTTCGAGGGAAAGCTCGGCGGGAAATTTACGGACAAGGGCATGAGCCAAGAAGATTTCGCAGACTTTCTCGATTATGCCGTACTCGTCTCCCAAAGAGCGGAAAACGAAATGCGCGCGGGCAACATTGCGCCTTCGCCCGCCGCAGAAAGCTGCGGCTATTGCAAACTGAAATCGCTGTGCGGTTTTGTGGGAACGCCGCGAGAGAAAGAGAGCGTGAAATGCGCGGATATCGTAAAAATCGTCCGCCGCGAAAAGGGGGAAGAATGGACGAACCGAAAATGACTACCGAACAGACCGAAGCGGTGAACGCAACGGGCAGGGTTATCGTTTCCGCTTCGGCGGGCAGCGGGAAAACGTTTGTCATGATTCAGCGTCTCGTTTCCCTGATTCTGGGGGGCGCGGATCTCGGCAGCGTTCTCGCCGTAACGTTTACGAACAAAGCGGCGGCGCAAATGCGCGAAAAATTGCGTGCGGAACTAATCCGTAAAATACCCGAAAGCGACGGCGCGACGCGCGCCCGTTTAAAAGAGCAGCTTGCCGCGCTTCCGCTCGCCGATATCAGTACCATTCACTCCTTTTGCGCGCGGCTTGTACGCACCTATTTTTACTTGGCGGAAGAAGATCCCGCGTTCCGCATTATCGATGAGGACGGAGCGGAAGGGAAAGAGCTTTCTTCCCGCGCGCTCGACGAAGTGTTCGAAGAAGCCTACGCTCGGGGCGGAGAAGCGTTTCAAAAGTTGCTCGCCGTCTATTTCCGCGGGAAAAAGGACGCGCAGCTGCGCGGCGTCGTGCTTTCTCTTTACGGGAAGATCCGCGGACTTGCCGATTATCGCGAACGGCTTTTGCAAACGGGAGACGACGATTTCGAATGGATTGCGCGGCTGTTGTATGAAGAATATGCGGAACGCGCCCGCTTTTGCTTGAAGAATGCGGAAGAAAAGAGTGGTTATTTTCTCGACCGTAACGAGCGGGCGTACATCGTCTGCGCGGATATTCAGACGGCGGCGGAAGCGTTATTGCGTGCGGACGGATTTTTTGCAATGACGGAGATTGCCGGAACGTTGCCGAAAATCGCCTCCATGCCGCCTACGACGCGCGCGGAGGGCGAGGAACGGAAAAATTTACTCTTCGTCAAAGAACTTTCCGCTTGCGTAAAGGATTTGTATAAAGAACTTGCAAAATACGCGTCCTACGATGAGGAGCGCGCGCGTTATCTCGACGCGCAGGAACGGGCGCGCGCGCTTGCCGAATTGACGCTGAAATATGACGAGGCGTATCTCCGTTGGAAACGGGAAGCGGGCGTGCTTGATTATAACGATCTCGAACACCGCGCTTTGCAGGTGCTTTCGCATAAAGAGGCGCTTGACAGCGTGCGCGAAAAATACCGCTTTGTATTCGTAGACGAATATCAGGACGTAAATCCTTTGCAGGAACGCATCTTGTCCCTCGTCGGCGGCGACGAAGTGTTCTATGTGGGCGACGCGAAGCAGTCTATCTACGGCTTTCGCGGCAGTCAATCGGAATATTTTTTGAATAAAACCAAAGAGTTTCCGCATTCCCTTTTGCTCAGCGAAAATTTTCGCAGTTCTCCCGCCGTGATCGAAGCGGTAAACCGTGTGTTCGCCCGATCGATGACGGAAGAAAGCTGCGGAATCGACTATCTGAACGGCGGCATGATGCGCGGAGGAGCGCGATACGGCGAGCATACGGGCGGCGTCCGTTTTCATACGATAGCGGAACAGAACGGGAAGGAGCCGCCGCGCGGCGTTTATTCCGTTTTGCTTGAAGGGGAAGAGAAGCCCGATTCCCAAGCGGAAAAAGTTGTGGAAATCGTGGAGGAAGAGGTCGGCAAAGAGTGGTTTGACGCCGACGAAGGAATGGTGAAACAAGTGGAATACGGCGATATCGCCGTTCTCGTGCGCAAGACGAAAACGGAGGACGCGGCGCGCATTGTCGCCGCGCTCAGCGCGCGCAATATTCCCGTTACCACGACGGCGAAAGTCAACGTGTGCGATTTTTGGGAAGCAAGGCTTCTTATAGATTGGCTTTCCTATCTCGATAATCCCGAACAAGACATTCCTATGGCGGGGGCGATGCTTTCACGGATCGGCGGATTTACCGATGCCGATCTTGCCAAAATTCGTCTGCGATTTTCTTCGCCGTTTACCTTCCGCGCGGCTTGCGCGGAATATCTTGCGAAAATGAACGACGAGATCAGCAGGAAGCTAACCGCGTTCGGACAAACGATACAAACATATCGCGCATATGCGCAAGTGAAGTGTGCGGGAGAGATGATCGGACTGCTTTTGTCGGACGGACTGGAAGCGGAAATAGCCGCGAAACGAGATGGCGGCGCGCGGCTGAAACGCGTGCGCAGACTCATTGCCGAGGGAGATTGCAGCGTGAACGCTTTTCTGCGGAAAATCAAACGCGTCGATTATCGGATAGAGAGCGGAGAAAGCGGCGGCGAGAACGCCGTGAAAGTGCTTACGATGCACGCGGCAAAGGGACTCGAATATCCCGTGGTGATTCTTGCGGGATTGGAAGCGCCTTTCCACGGTACGGATAAAGACGATGTTGTTTATACGGAGAAATTGGGGATTGCGCCGAAGAGCTACGATCTCGGACGGAAAGTTACTTATAACACGCTGTTGCGCAGCGCTGTCGCGCAGCTCCAACGGAGAGAGGAACTGAAAGGGGAACTCAATCTGCTGTATGTTGCCATGACGAGGGCAAAATATCGTCTTCACATGATATTTTGCGGGGAAAACCACGCGCTTTCGCCGTTATATGCCAAAAAGTTTTCCGATTTTTTCGATTTTTCCGATTGCGGACAATATTTTGCCGATTCTCGGGAACGTGCGGAAAAAGCGTTTGAACGGCGCGCGTTCGTTTATCGGCCGGACGCGGGGCTGAAAGCGCGGATTTTACAGGAATATTGCCGTCCGTATGCGTTCGCCGAAAGCACGACGCTACCCGTAAAAGGTTCCGCCACGGGATTTCTGCGCGAAGAACGCGTGCAAAAACGCCTCGTGACGGAAGACGGCGCCGCGCCCGCCACGGTGGAGGAGGGGCTTGCCTATCATGCCTTTTTGCAGAACGTGCAATTCGGCGTTGAGATCGAAAAAGAACTTGACCGCATGAAAAACGAGGGGCTGATTGCAAAAGAACGGCTTGCGTTATTAAACGCGGAAAAACTGAAAGCGATCATGCGGCTTCCTTCTTTGCGGGCGGTTGCGGGGAAACGCGTCTTTCGGGAACAGAATTTTCTCGTACTGCTTCCCGCGCGGGAAATCGCCGCTTTGAACACCGCCGCGCAGGACGACGTCGTTGTGCAAGGCGCGGTCGATTTGTTGTGCGAAGAGGAGAACGGTTACACGATTCTCGATTATAAATATTCTTCACACGACGATGAAACGCTGAAAAACGATTACGGCTTGCAGATTTCGCTTTATAAAAAGGCGGTTGCAAAAATTACAAATACCGCGGAGCGCAACGTGAAAGCGAAAATTATCAATATTATGCGGTTGAGAGAGATCGATATGTGACGGCTTTCGCCGTATATCGACGCAAAGCGTTGCAAAAATTTACTTGGAAAGGGATAAAATTTTAAGGGAGTTTTTATCATGGAAATTTTTAATTCTTTTATACGGACGGTTGCGGAGTTGCCCGATTGGGCGGTTTTGCTGATCTGCCCCGCACTTCTCGTCTTAACCGGACTTCTGCTCGCGATTTTTCATGCGGACAAGGCTTATTTGCCGGTTGCCGTCGCTTTGGGAGGAGCGGGCATATTTTTAACGAGCTGTTTGTCGGATATCGCAACGGTAGCGGCATGGGCGGGGCTGTACGTCGTGCTTTGCGTCCTCGTGCGTCTGCTGTTTTTGATTCCGTTCCGCAGCGGAAAAAGGGAGCGGGATACGGCGGACGCTTTATACGAGAAATTCCGCGCCGATCTCGACATTCCGGAACGGGAAACGGACGAACGCGCCGAGAACGTATCGATCGGCATGGAAGAGAGCGGTTTGCAGCTTGACCATGTTTTTTCGCTGCTTCGAGATTTGCGCGCCTGCGAACTTTCGGCGGGCGACCGATTGGAAACGGACGCGATTTACCGTACGCTCGACGTCTATCGCGGAAAGAATCTGACGGCGGAAGAGATGGGTACCGTAAACGATTGTCTTGCTTCCGTTCTCAAAATGACGGCAAAATATAAACTATAACCGCTTCTTTGGGGAAAACCGCGCGATTTTGTCGTATTCTTAAAAAAATCTTTACAAAAACAGTTTCATATGCTATAATGGAACATAGAAGAATCCGCGTCTTCGAAAAAGCGCGGAAGGGAGATTTATGCGCTGCTTATATTGTAATTGTACGGAGAATAAGGTCATCGATTCGCGCTCTTCCGACGACGACAAAGCCATTCGCCGCCGAAGAGAATGCCTCGGCTGCGGCCGTAGGTTTACCACTTACGAGACAATTGAAATCACGCCCATTCTCGTCGTAAAATCAGATGGAAACCGCCAATCGTTCGACGTAAGCAAGATTAAACGGGGCATCATTAAGGCGTGTGAAAAACGTCCCGTTCCCATCGAGAAAATCGACGAGCTTGCCGAGGAAATCGCAAAACGCGTTTACAATTCCATGGAACAGGAAATATCTTCCAAAGAGATCGGCGAAATGGTGATGGAGGGATTGAAAGAGTTGGACGAGGTGGCTTATGTGCGCTATGCGTCTGTTTACCGCTCGTTTAAAGATATTTCTTCGTTTATGTCCGAATTGCAGAAAATGATGGAGAATAAATCGGTAAAATAATGTCGAAGCGGCGGGTTAGAATCGGGAACGTGGAGATTGGCGGCGGAAAAATCGCCGTGCAAAGCATGACCACGGTAAAGACGGGCGACGTGGAAAAAAGCGTCGCCCAAATATTGCGGTTGCAGGAAGCGGGTTGCGATATCGTACGGGTCGCGGTGCTCGACGAAGAGGACGCGCGCGCCATCGGGAAGATTCGGGAACGGGTAACAATTCCCGTCGTCGCCGACGTGCATTTTTCCGCGCGGCTTGCGCTGACCGCCGTGGAATCGGGCGCGGATAAGCTGAGAATCAATCCGGGAAACATCGGCGGGGAAAAGGAAATCGCGCTGGTATCCGACTGTGTGAAAGCGCATCAAACGCCCGTGCGCGTGGGAGCGAATACGGGCAGCATCGAACCGCACTTTCTTGCGAAATACGGCAGAACCGCGCAGGCGCTCGTCGAGAGCGCGCTTTACAGCGCCGGTTTGCTCGAAAAACACGGCGTGGAACATATCGTTCTTTCCGTAAAGGCTTCGTCCGTCCCGTTGACGGTAGAGGCGTACACGCTGCTCGCGCAGCGCGCGGATTACCCTCTGCATATCGGCGTGACCGAAGCGGGTACGGAAAAGAGCGGACTGATAAAAAGCAGCGTTGGAATCGGCGCGCTTCTTTTAAAAGGAATCGGGGATACTTTGCGCGTGTCTTTGACCGCGGATCCCGTAAAAGAAGCGCTTGCGGGACACGAAATTCTGCGTGCGTGCGGGATCGAACAAGATTATGTGGAAGTCGTATCCTGTCCTACTTGCGGTCGGTGCGAGTACGACTGTATGTCGCTTGCCGAAAAGGTGACGCAGCGTGTTGCGCGTGAAAAAAAACGGCTGAAAATCGCCGTGATGGGTTGCGTCGTCAACGGCCCCGGGGAAGCGAAAGAGTGCGATTTGGGAATCGCGGGAGGGAAGGATTCCTGCGTGATATTCCGCAAAAACGCCGCGAACGAACGGATTGCGGCAAAAGACGCGGAACGCATATTTTTCGAACGGTTAGAACAATTACTCAAAGAAGAACGTCAGTGAAAAGTCAGGAATTTTTACGGGAGATTAGAAAATCGGCGGGGCTTGAGCGCGCCGTCCTCAAAAAAATAACGGTGGAAAACGGTAAGGCGGTCTTTTATCTCGTTACCGATAAAACGTATTCGAAAGACGATATCGTTCACGCAAAAGAAACGTCGGAAAAATACGTTCCGGAAGGGCTTTTAGCCGATGTGAACGTGATGAAATCCGTTCCTTCCGCGGAGAATGTCCGCGGCGCGATTGCGGCGTTTTTAAAAGAACGTTTCCCGTCGGCGGCGGCGTTTATTTCGCCCGACGATATCGAAGTCTCTTACGAAAACGGAAACGGAATGTTTTCCATCGGCGTAGACGGCATTGAGCGCAACCAATTCGACCGCGCCAACGTACTCGACGAACTGTCGGCGCAGATCAACCGCGGGTTTTGCGGCGTATGGAGCGGCGGATATCACGCCGTCCAAAAGGAGTTCGGCGAGCTTGAAGAAGAAAAACTTCCTCCCGCCGAAGCCGTTTTCGCCCCGCGGCTGTTCCCGATTGCAAATTACAATCCGATCGACGACGCCAAACCTTCGTATGCGGTGTATATCGCCGATCTTGTGGACGTGCGGGAAAACGTGAGCATATGCGGCGCGCTGGATTTTGCGGAAGAACGCGTTACAAAGAACGGAAAACCGTATTTTATCTTTACCGTGACGGATGCGAGCGGTCAAATACGCGTTTCCTATTTTACCCGAAAAACATCGATCGAAAAGGTTCGCGCGCTTCAAGAAGGCGACGCGGTTTGCATGACGGGAGATATGGAGCTTTATAACGGATATTTGAGTTTCCGTGCAAGATATGTCGATTACGGTTCGCCGCCCGACGGCTTCGTATTCGAAGCGCGTCCGTCCCGTCCCGTTCCCGCGGAGTATAAAGCGGTTTTTCCCGAATACATATCGGATTTTGTGCAGGGAGCGCTGTTCGGACAGACGGCGTTGCCCGAAGATTTTAAACGGCGCGCGTTCGTTGCGTTCGATTTGGAAACGACGGGCTTGAACAGTACGCCTGCGGGCGGAGGAATGGACAGGATCATCGAAATCGGCGCGGTTAAGATCGTAAACGGCGCGATTTCGGAAAAGTTTTCTTCCTTTGTCGCGTGTCCCGTAAAATTGAGCGCGGAAATCGTAAAACTGACGGGAATCGACGACGGAATGCTGGTCGGAGCGCCGAACGTCGGCGACGTGTTGGCGGATTTTTATAAATTCAGCGACGGATGCGAGCTTGTCGGTCATAACGTGCAGTTCGATTATAATTTCATTCGTTATTACGGGGAACAGGAAGGATATCTTTTTAACAATAAGCGTTACGATACGGTTACGCTCGCGCAGAGGACGCTGAGATTGAGCAACTATAAATTAAACACCGTTGCCGACTATTTCGGATTCGCTTTTCACCATCACCGCGCGTTCGACGACGCGTTCGTCACCGCGAAAATCTTTATCGAACTCGTCCGCATGAACGGTTGCGTGCCCGAATAAACAAAAAAGATACCCGATTGCAAAAATATTTATAGCGAAACGCTTGATTTTTTTTCACGCCTATGGTATAATATATTCGCTTAATCGATGGATCGGAGATTGAGAGCGGGTTCCCCGCTCTCAAATTTTTTAGAGGAGAACTTTATGCGGGTAAAACCTGTTGCCGAAATTGTGGAATTTCTTCGTCCCGTCGCCGAGGAGGTCGGCGTGGAAATCGTAGAGGCGAAATGGGATCTGAGGGCGCGCGCGCTTACGATTTTTATCGACGCGCCGAACGGCGTGGATATGGTTTTGTGCGAACGGTTTCACCGCGCGATCGATTTGCCGCTCGACGAGCTTGATCCGACCTACGGCGCGGCTTATACGCTGAATTGTTCTTCGCCGGGGCTGGATCGTCCCTTTCGTACGCAGCGCGATTTCGACCGCCATTTGGGCGAGAAGATTGAAATTCATCTTTATGCCGCGCAGGACGGAAAGAAGTATTACGAGGGGACGCTGTTATCGTTCGACGGCGAGCTGATCGCCGTAAAAACGGACGAAGGAGAGAAAGTTTTTCCCTTTGCGAAAACGGCGAAAGCGTGCCTCCTTATCGAGGTTTAATATTCTGAATTTATAACGGGAGTAAAATATTATGGTAAACAAAGACTTTTTCACGGCGCTTGCCGATTTGGAACGGGAAAAAGGGATCGACGAGGCTTCGTTCATTGAAGCGCTTTCGGGCGCGCTTGCGTCCGCTTATAAAAAGCAATTCGAGGGGGAGACCGGCACGGTAAAAGTGGATGTCGATCCCGAAAAGTACACGATCCGTTTTTTCTTAACTCACGTCGTCGTGGACGGGGAAGAGGCGCAGGAGGGCGAGATTACGCTTGAAGAGGCGCGGCTCGTGAAAAAGAATGCGAAAGCGGGCGATATTTTGTCCGAAGAATTCGTTCCCAAAGATTTTTCGAGAATCGCGGCGCAGACGGCGAAGCAGGTAATCTTGCAAAAAATTCATGAGACGGAGCGAGACAACACGCTTTCGGAGTTTTCGGACAAAGAGGGCGAGTTGATGACGGGGCTTGTGCGCAAAGTGGATATGAAAAACGTTTATATCGAACTGGGCAAAGGTCAAATCGAAGGTCTGATGCTGCCGCAGGATCAAGTTCCCGGCGAAAAATATCAGTCGGGCGACAGAATTAAAGTGTTCGTCAAACGCGTTCGCAGCGGCGGAAGAAATGCGCAGGTGCTTGTTTCCCGCGCGGCTCCCGGGCTTGTAAAACGTCTGTTCGAAGAAGAGGTTCCCGAGATCAAGCAGGGCAGCGTAACGATTAAATCCATTTCCCGCGAGGCGGGACACCGCACGAAAATGGCGATCGCGGCAAACGACAGCAGAATCGATCCCGTCGGCGCGTGCGTGGGCAATAAAGGCGCGCGCGTAAACGCGGTCGTGCAGGAGCTGGGCGGCGAAAAGGTGGATATTATTCTTTGGAGCGAAAATCCGCTTGAATTTATCGCCAAAGCGCTTTCGCCCGCTACGGTCGTTTCGGTAACGCAGGTTGCGGACAAAGCGGCGGTAGCCGTCGTACCCGACGAAAAACTTTCGCTTGCCATCGGCAGAGACGGTCAGAACGCCCGTCTCGCCGCAAGACTTACGGGTTGGAAGATCGACGTGAGAAGCGAATCTGCAGCGGAAAAACTTGCCGCCGCGGAAGAGAAAAATTCAGACGTTGTAATCGCGGAGGAGTAAATGCCCGCAGCCAAGAAAATTCCGATGCGGACTTGCATCGCCTGTCGGATAGAAAAACCCAAAAAAGAGATGCTGCGCATTGTGAAGAATGCGGAAGGCGAAATACGGCTGGATTTTTCGGGAAAGCTGCCCGGTCGCGGCGCGTATATCTGCCGGAATGCGGAATGCTTTACAAAGCTGAAAAAATATAAGCTTTTACACAAGAATTTTTCCTGCGACGTGCCTGAAACCGTTTACGGACAGTTAGAGGAGGAGTTCCTTGGAAAGGAGTAAAACGGCTTCCCTGCTGGGCTTTGCAAGGCGGGCGGGAAAGCTCGCGCTGGGCGTTAACGGCGTAAGCGCGCTGAAAAAGAACGTATTTTTGCTTGTGGCGGATGAATCCGCCGCTAAGAATTCCCGCAAGGAGATCGAAAAATTGAGCGTTCGGTTTTCCTGTCCCGTGTTGTATTGCGACGGATTGGGCGTTTTCGTCGGCAAAGAGGGTTGTAAACTTGCCGCGGTGCGGGACAGAGGCTTTGCAGAGGCGATTTTGCGGGAAAATAAAGCAGAAGATTAATTCGTGATCGGAATATGGAGGATTCATGTCATACGATAACATCGAAAAATTAAACGCGTTGCTTGGAGAAAACGAAATCCGCGCAACATTGAAAGCGGTTTCAACGGACGAGAAGCGGCTTTCGGAGATTATGAAACGGTTGACCGAGTTGGAAACGGCGGTTTCGCTGAAACGCGCCGAAGAAGCCCGTCTTGCGGAGATCGCCCGCCTTGAAAGGGAAGCGCGGGAGGCGGAAGCGCAAAGACAAGCCGAAAAGGAACAAGCCGAAAAGGAACAAGCCGAACGGCAGTCCCGCGAGCAGGAAGAGGCGCGGGAAAAGACGGAAAGTCTGATCAAGAGCGAACAGGAAAAGCCGCAGGAAATTAAAAAGTCCGAAGAGAAACAACCGGTTGTTGCGGAGCGGGAAACCGCACGGAAACCCGCGCCCGCAGATGTCAAACCTGCCGCCGCGGCAAAGTTTACTCCTACGGAAGGAAAGCGTATGCCTGCGGAAGGAAAGCGTACGCCCGCAAAAGAGGCGAGACCTTCTTCCTATCAGGCGAAGCCGTCGGCTCCCGCAAGAAGACTCGCCTCGGAGCGCCCCGTTTACCGTCCTTCTTCGGGAACGGGCGCAGCGCGTCCTCCGTTTAACGCATCCAGACCGGACAATCGTCCCGCGCGTCCCGCCGGGGGCGGCAGATATACCGCGCCGAGTACCCCCGCACCCGCGCCCAAGCGCGAATTCGCAAGTCCGAAGAAATTCGAAAAAACGTATGTGGAGCGCCGCCCCGTAAACAAACGCGCCCTTCAACGACAGCAAGGCGCGAGCGTCGGCGATTTCGACGAAGACAAGAGCGGTTACCGTAAAGCGAGATTTAATAAAAAAGGCTTGAAGAAAGAGACGCAGACGGTGAAGATCGAACACGCGGTCGTCACTTCGCGCGAAATTCCCATTAAAGTACTTTCCGAAAAGTTGGGCATTTCGGCGGTGGAGATTACCAAACGGCTCTTCCGCGAGGGAATTATGAAAACGGTAAACGAATCGGTGGATTACGACGACGCGGCGTTCGTCGCTTTGGAACTCGGCATCGATCTCGAATATAAACCCGAAAAAACGGCGGAGGAGACCCTTGCGGAATTGTACGGCGGCGGGGAGAGCGACAATCTCGTAACCCGCGCGCCCGTCGTCACCGTAATGGGACACGTAGATCACGGCAAGACTTCGCTTTTGGATGCAATCCGCAAGACCAACGTGACCGCAAGCGAAGCGGGCGGAATTACGCAGAGTATCGGCGCATATACCGTGTCGTTCGGCGAGGGAAAGAAGATTACTTTTATAGATACTCCGGGGCACGCGGCGTTTACCGCGATGCGTGCGCGGGGCGCGCAGGTGACGGATATCGTAGTGCTTGTGGTGGCTGCCGACGACGGAATCATGCCGCAGACGGTGGAAGCAATCGACCACGCGAAAGCGGCGGACGTTCCCATTATTGTGGCGATGAATAAAATGGATAAACCGCACGTAAATCCCGATAAAGTGAAGCAAGGACTTGTCGAACATAATCTCGTTCCCGAGGAATGGGGCGGAGACGTAATCGTTGTACCCGTTTCGGCTAAGACGGGGGAGGGGATCGATCAACTGCTCGAATCCATTCATCTTATGGCGGAAATGCAGGAACTTCGCGCGGATCCCGCGCGCAAGGCGAAGGGCGTGATTATCGAAGCCAAGCTCGATAAAGGGAAAGGTCCCGTGGCGAGCGTGTTGGTGCAGAACGGTACGCTGCGTACGGGCGATAATCTGATTTCGGGTACGACCATGGGGCGCGTGCGCGCGATGATCGACGATAAAGGCAGAACGGTAAAGGAAGCGGGTCCTTCCACGGCGGTATCCGTTTTGGGGCTTGAAGATGTTCCCAACGCGGGCGACGCGATTTTTGCGGTGGAAGCAAGCTTAATGAAGCAGGTACAGGAAGAGCGCAAGACAAAACAGCGCGAATCCATGATAAAAGAAACGACCAAGGTTACGCTCGACGACGTGTTCGCGCAAGTCGCCGACGGTATGATAAAGGATTTGAAAATCATCGTAAAAGCGGACGTTCAAGGCTCCGTCGAAGCGGTGAAAGCTTCGCTTGAAAAACTTTCGAACGAGGAAGTGCGCGTGAAAGTCATTCATGCGGGCGCGGGCGCCATCAACGAGAGCGATATTATGCTTGCGGATTCCGCAAACGCAATCGTAATCGGCTTTAACGTCCGTCCCGATACCAAGGCGAAGGCGCTTGCCGAACGCAGCAAAGTGGACGTACGCGCTTATCGTATTATTTACGAGTTGATCGACGATATGGAAGCCGCGCTCAAAGGAATGCTTGCGCCCAAATATCAGGAAGTCTATATGGGCAAGGCGGAAGTAAAACAGACGTTTAACATCACGGGCGTGGGCGTCGTAGCGGGCTGTTACGTTACCGAAGGCAAGCTTGTACGGGGCGGGAAACTCCGCATTTACCGCGACGACGTGATGATCGTAGAGGGCGGCGTGAAACAGCTGAAACGCTTCAAAGACGACGCGAAAGAGGTTTCGGGCGGTTTCGAATGCGGTTGCGCGATCGAGGGCTTTAACGAAATCAAAATCGGCGACTTTATCGAATGTTATCTCATCGAGGAGATCAAACAGGCATGAAACCTTCGCGTACGCAACGATTGAACAGCGAATATCAACGGGAGATATCTTCCGTGATTTCGGGCGCGCTGAAAAACCGGGAACCGGATTTAAAGGGCATTATCAGCGTGACGGAAACGGACGTCGCGCCCGATTTGAAAACGGCGAAAGTGTACGTCAGCGTGCTTGCCGCAACGCCGGAGGAAAAAGCGCGCACGCTGGAAGTTTTATCGGAAAATGCGGGATTTATCCGCCATGAATTAGCAAAAGTGATGAAAATGCGTACCGTACCCCGTCTTACCGTATTGGAGGATAAAAGCATGGAATACGGTTCGAAAATGGACGCGTTGCTCAACGAAATCGAAAAAGGGGACGACGCGGAATGAATACCGTCGGGGAGATTGCAAAGATTCTAAAAAGCTTGAAAAGCGCGGTTGTGTTTACGCACACCCGTCCGGACGGCGACGCGGTGGGGAGCGCGCTTGCGCTTTCGCGCGCTTTGGAATCGCTGCATATCCGCACCCAAATCGTCAACGACTGTGTTCTTCCCGAAAAGTTTCTTTTTTTAGAAGGCGCGGAGAAGATCCGCCTTTCCCCCTCGTTAGACGCGGAGGGATATATCTGCGTCGACGCAAGCGACGAAAACCGCCTCGGCGATTTGCAGAAAACGTTTTTAAAAGGGGCAAAGCGCGGAAAGATCACGGTGAATATTGACCATCACATATCCAATACCCGCTATTGTACATATAATTTCGTCAGGAACAGAGCGAGTAATTGCGAAAATATCGCCGATGTCATAGCCGCGATGGGCGTCCCTTACGACAGACAGATCGCGAGTGCGCTGCTGGCGGGTTATGTAACCGATTCGGGCAGCTTTTCCCATTCGGACGTAACGGGGGATACGTTCCGTGCTGCCGCGCTTGCGGTTGACGCGGGTGCGGACGTCTGCGAAATTACATATCATCTGTATAAGGAACAGAGCAAAGCGCGGGCGTTGATGTACGCGCAGGTAATCTCTCATCTTCGTTTTTTTCTCGACGACAGACTCTGCGTCGCGCTCGTCCGCAAAGAGACGCTCGACGAGTACGGACTCAAACAGGACGCTACGAGCGGAATTGTCGATTTCGGGCTGAATATCGACAAAACGGAAGTCAGCGTTTGTTTATTGGAAGTCAAAACGGGACAATATAAGGTCTCTTTCCGTTCCAAAGGGAAAGTGGACGTAAATGCCGTCGCGGGAACGTTCGGCGGCGGCGGTCATGTTCTCGCCTCCGGCTGTATGCTGTTCGGCGAGTTAGAGGAAACGCTCGATAGGTTGCGCTATGCCGTGTCGCAGCATATGGAGGAAGCATGACGGGCTTTTTTAATATATGGAAGGCGGAGGGGGCGTCCTCCGCTTTTGTCGTAAACCGTTTAAAAAGACTGACGGGCTGCCCGTGCGGACATATGGGTACGCTCGACCCGCTTGCTTCGGGCGTTCTGCCCGTGGGTACGGGCAACGCGACGAGATTATTCGATTATTTTTTATCGAAAACGAAAACGTACGAGGCAAAATTCCGCTTTGGCGTGACAACGGATTCTTTGGATCGGGAAAGCGAACCGAGATTCGGCGGAAGAGTTCCTTCGGAAGAAGAAATTTCCGCCGTTTTAGGGCGTTTTGTGGGCGAAATCGAACAGATTCCGCCGAAATTCAGCGCCGTTTGCGTAAACGGGAAGCGCAGTTACGAACTTGCGCGCGCGGGGAAAGAGGTCGCGCTCACGCCGAAAAAAGTAAACATTCAAAGCTTTCGTCTGTTGGCGCAAACCGCGCCCGACGAATTCTTGTTTGAAATCGTATGCGGAGGAGGCACGTATATCCGTTCTCTCGCGCGCGATTTGGCGCAAGCGCTTGGCACGAACGGATTTATGAGCGGCCTCTCCCGCACGAGAAGCGGAATCTTCGACGGAAAAACCGCAGTCGGAATCGAAGAATTGACGAAAGAGAATATTTGGAATTATCTCATTCCGACGGATACGGTTCTGCCCTATCCCGTCCTTTTTATTGACGACGAACGACTGTATCACGGGCTGAAAATTCCCTGCGGGAAAGAGGACGGTCTCTATAAACTGTACGATGCACACGGGTTTTACGGGATTGCGAACGTGAGCGGCGGGCTTGTGAAAACGGAAAAGAAATTATGCTGATTTTAAGCGCGGATCAAAAATATACGCAGCCGTGCGCCTTGCTTTTGGGCGGATTTGACGGATTGCATACGGGACACATGACGTTGTTCGCGGCGGCGCGAAAGACAGGCTATCCCATTGGGATCATGTCGATTACCGGAGAAAAAAGCGGGGGTGACGTGTTTACGTTTGCCGAGCGCGAGTATATCTATTCCCGTGCGGGGGCGGCGTTTGCGCTTGAAATTCCCTTTACGGAAGAGGTAAAAAATACGTCTGCAGAAGCGTTTGCGCGGGGACTGTTTAAGCGGATCCGTGCGGCGGCAGTATTCTGCGGTGAGGATTTCCGTTTCGGGAAAGACGCTCTCGGTACGCCCGCACTCTTGGAACGTTTCGCTCCATGTCCCGTGTACGTTCTGCCCATCAAGACGGCGAACGGAAAAAAAGTTGCGGTTTCCCAAATAAAGACGCTGCTTGCGGAAGGGAATATGGAAGCGGTTAACCGTCTGCTTGCGTACGATTATTTTGTGCAGGGAATCGTAGAGCATGGGCGGCAGGTGGGGCGGCAATACGGGTTTCCCACGCTCAATCTTACCTTTCCCGAAGAAAAATTTCCCGTAAAAGAGGGCGTTTACGGCGGCTTCGTCGAAACGGAAAAAGGGACTTACCGCTCGATCATTAATCTCGGCGCGCGTCCTACGTTCGGCGTGACTGAAAAAAAAGCGGAGGCGTATTTAGACGGCTTTTCGGGCGATTTATACGGAGAAACGGTGCGGCTGTTCCCGTCGCAATTTTATCGTCCGATCGAAAAATTTTCGGACGCAGGCGCCTTGAAAAAACAGCTTGAAAGGGATATACGGCGATTAAAAGGAGGATATGAGCATGATTAAATTCGGGCCGAGCGGCAATTCGGAAAGCTTTTACGCGGCGGGATACGAACATACCGAGGACGCGGCGCTTTTTGTCAAAAACAGAGGGCTTGATTGCTTCGAATATTCTTTCGGACGCGGGGTAAGAATGTTGCGGCAAAAAGCGCTGTCTATCTGCGCGGCGTTCGAACGGGAGGGCGTGGAAATTTCCGTTCATGCGCCTTACTTTATCAATTTTGCCAATCCGGACGACGAAATGGCGGCAAAATCTTACGGATATGTGATTGAAAGCGGTAAAATGTTAAAGCTGATGGGCGGTAAGCGGTGTGTGTTCCATCCCGCGGCGCAGGGAAAGGACGCGCGGGAAGCGGCTGTTTCCCGCACTGCGGACAGATTAAAAATTCTGCGCGATTATCTGTATTTGAACGATTTGCAGGATCTTATGTTCTGTCCCGAGACAATGGGCAAACAGGCGCAGATCGGCACGGTAGAGGAGATCACGGCGTTTTGCGAAATCGACCCCGTATTTACGCCTTGCGTCGATTTCGGTCATGTGAACGCGCGCGAACAAGGATCGTTGAAGACGGCGACGGATTATAAGAGACTGCTCGAATATATGTTGGAACGGCTTGGCTATGCGCGGATGAAGCATTTTCATGTGCATTTTTCAAAAATCATGTACGGCGCCAAGGGGGAGATCAAACATCTTACGTTTGCCGACACGGTTTACGGGCCGGAATTCGAACCGCTTGCCGAAACGCTGCGGGAGCTGAAATTAGAACCGTATATCGTTTCCGAATCGGACGGGACGCAGATTGAGGACGCCGCCGAAATGAAACGGATCTACAATGCAACCGAAACGAAAGGGTAATCGGGAACGGATGATCTGCCGTAAGGCGCATATGCTTTCTTTCGTAAAGTCAAGTAATTTTATAGAAATTTTTTCTTAAAATCAAAAAATTTTTTTAAAAAAGCAATAAAATACCCGTTGAAAGTGTTGTTTCGGCGGGTTTTGTCTTTTACTAATCCTTACAAGGGTTAGTAAAACGAAGCAAAACTGGTTAATTTACCGTACGGCAAAACAGCCGTCTTTCGGCGGCTTACTTTCTTTTATTGAAAGTGTACTTTCAATTTTTATTAAATTGCTTGCAGCTGTTCGTTAAACAGTTCCGCGCTTGTCGCATAATCGAAAATTTCCCGCGGATAGTTGTTTACCCACGTTTCAACGGCTTTTATGCGTTCATTGCTTATCGTCGATAAATCCGTACCTTTCGGAATTAGTCGGCGTATTTCACGGTTTAATCGCTCGTTACTACCGCGTTCGCAAGAAGTATACGGGTGGCAATAATACACATTTGTACGCTTGCCGCCGTAGATCGATTTTTCAAGTCCTATAAAGTTGCTAAACTCTACGCCGTTATCTACGGTTATACTCTTGAAAAGTTTACGGAATTGCTTGCCGTATCGCTTTTCAAGTTTATTCACATAGCGTACAACAGTAGCCGACTTATGGTTCGGCATTTTATACACGATTTCATAACGTGTCAATCGTTCGGTAAATACGAGCAACGTATCTTTCGTATATTTCCTGCTTAACACGCAGTCCATTTCCCAATGCCCAAAGGTATTACGGGCGACAATTTCAACAGGGCGTTTCTCTATGCTTGTGCCTTTCGGTGGGCGCTTAACCGTCGCTTTTTGATAACGCCGTTGCTTTATCTTCACGTCCTGCATTGTGATATTCGTAAATATATACCCCGAACGGATATACCGATACAGCGTTGTTTTGCTAATCGTAGTACGGCAAGCTTTTTCGCGTTTAATACGTCCCAATGCGGCGCACGGGGATAATTTATCGTTAATAA
>CAYZTP010000004.1:32910-41028 GCA_964481555.1 uncultured Clostridia bacterium | reverse complement strand
GTACGGGCAGAACGCTCCACCCCGACAATATGGCGGCGGGTCCTTCTTCCTACGGGATGACGGACACGATGGGAAGAATGCACTCCGACGCGCAATTCGCAGGTTCTTCTTCCGTTCCCGCGCACGTCGAAATGATGGGACTCATCGGGATGGGCAACAACCCCATGGTCGGCGCGACGGTTGCCGTTGCGGTTGCCGTGCAAGAGGGTATGAACAAATAATCATATAGAAAAAACGCGTTTCCGAAAGGGAACGCGTTTTTTATTGCATTCATGCGCATAATATTAGAAGCACATATAGAAATTATATAAAATTCAAAAGTGAAAGTTTCGTGTGGATTAGAAAAATTATTATAAAATTATTTATTTTAAATAGAAAAAATCGTGGCTATTTAAGTATATAAACGGAATATTGTTTATTTTTTTGCAAAATTAATGCATAATTTTAGATTTTGAAAATTATGCATACGGGCGGGAAAACAGTTGACAAGCCAAATGTATATGGGTATAATTTAAGAGATATTATATTGTAGTATGTGATTTGGGTTCGGCTGTCCTTGCGGGACTGTCGTTTTCGCTGGAACACATAAATATATTTTTGCGGAAACGGCTAAGAGTCTTTACACCGAGTGGGAGACTTGCAATCGGATCAACAATCGGAGGATAAAATGAAACTCGTTAAGAACAGGCTTAGGAAAATCGGGATTGCCGTTTCGACGGCGTTGCTCGGTGCGTGCCTTACGCTGACTGCGGTTTTGCCCGCATTCCAAGAGGAAGAGCTTTCGCTTTCTGCGGAAACTTCGGCAAATCAATCGATTACTAAAATCGATTCCGGCAATATCGACAGCAACATCACCGATTATTACAGCGCGGCGACAACGGAAACGCTTTCCTCTTCGGTAAGCGACGACGAGGAGATTTCCGTCATCGTTTGCTTGAACGAAGATTCTGTGCTGGATGCGTACAATACGGATAAAAAGGCGGCGGGAAAAACGGTTGCCGAATACGCTTTAAGCAAAGAGGGCGCGTCCGTTGCGGCGAAGATCCGTACGCAGCAAATAAAACTGCAATCGCTGCTTTCGCGCTCCGGCGTGCAATATACGTTAGGAAACTCTTACGATACCTTGATCGGCGGATTCGAAATCATGATAAAAGCGAAATACTTCGACTTGGTCTGCGATACGCTCGACGGGAAAGCGACGCCCATTGTCGGAGACGTTTATTCGGAGAGCGTCGTCGATTCCGACGACGGTTCGGACGGCGTGGTAACGAATACGGTCAACGTTTACGATACGGGTATCTTCGACAGCAGCAATTCCAAATATAGCGGCAGCGGGGTCGTGATTGCCGTTCTCGATACCGGTCTCGATTACACCCATACGGCGTTCGACGTGAGCAGGTTCGAGGGCGAAGAGGTCGTTACTCTGAGCAATCTCTCTTCCAAAGTTTCCAATCTTGCGGCTTCCGCCATGACGGCGGGATTGACTGCGGAGGACGTGTATATCAACAAAAAAATCCCGTACGCTTACGATTACGCAGACGGAGATTCGGACGTGTTTCCGATTAACAGCGAACACGGTACGCACGTTTCCGGTATTATCGTGGGCAACGACGACGAAATCAAAGGCGTTTCGTCCAACGCTCAGCTTGCGTTTATGAAAGTGTTCTCCGACGAATCGACGGGTGCGAAAACTTCTTGGATTTTGGCTGCGCTGGAAGACTGTGTGACGCTCGGCGTGGACGTCGTCAATATGTCGCTCGGTACTTCCGCAGGATACAGCCGCGAAGTGGATAAAGTAAATATTCAAACGGTATATGACAAACTTTTTGAACAGGGCATCAGCGTTGTCGCCGCAGCGGGGAACGATTACAGCTCGACCTACGGCTCGGAGAAAAACGGGAACCTCGGACTTACTTCCAATCCGGATAACTCCGCTGTTAGCTCGCCCTCGTCCTATACCTCTTCTCTTTCCGTCGCTTCCATCAGCGGTGTAGAAACGCCCTACTTGATCTCTTCGGCAACGGGAAACGAACCCATTTACATTACCGAAGGTTCGGCGACGGGCATTCTCAATAAAAAGTTTTTTGACGACGTTTTTGCGATTGACGAATTTGCGGGCAAAACGTCCGTCACGCTGGAATACGTTGTGATCAAAGGCGTCGGCAGAAATTCCGATTACAGCGCCGTGGGCGACGTAAAGGGCAAGATCGTGCTTGTAAAGAGAGGTTCTATCAACTTCGAAGACAAAGCGCGCATTGCCAAAGAAAACGGTGCGGCGGCTTGTATTATTTATAATAACGTGTCGGGCGATATTTCCATGAGCGTGGGCGCGGTGGGAAATTATCCCGTATGTTCCATTTCGCAGGACGACGGCGAAGCGCTTGTCGCGGCAGGCTCCGGAACGATTACGATTAGTTTGGAAAATACGGCGGGTCCGTTTATGTCCAACTTCTCGTCCTGGGGACCCGGTGCGAATTTAAGCATTAAACCCGAAATTACGGCGCACGGCGGCGAAATTTATTCGGCTGTGCCCGGGCAGAGCTACGACCGCCTTTCCGGAACGTCGATGGCTACGCCCAACCAAGTGGGGGTTACGGCGCTCGTTTATCAATATGTGCAGGAAGAGTTTGCCGGCGAGAATCTTACGGCGAAAGAGACGACAGAACTTGTTTACCGTATTATGATGTCCACGGCGGATATCGTATATAACAAAAACGGACTTGCCTATGCCGTACGCAAGCAAGGCGCGGGACTCGTCAACTTGGACGAAGCGACTTCTACGCCCGCTTATTTGCAGACTTACGACAAAGAAGGCAATCTGACGGATAAAG
This sequence comes from uncultured Clostridia bacterium, assembly GCA_964481555.1. GTDB lineage: Bacteria > Bacillota > Clostridia > Christensenellales > Borkfalkiaceae > Gallimonas. Next base: position 38,197 of record CAYZTP010000004.1, on the reverse strand, counting down.
CGAAGCTGGAACTCGGAGACGATCCGACGAAGTCCGGCGTTTATACCATGACGTTCGATATCGTGAACGTGAAGAGCGCAAAACTTACCTACGACGTAGGAGCGATCGTGATGACGGAAGGCGTGAGCGATACGCTTACCGCGAAAGGTCTTACGGTCGTAACCGAAGAAGGATATCTTCTCGACGGCGCGACGGTGACCGTTTCTTCGATATCGGGCGGAACGGCAAACGGAACGAAAGTGACGGTGGAAGGCAACCAAACCGCGAAAATCACCGTGAAAATCACGCTGAGCGATTCCGACAAAGCTTATCTCGATCAATCGTTCGAAAACGGGATGTACGTAGAAGGCTTTGTTACGTTGAAAGCGGAAGACGGAACGGAAATCGATCTCAACGTTCCTTACCTCGCGTTCTACGGGGATTGGACGCAGGCGCCTTTGTTCGATCTCGATTACTTCGAAACGAATAAAGACGAGCTGGACGATTCCCTCGACACGTTGGATAAAACGCTTCCCGACGCATACGCAACCCGTCCTTTGGGCAGAACATATCAAGATTATATCGTGTATCTCGGCGCATATGCGTTCGCGCAGGATCCTTCCGCGACGAAGATTGCCGCAGACAGAAAGTACATTGCGCTTTCCAATCAAGATACGGGAGAAGCGGGCAGTACGGTAAACGGAATCTATGCGGTTTACGCGGGACTTTTGCGCGGCGCAAAGGCGATGTACGTTACCATAGAGGACAGTACGACGGGAGAGCTGATATTCAGCAAAACGGTGACGAACCAACGTAAGTCGTACAGTTCGGGGACGAGTATCTATCCTTCGTCGGTGGATATTGACTTTAATATGTCCGATTACGACTTGAAAAACAATACCACCTATATCTTTAAGATGACGGGCTTGCTCGATTACGGAGACGGGGGATTGACGACGAACAAGAACAATACGTTCGAATTCCCGTTCGTAGTAGACTTCCAAGCTCCCGTGTTGCAAGACGTACAATTCCGCACGGAGTATGTAAAAGATACCAAATCTTACCGCGTTTATGCCGATTTATATGTGTACGATAACCATTATTCGCAGGGCGCGTTGATCGGCTACGTTGCAAAGAACACCGATCCGACGAGTTCTTATATGTATACGCTCGGCTCTTTCGGAAGATACGTTACCGCGATTTATTCCGAATACAATTCTACGTCGATCGTTTCGTATGAATTAACCGATTATATCGAAGAAATCAAAAACACTTCGTATAACGGAAACAGCTTTATCGTGCAGCTTTACGATTACGCGCAGAATGTCGGCACGTACGAAGTGACCATTCCCGATAATATTGAGGAGATCGCCTTTAAGCAGAACGACGAAGAAATTTTCGAATATACGTTGAAAATCAACGAGACGGTCGCTCTTACCGATCTTGTGGATATATCGCCGGCAAATTGCTGGATCGGCACGCTGAACTATGTTTCGTCGGATGAAAAAATCGCGCGCGTCGTAAACGGCAAGCTGTTGGGCGTTTCCGCGGGAAAGGCGACGATTACCGCGACTTCCAATTCGGATTCTTCCGCCCCCGCGACGCTCGACGTAACGGTCGTAGACGAAGGAAATTATTCCAAACCCGTCGCCGATTCGTTCACGTTAACGGGCTATGTCGTCAATAAAGTGTTCGCGTTTGTCTCTTCGACCGATCGGGATCTCGGTACGAACGACGTCGGCGCAACGATCTGGTTTTCCACGTCGAGTTATTCGCTGACCATGTACCCTTCGGAATCGGTAACGCTGCTCTATGATTTGCAGGCTTATTTCCCCGAAAATACGGAGATACAGTTTGTAAGCAGCAACGAAAACATCGTTACGGTTGACGTGGACGGTACGATCGTCGCTCAAGCGGAAGGCTTTGCTTCGATCAGCGTACGCGTTCTGCAAGACGGGAAATCCACTTACTATTCGCAATCCGTTTCCATAGAAGTGAAAAATCCTTATTCGTATAACAGCATCTATCTGATGAGCTATATGGGATTGGGCGGCGAAGTGACCATTCCGGACGATCTCGGCGTTACGACGATCTATCAATATGCGTTCTCGAACTATGAGTATATTCCCAAGGACGAGAACGACGAGATCAGCGAAGAGGATCCCTATAACAGCAAGATTACCTATATCGGCGAGAATACGATTACGAAAGTCATTATTCCCGAAGGCGTAAAAGAAATCGGCGCGTATGCGTTTGCGGGGCTTACCGCTCTTGAAGAGGTCGTATTGCCCTCGACGTTAACAAAAATACAATACGGCGCGTTTATGAATTGCACGTCGTTAAAAACCGTTTCATTCAGCGGCGTTAACAATTTGCAATTTATCAATAACGACGCGTTCAACGGCTGTACGTCGCTCAACAATATTTCGCTCACTTCGGTGATAGCGATCGGGAACAGAGCGTTCATGAATACCAAAGTGGGGCGTATCATATTGCCCGAAACCGCGCAGTCCATCGGAGAACAGGCGTTCTATAATTGCGCCTCATTGAGCAGGCTTACTTTCAATGCGGAAAAGGTGAAGCTCGGCGCGGAGGCGTTCGCATATTGCACGCTGCTTTCGAGCGTATCGGTTAACGCTTCCGTTATTCCCGCGAGACTCTTCTACGGATGCGACAATCTTTCCTCGATAACTCTCGGGAAAGACGTTTCCGTCATCGGGCAGAGCGCGTTTGCGGGAACGAAAGTTTCGTCGTTCACCATCGATGCGGGTAATGCGTATTTTAAAACGGGAACAAGCAATCTGATCGTTTCCAACGACGGCGTTTTGGTGCTTGCCTCGCCCACGGCGACGACTTTCTACGATGCTTCCGTAACGATCGTCGGCGAAGGCGCGTTTGCGGGCAACGCCGATCTTGGTACCGTGTATCTTCCCAACGTAACGAAAGTGGGAAATTACACGTTTGCAAATTGCACGTCGCTTACGAGCGTTACGCTCGGCGCATTAACCGAAATCGGCGATTATGCTTTCTTTAATACGGCGATCGCAAAATTGCCTTCGTTCTCCTCCGAATTGAGCGAAATCGGCGATTATGCGTTTTGCGGTACGCAGATTAAAACGGCGGTCATTCCCGACGGCGTAACGGTAGGCGTCGGCGCGTTCTACGTCACGCCCTATCTTACGACGCTTCAAATCGGGGATCGCGTCGTAATCGACGATTATGCCTTTGCCGCGAACGGCGCCTATATGTTGATCACCCAATTCGGTTCCAATTATTATATCGGCGCGGCAGTTTATTACTCCTCGCTTACCGATTTAAAAATCGGCGACAACGTTACGATTGGCAAAAATGCGTTTGCGGGACATACAAGTCTTACTTCGCTGCAATTAGGCGACAACGTCACGGTAGACGATTACGCGTTCTATGATTGCACCGCGCTTGTCTCCGCCGATCTGTCGAACGTCGTCTCCATCGGAGATTATGCGTTCTCGGGATCGCGCTGGTTATTCTTTTATGCTTCGGACGGCTCGTACGTCCAGCAAAGTTACGGTTCGTACGTCTATTACGACGAATACGTTACGGCTTACCGGTCGTTATTTGCGGAAAACGGCTATTATCCCTATATGTTTGTGGGCGGCATTGGATATTCCAAGCTGACGAGCGATAACATTTCGTTTACCGAACTTGCGGGATTGAGTTTGATATCTCTTGATTTATCCTCTTGCGCCAAGCTCGGTGAGAGCGCGTTCGCGTTCCGTCAAGTTCCCGTCGTCAAACTGAGCGATCAGTTGACTTCCATCGGGACGGCGGCATTCTATTTCAACGACGCGCTGAATTCCATCGATTTGGGCGGCGTTCAAGAGTTGGGAGATTATGCGTTTGCATATACTTCGCTCACGCGATTCGACGCGGGCGCAATCTCCGTTCTCGGAGAGGGGGCGTTCTATGAAAGTCTTCTCGAAGAGATCGCGCTTTCGTCGGCGGGGGCGGAAATCGGCGCTTTTGCGTTCTACGACGCGCCTCTTTCTGTGGCGGAAAATTTGGATAAGGCGACAACGATCGGCGCATATGCGTTTGCAAACACCTTGCTTACAGAGGCTGCGCTCACTTCCGCCGAACAAATCGGAAGCTTTGCGTTTGCGGGAACGCCCGTTACCAAGGTTACGTTGGGCGATTGTTTGGTAACGCTCGGCGAAAATCCGTTTGCGGGATGCGAAATTCCCGAATTTACCAAAAACGGAGAGAATAATTACGACGTCAGCGATACGGTTAAGGTGATCGACGGCGTTCTGTACCGCGTCGCCCAAAACGGCGGCTACGAACTGATCGCATATCCTCTCGGAAAGACGGATACCGTGTTTACGATCGCTGCGGGGACGATCAGAGTGGGCGCGCAGGCGTTCTACGGCAGCAAGATCGTATCGGTGGAATTCCCCCGTTCGGTTGTCGCTATCGGCGATAAAGCGTTCTACGATTGCGGGAAGCTGGCTACCGTCGTGTTTAAGGGCGTAACCGCGCCGATTCTCGAAGAGCAGTACGACGAAAATTACCAGTTGTTCGGAAATCTTCCCCAAACGGGCGTTTACGGGCATTATACCGAAGAGGATTACCAATCGAACTTTACCGACGCTTTTGAAACTTACGAAGATTTCGTCGCATATTTCAGCGGACTCGGAATCGTGCCCTATTATATGTGGAGTTCTTCGGCGGTCAACTACTTCTACGGCGCGAATTTCGTCGACTATATCGGACAGGACGCGCTTACCGATCAAACGTTGGTAATGATTCGTCCGAATAACGGCAGTTATTACGAAACTTTCGTCTATTCGCAGTATTTCGATATCGTGGTGGACGGCATGACCGCGCCTACGGAAGCGACCTTGGCGGTAATCGAGTTGATTCAAGCGTTGCCTACGACCTTTACGTCTCCTTTGGTGAATTTGGAGGCGTTCGAAGCGGAAGCCGCTTCGGTAGTCGCTGCGCGCAACGCGTACAATGCGCTTTCTACCGATCAGCAGGCGCTCGTCTATCTCGGAATCGACGATGATACGAACTATCTGTCTCTTCTCACTTCGGCGGAAACGTCGGTAGAGTATTGGAGACAGAAGTTAGACGATGGCACGATCGATCCTGAGCCGCCGGCGCAACAAGGAGACGATTCGGCGACGGGCTTATACGTTGCGATCGGTATTTTGGCGGGCGTGATTTTGATCCTGATTGCGGTAACGGTTGCCGTCAAGATTGCAGACGATAAAAAGAACAAGTCGGCAAAAGACGGCGAGCAGGAGAACGACGATTTAGACGACGA
>CAYZTP010000004.1:0-32810 GCA_964481555.1 uncultured Clostridia bacterium | reverse complement strand
CGAGCAGGAGAACGACGATTTAGACGACGATCCTTCCGACGGAAATAACGACGCGGAATAAGACGTTACTTCGGAGAATTTATGATAAAGAAAACGAAATTGATAATTGCGTGCGCGTTTGCTTGTTTGGGGTGCGGGATTCTCGGCGCTTGCGCGGGATCTGACCCTTACGAGCGGCTCGGCGGTTACCGGGTAAGGTTCGAGGCGAACGGCGGCGTGTTTGCGGGTACGCCCGATACGACGCTGGTGGACGTGTACGCGACGGAAAACGTAGAAAAAGGCGTAAAGCTCATTGAGCCGGGCAGCTCGGTGCGCGGTTCCGGCAGGGAAAGCTCTACGGTATCCCGCGAGAATTATTTCTGCGTGGGCTGGTACCGAAACAAGGAGCTTAGAACGGACGAAAACGGCAACGCGCTCGACGCTTACGGAGAGCTTTGTTCCGTATCCGGTTTGGAGCAATCGTATGTGTATTCGGGGCGGTGGGATTTCAATAGCGACGTATTCGGTTTGGAGGACGTTACCGAAGGCGATTACAACTTCGTGCTATATGCCGCTTGGATTCCCGTTTTCTCTTACGAGATTTACGACGATTCGGAAGAATTGGTCGGAGAGGTTACGTTTAATCCTTTAACGTCGAGCGGAGAGCTTGCTTTGCCCGATTATAGCGAGGATACGGGCGCAATGGTTTACGGCAACTTTCCCGAATCGAGCGGAAAGACGTTTGAAGCGTTGTATTCCGACGCGGCGATGAGCGAGGAATGGACGGAAGATACCGTCGTTCACAGCGGTACGCTCGATTACGAAACGGGCGTTGCGGAAAATATCGTGAATAAGTTCTATGCGCGATATAAGGACGGCGTATGGTTTAAAATATCGACGGCGAAACAGTTTATAAGCAATTCGCGCGCAGACGGCTGTTACGAAATTTTAGCCGATCTCGACTTCGAAAATTTGGGCTGGGCGCTTGCGACCGCAAGTTTTTCGGGGCGGATTATCGGGAACAACCATACGTTTTCGAATATTACCGTTATGCAATCCAATTACAACCAAACGAACGGCGGATTGTTCGGCAAAATCGATTCGACGGCGGTGTTTACAGACGTATCGTTCAAGAATATCGTTTATACGCTGAACGCGGCGTCCCGTATGAACGGCGCGTCGTTCGGAACGTTTGCGGGCGCGATCGCTTCGGAAGCCGCGTTTGAGAACGTATCGGTGCAGGGGACGCTGCAAATCGGCAACGTTTTCTATTCAGAGACTACCGGTTATCCCTACGACGTAGGATTGCTCAGCGGAAACCTGGAAACGGGAGGAATCGATTACGAGATCGGTTGCGAAATCATCGCCGTACAGAACGGAACTTCGATTACTTATCCCCATGCCGTTACGGTAAAGAAATCGACGGGGGAAGTGATACTTTCAGCGAACGAGAATGAAACCGTTTGTCCGGAAGTGCAGTATATTGATTAAATCAGAAATAAAACGGAGGAAATAACATGAAAAAACATTTGAAGGCGGTTGCCTTAACGCTTGGCGTAGTCATGTGCGCGGGATCGGTTGCGTCCCTCGCCGGATGCGGCGGCAAATCGTCGGGCGACACCATCGTCGTCATGACGGAAGCTCTTAACGGATTGTTCAACCCGTTCTTTTCCACGTCGGGCACGGATATGTCTATTGTCGAACTGACGCAAATCGGTATGCTCACGACGGATTCGAACGGAGATCCCGCTTGCGGCGACGACGAGGCGGTTGTGGTTAAGGATTATGAAATTAAAACGGAAGGCGATAAAAGCGTTTATTATTTCGTCATTAAAAACGGCATTCAGTTTTCGGACGGCGTTCCCCTTACGATGGAAGATATTCTGTTCAATATGTACGTCTATCTTGATCCTGCATATACGGGGTCGAGCACGATGTACTCTACCGACATCGTAGGGTTGCAGGATTACAGAACGCAAACGATCGGCGCGGGCGATGATACGGACGATGCGCTTACCACCGGCGCGAACAATCGCGCCCAAGACAGAAGAAACGAATTGGTCTCCTTGTTTACCACCACGGGTAAGAAATCTTCGACCAGCTCCAGCTATTCTGCGACGGAAGCGGAGATGTTGGCGGCGATCAAAGAATGGAATTGCAGCTCAGGTTATATGGACGCAATCGGGGTGGAAACGCAAGAGGAAGCCCGCAAGCAGCTGGAAGCCGACTATACGGATACGCTTGAACTTTTCAAGGACGAGTTGAGCACCGATTACGACAGCGCGCTCGATTCCTATACCGAAGATCCCTATAAATCGACGGGAGAATTCAACGATCCGATCACTTGCTTTATGTATATGGAAAGCTCGTTCGGCGGATTTGTTACGCTCGAATACAAGATCACTGCGAGCGGTACCGATAAGACCACGATCGAAAAGGTCAACCGCAACTACGACGAATCCCAGATTACCACCAAAGAACAAGCAATCGACTATGTGTACAATACGATGGTGGAAGGATACTTCCAATACATTTTAATGTATTATTCTTCGGGAACCACGATGTTCAGTAATTTCGTTTCCAAAGCCAAAGACGTGATTCTGCATGAGGCTATCGGCGACAGCGGCGAGTTAAAGGTGAAAAACATCAGCGGGATCGTATCGATGGGGCACACCACGAGCGACGCTTCCGTCACCGTCAACGGAACGACGTATGCGATCGCGCAGGAACATAACGAAGACGGCACTCCCGCAAACGACAACGAGTACGACGTGCTCCGCGTGACCGTTAACGGAACGGATCCCAAAGCGATTTGGAACTTCGGTTTCACCGTCGCCCCTTACCATTACTATTCCGATCCCTCCTTATATCCCGTAGATATCGAAAACAATGAGTTCGGCGTTGATTGGGCTTCGTTCGATTTTATGTCCTCCGTATTGCAGGGAGAAAACAGCTACGGTCAGCAAAAGAACAAGATGCCCCTCGGCGCGGGATCCTATGTCGCAACCGATAAAAACGACACGAGCTTCGATAAGCTGAAGGCAGACGGATTTTACTCGCTCGCGGATAACTTCGTTTACTATCAGGCAAACGAGAACTTCTTGCTGGGCGCGCCGAAGATCAAACATTTCCGTTATGAAGTCGTTTCTTCAACCAACGCGCTCTCCTCGTTAAAGACGGGCAGCGTACACTTCGTCGAACCGCAGTTCACCAACGAAAATATTGCAACGTTGAATACGATGAAGTCGTCCGGGATCGAATCCACCAGCTCATGGCAGCTCGGTTACGGTTATGTCGGCATTAATGCCGGTAAAGTAGCCGACGTCAATCTCCGTAAGGCGATTATGAGCGCGATGGATACCTCTCTTGCAATCGGTTATTACGAAACGGGTACGGCTTACTCCATTTCGTGGCCCATGTCGCTTGTAAGCTGGGCGTATCCCAGAACCGGCTCGTACGACGCGGATAATCTTACCGCCAACACAAAGAGCGTTCCCGCTTCATACGACTATCTGTATTATACCTCAAAAGACAATGCGATCGAGAAGGTGAAAAAATATATGGCGATGGCAACCTATTCCGAAAGCGACTTGAAGCTCACGTTCACGATTGCGGGCGCAAGCGTTACCGAACACCCGTTGTACAATACGTTTATCAACGCGATGCAGATTCTCAACGAATGCGGATGGAACGTATCCGTTCTGCCCGACACCAACGCGCTTACCAAGCTTTCCACCGGTTCGCTTACCGTATGGGCTGCGGCGTGGGGGTCGACAGTCGATCCCGATATGTATCAAGTCTATCATAAAGATTCCACGGCGACGAGCGTTCTTGCCTGGGGGTACCGCGAAATTCTCAATAACCCCGCGTCCTATTCGCAAGAGAACAAGATTCTTAACGAGCTGAGCGAGGTGATCGACGCGGCGCGCGAGACCAACGATAAGGCGGTGCGTACGGAGTTATATGAAGAAGCGATGCTCTATGTGCTCGATCTTGCGGTCGAAATGCCTGTTTATCAGAGAAAGACGCTGTACGCTTATAATTCCAACGTCATCGACGACAGCACTTTCCCCGAGGTTAATTCTTATTCCTCGCCTCTTTCGAGGATCTGGGAGCTTGAACTGAAATAATTCTCTTCGGAGCGGCTTATGCTGAAATATATTCTCAAAAGATTAGGACTCGCTATCCTTTGCCTGCTGGGCGTATCGCTGATATTGTATATGCTTCTGCGCGCGATGCCTTCGGATTTCGTCCAGCAGAAGGTGGCGGCGATGAGCGTCGGCGGATCGACGATTTCACAGGAGACGGTGGACGCGATGTATAAAGCGTACGGCCTTTCGGGCGGGGCGCTGAGCGGGTACTTCTCCTGGTTGAAAAATCTTTGCTGTTTCAACTTCGGCGATAGCTTTTTAACGCAGACGCCCGTCATTGAGGAAATTGCCAATCATATGCAAGTGTCCTTTTTGATCGCGTTTATCGCAATCATATTCGAATATATGATTGCGATTCCTCTCGGCGTGACGGCGGCGACGCACCAATATTCTATACGGGATTACGTCGTTACCGTTCTTGTCGTGATCGGGATCTCTATGCCGTCGTTCTTCTTCGGACGAATGCTGCAAAGTCTGTTTTCCCGAATCCCTACGGGAACGGGCGCGGGCGGCATGACGGTGTATTTCCCTACTTCGGGTCTGATAGACGGCGCAAGCAATTATACGGGACTTGCGTTGATCGGCGATTACGCGCTGCATCTTTTCCTGCCGTTGTTCGTCTTGATTATTCTGAATATCGGCGGAACGATGCGCTATATGCGTACCAATATGCTCGAAGTACTTAATTCCGATTATATCCGTACGGCGCGGGCGAAAGGGTTGAAAGAGAGCAAAGTGATTTATAAACACGCTTTCCGCAACACGATGATTCCCATCGTCACAATGCTTGCGGGCGTTTTGCCCTCCCTCTTCTCGGGGTCGATGATCACCGAGCAAGTGTTCGATTTGCCCGGTATCGGACAATGGGCGTTAAACGCCACCACGTCCGTGGATATTCCGTCGATTATGGGATATAATATGTTCCTTGCAATGCTTAGCGTCATCGGCGTATTGCTTTCCGACATCGCGTATGTGATTGTCGATCCGCGCGTCAAGCTGAATTAACGGGAGGAGTCCATGAAAGAATTTGAAGAAAACGAAAAATTGACCGATCCCGAAACGGTTTCATCCGCGCAAGACGATTTCCAAACGGAGTTCGCGCAGGAAGAGAGGACGGCGCAATCGGCGGATCGCGCGTCCGAAACGGAACCGCTCTCCGAAACCGCCGAAGAGGAAGCGGAGTTCGAGGAAGAATCGCTCGATAAAAACGTGCGGCTCATGTCGCCCGGCAGAATGGTTGCGCGGCGGTTTTTCCGTTCGAAATTAAGCATTATCGGACTTGTGATCATCGCGGGCTTGCTTATTTTTTCCTGGTTCGGACCCGTCTTGTTCCATTGGTGCGGGTACGAATGGTCGGAACAGACGATCGACCAGGCGGATTTTTTGGAATACGGCACCGAAGTGATTATCGAAGTAGAGGGCGACGGCGAAAGCTATACCGTGTATCAAGTGATCGAAACGATAAAACGCCCCAATATGCTCGCCGCTCCCAGCTGGAGTCACTGGCTCGGAACGGATAAAAGCGGGATGGACGTATTCATCCGTTTGATGTACGGCGGAAGGGTGTCTCTTTCCGTCAGCGTGCTTACCGTGTTTATCATAGCGTTTATCGGAATCGTTTTCGGCGGGATAGCCGGTTATTTCGGCAAAGCGGTCGATAATGTGATTATGAGAATTTGCGATATTCTCATGTGTATTCCGGGACTTCCCATCATGCTGATCGTAGGCTCGCTTTTGGAGGCCTGGGGGGTCGATCCTGCGTACCGCATTTATTGTCTGATGCTGTTTTTAACGCTGATATCATGGCCGGGAACGGCGCGACTGGTGCGCGGGCAGATCTTATCGCTGCGCGAACAGGAATATATGGTTGCGGCGGAGGCAATGGGATTTTCCACCAAGAGGAAGATTTTTAAACACCTTGTGCCCAACGTTCTTCCGCAGTTGATCGTTTCGATGACGCTGTCGCTCGGCAGTATGATTATTTACGAGGCTACGCTTTCTTACTTAGGAATGGGCGTTCAGTTGCCCAGCGCATCCTGGGGAACGATGATCAATATCGTAAGTGAAGATACGAACGTACTGAATAACTACTTCAACGTTTGGGGCCCTCCCGGTATTTGTATTATCCTCGCGGTGCTTGGATTCAACTTTATCGGCGACGGTTTGAGAGACGCTCTCGACCCCAAGATGAGGAGATAACGCATGGCTGCTTCAAACGAAAACAAACAATACCTTTCGGGGAAAGAAATCCGCGCCATCGCCAAAGAAAACAAAAAGGTGATGAATTCGCTGGAAAAATATAAAAATCGGAAAGCGGATGAATCGGAATTTATTTCCGAAATGCAGGATAATCAAAACATTCTCGAAATCGAAGATCTCCACACCTACTTTTTTACCGATCAAGGCGTGGTAAAGGCGGTGAACGGCGTTTCTTTCAATGTACCGCAGGGCAAAACGGTGGGCGTCGTAGGCGAGTCGGGGTGCGGCAAGTCGGTAACGAGTATGTCCGTCATGCGCTTGTTGCAGGGTCCGCAGGGACAGATCTATTCGGGCAGCATCCGTTTTAAATCGCTCGATTTTAAACTCGGCAAAGACGGGAAGCCCATTCCCATTTACGAAAACGACGAAAACGGCGAACCGATATACGACGAAGTTAAGGATAGGAAGGGCGCGGTAAAGCTGGATAAAGAGGGGGCGCCCGTTTACGAACGCAGGCAGAAACGAGACGAATACGGTACTAAAATGTACGAAATGGAAGAAAAAGTATTCGATATCGCAAAAATGCCGATTCGGGAAATGTACCGTCTCCGCGGCAGACAGATCGCTATGATTTTCCAAGAGCCGATGACTTCGCTCAACCCCGTGTTTACCATCGGAAATCAGCTTGACGAAGTAACGCTGCTTCATGTGCCGGGGTCGACCAAGCAAGAGGCGAAGCGCCGTTCGATTGAAATGCTGAATCTTGTCGGCATCGCAATGCCCGAACGCATATATAATTCTTATCCGCACGAGCTGTCGGGCGGAATGCGCCAGCGCGTAATGATCGCCATGGCGCTCGAAGGGAATCCCCGTCTGATTATTGCGGACGAACCGACGACGGCGCTTGACGTTACCATCCAAGCCCAGATTCTCGATCTTCTGCGCTCGTTAAAGGACCGTATTAACGGCTCGATCATGCTCATTACGCACGACCTCGGCATTATCGCCGAAATGGCGGATTACGTCGTCGTCATGTATGCGGGAAGAATTATCGAGCAGGGAACCGCGTCGGAGATTTTTTATCACCCTATGCATCCCTATACGATCGGTCTGCAAAAATCCAAACCGACGATGAATACGCGATCCGATACGCTGTTCAGTATCCCCGGCAACGTGCCCAATCCCATCGATATGCCCGATTACTGTTATTTCCGCGAGCGGTGCAACCGTTGTATCCGGAAGTGCGGCGGAGAATATCCCGAAATGGTACAGGTAAGTCCTACGCATTGGGTTGCCTGCCATTTGTACGACAAGGAGAAAACCGATGATTAAAAAGCGCGAAGATATAATCGAGCCGGGCGAGGCGGAAGTGGAGGAAAGTGGCGAATACGCGGGATTCGACGATCTTGCGGAAGCAGTCAGAGAACAAGAGACGCGGGACAGAAAAGCGGAAGAAGATAAGCTGCTCCCTCCCGATCCGGAAGCGATTCTTGAAGTACGCCATTTGAAAAAATATTTTCCGATCAAAAAGACGCTCGCCGGCAAAGTAACGGTATGGCTGCGCGCCGTTGACGACGTTTCCTTTAAACTCAAAGCGGGGGAAACGCTTGGAATCGTGGGAGAGTCGGGCTGCGGAAAAACGACGCTCGGCAGAACGGTATTAAAGCTCCATCAACCGACGGACGGACAAATCCTGTTCGAAGGCGAGGACATCGCAAAGTATAAACCCTCTAAAATGCGTCCTTTGCGCACAAAAATGCAGATTATATTTCAGGATCCGTATTCCTCTCTGCCTCCGCGCAGTACGGTCGGCGGGATATTGTCGGAGCCTGTAAAAGTACACAAAATCGTTCCCCCCGAAGAGGTGAAGAATTATGTGTTAAAGATCATGGATCAGTGCGGTCTGCGGGATTATTATTACGAGCGTTATCCGCATGAGTTTTCGGGCGGACAGCGCCAGAGAATTTGTATCGCGCGCGCGCTCACGGTGCAACCGAAATTGGTGATATGCGACGAGCCGGTTTCCGCGCTCGACGTATCCATTCAAGCGCAAATCATCAATCTGCTTAAAAATTTACAGCAGACGATGGGACTCACCTATCTGTTTATTTCGCACGATCTATCCGTCGTCAAGCATATTTCGAATAAAATCGGCGTGATGTATCTGGGATCCATGGTGGAATTCGGAGATAAAAACAGTATTTTTGAAAATCCCTTGCACCCTTATACGCAAGCGCTTTTTTCGGCGGTTCCCAATCCCAATCCCGACGAGAAGATGAACCGTATCGTACTGAAAGGAGATATTCCGTCTCCCGCAAATCCGCCCAAAGGTTGTAAGTTCCACACGCGCTGTCCCAAAGCGATGGAAATATGCAGCCATATCGCACCTGTATATAAGGAATACGAGGCGGGACATTTTGCGGCTTGCCATTGCTATCCGCAGGAGGATTAATGTCAAAGAAAAAGCAGCCGCAGGAGCAGCCGCAGGAACAACCGAAACGGCAGGTGAAAGTCGTGTACTATGACGACGGTTCCACGATTGCCGATATGAGCGGCACGCGTAAACATTCGGATCTTCCGCCCCGTCAAAAATCGACGGCAAAAGAAAAGATGCGCACCTTTTTCACCGTTATGAAAAAGATGGTGATTCCTATGTTTATCACGCTGATTGCGTTTATCGTCGTGTACATCATTTTTCTTGCCCTCGCGGGCAAGTTATAACGATCGAAAGAAAACGGCTTTTGGAAAAGAAGCCGTTTTTCCTGTTCGATGGAGATTGTTTCATGCTATGATTGCAGCAAACGCCGTTCGAGTTGTCAACTTGCGGCTTTATGTAAGCGAAAAAAGTATAAAAAGAGAATTTTTCGGCAAAAATTTTTACAAAAAACCGTTCAAAACGTTGACAACCGCTTGTAATTATGGTATGATATTCAAGCTGTGTTATTACGGCGTATAGGGTTGAGACGGGAAGTTACTGAAAAATCGAGGCGAAAAAGCCCCTCGGCAGATAATTTCCGTTGACAAATGTGGGAGCTTGACTCCTGCGACTAACCGAGGCTTTTGCGATAAAACACCGCAAAAACGCGTGTTTTTTTGATCACAACGCCTCGATACGCACGGATACGTTGAAGCAAAAACAGCCAAAATCAGTTAGTATAAACAGGAGTAATCAAATGGCAAGTCAAAGAATCAGAATTAAATTGTCCGCTTACGACCATGAACTCGTAGATCAGGCGGCGCAGCGCATTGTGGAAACCATGCAAAAGGGCGGAGCGAAAATTTCCGGTCCCATTCCGCTTCCCACCGAACGGGAAATCGTAACGATTCTGCGTTGTCCGCATAAATATAAAGATTCACGCGAACAGTTTGAAATGAGAACGCACAAGAGAATTATCGACATCTATTCGCCCAACGCGAAGCTTTTAGACAGCATTCATCTTCCCGCAGGCGTGGATATTAAAGTGAAACTGTAATACTTTATAAATAAGGTATTCGCAAAAATAAAAAGGAGTGAACTTTATCTATGAATAAAGCAATCATTGCCCGCAAAGTCGGCATGACGCAGATATTTGCGGAGGACGGGAAAGTAATTCCCGTCACGGTAGTGGAAGCGGGTCCCTGCTCCGTCGTACAGATCAAAACGGTCGAATCGGACGGATATACCGCGCTCAAACTCGGATTTATCGAAGCGAAAGAAAAATCGCTGAATAAACCCGAACTCGGTCAGTTCAAGAAAGCGGGCGTAAATCCCTGCAAGGTACTCAAAGAAGTACGTCTTGACAAAGTGGACGGCTATAAGGTCGGCGACAAGTTGAAAGCGGACGTGTTTGCTGCGGGCGATAAAATCGACGTTGTCGGCGTTACGAAAGGTCACGGCTATACGGGCGTAATCAAACGTTGGAATCAGCACCGTTTGAAAGAGACGCACGGCGTAGGTCCCGTTCACCGCGAGCCGGGTTCCATGGGCGCGAACAGCTCGCCCTCGCGCGTGTTTAAACAGAAACACCTTGCCGGTCAGTACGGTGTGGAACGGGTGACGATCCAAAACCTCGAAGTGGTGAGAGTAGACGTTGCGCGGAATGCGATTTTGATTAAGGGCGCGATTCCCGGACCCAAAGGCAGCGTCGTAACGCTTTCGGACAGCGTAAAGGCGAAGTAAGGAGAATTGAGATGGCAAACGTGAAAGTTTATAATATGAAGGGGGCGGAGGTCGGCGATCTCGAACTCAACGACGCGGTATTCGGCGTAGAGTATAACGAACCCCTCATTCATCAGGCAGTCGTGACCTATCTTGCAAACGGCCGTCAAGGAACGAAGTCCGCTCTTACGCGGACGGAAGTGCGCGGCGGCGGAGCAAAACCTTGGAGACAAAAGGGCACGGGCAGAGCGCGTCAAGGATCCATTCGCGCACCCCAGTGGACGAAAGGCGGCGTGGTATTCGCCCCTAAATCCCGCGATTTCTCTAAGAAAATGAACAAAGAAGCAAAGCGCGGCGCTCTTCTTTCCGCTCTTTCCAAAAAAGTTGCGGACGGCGAGCTATACGTCGTGGACGAGTTGAAAGTAACCGCGCCTAAGACGAAGGAAATGGAAGCGTTCCGCAAGGCGTTGCATCTTGAAAAGCGCACGGTCGTCATTATGGACGAGAACGATAAGGACGTGATTCTCGCCGCCCGCAATATCGAAAAATTATCGACGTTGTCTGTGGCCGAGATCAACACTTACGAAATCGTGGCGAACGCGGTCGTCGTGCTTACCAAGGGTTCCGTGAAAAAATTGGAGGAGGCATACGCATTATGACGCCCGAAGATATCATTTTGAAGCCCGTGCTTACGGAAAAGGGATACGACGGA
Organism: uncultured Clostridia bacterium; assembly: GCA_964481555.1. GTDB lineage: Bacteria > Bacillota > Clostridia > Christensenellales > Borkfalkiaceae > Gallimonas. Next base: position 21,631 of record CAYZTP010000004.1, on the reverse strand, counting down.
CTTCAAGCCGTCGAACCGGAAAAGATCAACAAAACGGACAGAGCGGCTTACGGCAAAAAGTACACGTTTATCGTGGCGAAAAACGCGAACAAAACGCAAATCAAAATCGCGGTCGAAAAAATGTTCGGCGTTCGTGTTCTTTATGTAAACACCGTAACGCAGCGCGGTAAGCTGAAAAGAATGGGCAGAAACGAAGGGTACACCCCCACGACGAAAAAGGCGATCGTTCAGCTCAAAGAAGAGTCCAAACCCATCGAATACTTCAATTCGTTGTCGTAAAAACGGAGGAGAATAGCAATGGCAGTCAAGAGATATAAACCTACTTCCGCCGCACGCCGCTTTATGACCGTTCCCGATTACGGAACGCTCTCGAAAGACAAAGCGGAGCGCGCGCTGCTCGAAGATCAGCGTAAATCGGGCGGAAGAAACAACATGGGGCGCATTACCGTACGTCATATCGGCGGCGGCAACAAACGCAAATACCGTATCATCGATTTCAAACGGAATAAAGACGGAGTACCGGCGACGGTTAAGAGCATCCAATACGATCCCAACCGCAGCGCGAACATCGCTCTCCTTACGTATGCGGACGGCGAAAAGAGATATATCCTCGCACCCGTCGGGTTGAACGTGGGAGATAAGGTGGAAAGCGGCGCAAACGCAGACATCAAGGTAGGCAACGCCCTTCCCCTTGCGAACATTCCCGTAGGTACGATCGTACACAATATCGAGATGAAGCCCGGACGCGGCGGTCAAATTGCAAGAAGCGCCGGAATTTCGGCTCAGATCATGGCTTGCGAAGGTCGGTATGCGACGGTAAAAATGCCCTCGGGCGAAATACGGCTCATTCCCGCGATTTGCAAGGCGACGATCGGTCAAGTCGGCAACGTGGAGCATGAAATTATCCGTATCGGCAAAGCGGGCAAAACGCGTCACCTCGGCGTAAGACCCACCGTGCGCGGTTCGGTTATGAACCCCAACGACCACCCTCACGGCGGCGGCGAAGGAAAATCTCCCGTCGGTCATGCGGGTCCCGAAACTCCTTGGGGAAAACCCGCGCTCGGCTACAAGACGAGAAAGAAGAAGAATCCGACGAGCAAATTCATTTTGAAGAGAATCAACTGAGGAGAGAGATAAAATGTCGAGAAGTATTAAAAAAGGACCTTACGTCGAAGCCAAGCTTTTGCAAAGAATCGAGGCGCTCAACGAGGCAAATGAAAAAAAGGTGCTCAAAACCTGGTCGAGAGCGTCTACGATATTCCCTCAGATGGTAGGGCATACGATCGCCGTATACGACGGAAGAAAGCACGTTCCCGTGTACATTACCGAAGACATGGTGGGTTGTAAGCTCGGCGAGTTCGCTCCCACAAGGACGTTCAGGGGACACACGGCGAAGACTACGACGCCCGGGAAATAAGGAGGAATGATCAATGGCAGGTAATATGAAGAAAAAAACCGCGCGGATCGAAGAGAATAAAGACAAACGTCCCTATGCGGTTGCAAAATATATAAGGATTTCCCCCTATAAAGTTCGGCGCGTGCTTGATCTTATCCGCGGTAAGAGCGTGAGAGAGGCGCAGGCGATTCTCGAACATTGCCCCAACGGCGGTGCGGACGAGACGAAGAAAGTGCTGATGAGCGCAGTCGCGAACGCGGAACATAATCAGCAAATGGACAGGGACGATTTGTATGTGGCGGCGTGCTTTGCGAACGGCGGTACGATGCTGAAAAGAATGCAGCCCGTTTCCAAGGGCAGAGGTCATGCGATCTTAAAAAGAACGAGTCACATCACGGTTATCCTCGATGTGAAAAATGCGGAAGGAGTCATCTGACATGGGACAAAAAGTTAATCCTCACGGTTTAAGAGTCGGCGTTATTAAAGGCTGGGATACGCAATGGTATGCCGATAAAAAGGAATTTTCCGCATATCTCAAAGAAGATTACGTCATTCGTACCTTCATTAAAAAGAAATATTATGCGGCGGCGGTCTCCCGTATATTGATCGAGAGAGCGGCGGGCAGAATCGTAATCACCATTTATACGGGTCGTCCCGGCGTACTCATCGGAAAGGCGGGCGCGGAGATCGAGGTGATTAAGAAAGAGTTAGGAAAGCTTGCAAAGGGCAAACAGATCATCATTAACGTGACGGAAGTGCGTAAAATCGACGCGGACGCGCAGCTTGTGGCGGAAAGCGTCGCCGCACAGCTTGAAAAGCGTATGTCTTACCGCCGCGCTGTGAAGCAGGCTATCGGAAAGACGATGCGCGCGGGCGTAAAGGGCGTAAAATTGCAGGTCGGCGGCCGTCTTGACGGGCGCGAAATCGCGGGTAGCGAGCATTATCACGAAGGAAGCATTCCTCTTCAAACGCTGCGCGCGGATATTGATTACGGCTTCGCGGAAGCGCACACCACGTTCGGCATGATCGGCGTGAAATGCTGGATCTACAAAGGCGAGGTTCTCAAATCCGCGAAAAAGACGGAAGGAGGCAAGTAATGTTAATTCCGAAGAGAGTTAAGAGAAGAAAGCAGCACCGTCCTAATTTGAAGGGCTATGCGCAGAAGGGCAATTTCATTGCTTACGGCGAATACGGACTCGTGGCGGAAGAGGAGGGATGGATTAAATCCAACCAAATCGAAGCAGCTCGTATCGCAATGACCCGTTTTATCAAGCGTGGCGGTCAAGTTTGGATAGATATTTTCCCTCATAAACCGATTACGCGTCACCCTGCCGAAGCCCGTATGGGTTCGGGAAAAGGCGCGGTGGAATACTGGGTCGCGCCCGTAAAACCGGGCAGAGTCATGTTTGAAATGGCAGGCGTTTCCGAAGACGTTGCGCGCGAGGCGATGCGCCTTGCGGGGCATAAGCTTCCCGTAAAATGCAAGTTCATGAAAAAAGAGATCGTCGAAAATACGGCGGAAGGCGGTGAAAACTGATGAAAACGGAAAATTTTCACAACATGACCGACGTTGAGCTTGAAAGCAAGCTGAAAGAGTTAAAAAGCGAACTTTTCAATCTCCGTTTCCGTCACGCTTCGGGACAGCTTGAAAATCCCCTGTCGATCAGGAATTGCAAGCGGGACATCGCAAGAGTGAATACGGAGATCCGTGCGCGGGAATTAAAGGCATAAGGTGACGCATATGGAAAGAAATCTTAGAAAAGAAAGAGTCGGAATCGTTGTTTCCGATAAGATGGATAAGACGGTCGTCGTCGCGGTGACGGATAAGAGAAAACATCCCGTCTATAAAAAGACGATTACGCGCACCAACAGATTTAAGGCGCACGACGAAGAGAACGAATGCGCCGTGGGCGACAAAGTACGCATTGTAGAGACGCGGAAACTCAGTAAGGACAAGAATTGGAGAGTTGCCGAGATCGTCGAAAAAGCCAAGTAAGGAATAAGGAGAATTGCTATGATACAACCTCAAACAAGGCTGAAAGCGGCGGACAATTCGGGCGCGAAAGAACTGATGTGCATTCGCGTTTTGGGCGGTTCGTTCCGTAAGAGCGGCAATATCGGGGACGTCGTCGTGGCGTCCGTCAAGACCGCTACGCCCGGCGGCGCCGTAAAGAAGGGAGACGTCGTGAAGGCGGTTATTGTAAGAAGCGCGAAGGGGATCCGCCGTGCGGACGGAACGTATATCCGTTTCGACGATAACGCGGCGGTCATTATCGACAACCAAAAGCAACCTAAGGGTACCCGTATTTTTGGACCGATCGCAAGAGAATTGAGAGAGAAGGATTACATGAGAATCATCTCCCTTGCGCCGGAAGTATTGTAAGGAGTGCGCTATGAATATTAAAGTTAACGATAACGTGCTCGTAATCACGGGCAAATATAAGGGAAAACAGGGCAAAGTTCTTGCAACTTCTCCCAAAAACGGGACGGTCGTCGTCGAAGGCGTTGCGATCGTTCACAAACACGAGAAGGCGAGAAAGGCAAACGAAACGAGCAGAATCGTTACGGAGGAGAGTCCGATCGACGTTTCGAACGTAGAGATCGTTTGCGACAAATGCGGCAAGGCGACGAGAGTCGGACATATGTTCATCGACGGGAAGAAAGTTCGCGTTTGCAAGAAGTGCAACGCGGTTCTCGATAAGGCATATGTAAAGAAATCCAAGGCAAAAGCGGCCGAGGAACCCAAGACGGAAGCGCCGAAAAAGAGAACGAGAAAGCGCAGCGCGAAAAACGAAGCTGCCGCAAACGAGACGGAGACCGCCGAGAGCACGTCCGCTGTTACGGGCGAAGAATAAGGCCGACGGTAAGGAGTAAATATGGCAGATAAAAAAACCGCCAAAAAAGCCGCGGAGAATACCGCGGAGACGGCGAAAAGCGAACCCAGCAGAGTGAAGGTACAGTATCAGAAAGAAGTTGTACCCTATCTCATGAAGAAGTTCGGTTATAAGTCGATCATGCAGGTTCCCAGAATCGAAAAGATCGTCGTCAATACCGGACTCGGCGACATCAAGGACAACCAAAAGTCCATGCAGATTATCGAGAACGAGCTGAAACTCATTACGGGACAGAAGCCCATCTATTGCAAGGCGACGAAATCGGTTGCAAACTTCAAAGTGAGAGAGGGCATGAACATTGGTCTCAAAGTCACGCTTCGCGGAAAGAGGATGTTCGATTTTTACGACAAACTCGTATCCATCGCTTTGCCCAGAGTGCGCGATTTCCGCGGCGTTTCTTCCAAGGCTTTCGACGGCAGAGGCAACTACTCGATGGGACTCAAAGAGCAGCTCATCTTCCCCGAAATCACTTACGATCAGGTAGAGAAGATCAGGGGTATGGACGTATGTATCGTAACCACGGCGAAGACGGACGAAGAAGCGAGAGAGCTTTTGACGGCGCTCGGAATGCCGTTCAAGAAGTGAGGAGAAAAACATGGCAAAGAAGTCAATGATCAATAAACAGCAAAAGAAACCCAAGTTTTCCACAAGGGCATATACCCGTTGCTCCATCTGCGGGAGACCTCACGCGGTTCTGAGAAAATACGGCGTCTGCCGTATCTGTTTCAGAAATCTCGCTTACGAGGGGAAGATCCCCGGCGTGAAAAAATCGAGCTGGTAAGGAGGTAGTATTATGACAGATCCGATTGCAGATATGCTTACAAGAATCAGAAACGCGCTTACCGTTCACAAAGAGACGGTGGAAGTTCCTTCTTCCAAAACGAAGAAAGAGCTTGCCCGCATCATGCTCGAAGAGGGGTATCTCAAAAACGTAGAACTCATCGAAGACGGCTACAACGGAAAGCTGCTCTTAACGCTCAAATACGTGAATGGACGTTCGGTGATCGGCGGACTCAAACGCGTTTCCAAACCCGGTCTCAGAACGTACAGCGGCGCCGCGGATATACCCAAAGTGTTGGGCGGTTACGGGATTGCCGTTGTTTCCACGAATAAAGGAATCATGACGGATAAGCAGGCTCGTCAAGCGAACGCAGGCGGCGAAGTACTCTGCTACGTCTGGTAAGGAGGGAAATTATGTCGAGAATCGGTAAATTGAGCATCGCAATTCCCTCGGGCGTAGAGATTAAGAGCGAAAACTCCGTCGTCACGATAAAGGGACCCAAGGGTACGCTTTGCCGCGAAATCAAAGGAGCGATCGAACTCAAACAAGAGGACGGTCGTCTCACGCTCGTTGCGCAGAACGAAGAAAAGGAAACGGGCGCGCTTCATGGCCTTTACAGAGCGCTTATCGTCGATATGGTGAAAGGCGTTTCCGAAGGGTTTACAAAGGCGCTTGAAGTAAAAGGCGTCGGCTGGAAAGTCTCAAAACAGGGGAACAAGCTCGTTTTAAACGTCGGGTTTTCCCATCCCGTCGAATTTGCGGAAATCGAGGGAATCAAGCTCGATTGTCCCTCGCCTACGGAAATCAGCGTGAGCGGCATAGATAAAGTGTTGGTAGGACAGGTTGCGGCGGATATCAGATCCATCCGTAAACCCGAACCTTATCACGGCTATGGAATCCGCTATAAGGGTGAGAACGTAGAGCATAAGGAAGGTAAGACTTCGGGCAAGGGCAAGAAGTAAAGGAGTGAATCATGATAACGAAACCGGATAAAAACACACTCAGACAGCGTCGTCACGCCCGCGTCCGCAAACATATTTCGGGCACGGCGGAAACGCCCCGTCTGAACGTATACAGAAGTCTGAATCACATCTACGTGCAGGTTATCGACGACGTCAAGGGAGTCACGCTTGCATCTGCGTCTACGCTTGAAAAAAGCATTCGCGATGAAGTAACCGGCAAAACCAAGACGGAGGCTGCAAAGCTCGTCGGACAAAAAGCGGGCGAGCGCGCGAAGGAAAAAGGAATCGAAACGGTTGTATTCGACAGAGGCGGTTACCTTTACACGGGACGCGTAAAAGCGGTCGCAGACGGCGCGCGCGAAGCCGGACTGAAATTCTGATAGGAGAGACATCATGGCTAGAGAAAACAGACCTCAAAGAAAACAAGAACAGGACGACGGATTAATCAAAAAGACGATCAGCATAAACCGTGTCAGCAAAACGGTAAAAGGCGGCAGAAATATGCGCTTTTCCGCATTGGTCGTCGTAGGAGACGGCAACGGGAAAGTCGGTTACGGTCAAGGCAAGGCGAAAGAAGTGCCCGAAGCGATCGAAAAAGCGACGCAAGCGGCCAAAAAAGGCATGATCGCAATATCCATCGTCAATTCTACGATCCCTCACGAAGTCGTCGGCGTATTCGGCAGAGGCGCGGTGCTTATGCTTCCCGCCCAGATCGGTACGGGAGTGATCGCGGGCGGTCCCGTGCGTGCGGTTATGGAAGCCGCAGGCGTCAAAAACATTCGTACGAAATCGCACGGAACGCAAAACCCCATTAACTGCGTAAAAGCGACCGTTGCGGGACTTGCGCAATTAAATACGGCGGAAGAGATCGCAGCCCTTCGCGGCAAGACCGTGGAAGAGGTCGTGGGTTAAGGAGGGCGTTATGGTTAAAGTGACACTTGTCAAAAGCACGATCGGCGAAGTAGAGTCCGTAAAGGCTACGGTCGCTTCGCTCGGGCTGAAAAAAATCCGTTCGGAGCGCACGTTTGAAGATTCTCCCGCTTTACAAGGGAAGCTCAAAAAAGTAGCGCATCTCGTCAAAGTCGAGAACGTTTAAGGAGACAGCAATGAGAATCGATACAATTTCTCCCGCAGAGGGAGCAAGAACTTCCGCAAAACGGTTGGGACGCGGCATCGGCTCGGGTCTCGGCAAAACGAGCGGAAAAGGGCATAAGGGACAGTGGGCGCGTTCGGGCGGCGGCGTAAGACCGGGCTTCGAAGGCGGTCAGATGCCTCTTGCAAGAAGGATTCCCAAGCGCGGATTCAACAACAAATTCCGGAAAGAGTATGTGATCGTGAATCTTTCCGAACTTGCGGATTTACCTGCGGGTACGGTTGTGGATTACGGCTTTGTGATGGGAAACGGTCTTGCTAAGGAAGTAAAAAACAACGCAGGGTTGAAAGTCCTCGGTAACGGCGAAATCAACATTGCGCTTACCGTAAAAGCGGCGAAGTTTTCCGAAAGCGCGAAAGCGGCGATCGAGAAAGCGGGCGGAACCGTTGAAATCGGTTAATGCTATGTCGGAACGAGCATTCCGGCGTAAAACAGGAGTTACAAAATGATAGAAACATTGAAAAACGCCTTTCGCAATAAGGATATCAGAAAGAAGATCATCATTTCGTTATTGCTTCTTTTGGTATTCCGTGTCGGCTGTTACATTCCCGTACCAGGACTTTCGAGGGATCTTCTCGCAGGCTCGGTCGATTCGAACGACTTTTTGAATCTGCTCAGCAGCGTAACGGGCGGTGCGCTTGCAAACGGAACGTTGTTTGCGCTCGGTATCGGACCGTACATTAACGCGAGCATTATCATTCAGCTCCTCACAGTGGGAATTCCCGCGCTCGAACGTCTGTCTAAACAAGGCGAAGAAGGAAGAAGAAAAATCACGAACATTACAAGAATCGTCGCCATCGTGCTTGCGATCGTGCAGTCGATCGGGATCATCGTCAACTTTGCGGGCGGGTTCGGTGAAATGTCAAGCTCTACAGATATCAAGTGGGAGTTGTTCTTCAACCAGCAGTGGCTTGCGATTATCTATATGACGGTCATCTACACAGCGGGTTCTATGCTCGTTATGTGGTTGGGGGAAAGAATCACCGATTACGGCGTAGGCAACGGAATATCCTTAATCATTTTCGTGGGTATCATCTCTACGGCAGGTCTTTCCATCATCGAAAAATTACAGGAAATCACTTCTTCCAACATAGCGCCTTTATTCGAGGTCATCGGCTTCCTTGCGCTTTGCGTTGTGGTGTTCTTCTTGATCGTATACGTTGATTTGGCGGAGAGAAGGATTCCCGTTCAGTATGCGAAGCAGGTGAGAGGAACCAAGATGTACGGCGGTCAGTCCTCCGTGATCCCCATGAAGATCACAGGAAGCGGCGTCATGCCCCTTATCTTCGCGTTCGCAATCATTTCGTTCCCGTCCATGATCATGAGTTTCGTTCCGGCGTGGAGCGACGCGCTTACCTGGTGGAATACCGTATTCGGCTCGGGGACATGGCTTTACGTTCTCGTATTGTGCGTGTTGATCTTTATTTTCTCGTTCTTTTACGCGCAGATCCAGTTCAATCCCGAAGACGTAAGCAAGTCGATTCAGCAGAACGGCGGGTTTATCCAAGGTATTCGCCCCGGAAAACCGACGGCGCAGTATTTGAAGAAGATCAACAACCGCATCACGTTGTTCGGAGCGATTTTCTTAACGCTCGTCGCGTTTATTCCATCGCTTATCTTCTCGCTCGTTACGGTAGACCTTATCAACGTATTCTCTACGACGGGTATCCTCATCGTTGTATCCGTTGCGTTGGAGTTCGATAAAGAGTTGCAATCGCAGATTATGATGAAAAACTATAAAGGCTTCTTAAAGTAAGCGGATAAGGGGGAAAGTTATGAATCTGATTTTACTCGGCGCGCCGGGCGCCGGAAAAGGCACGCAGGCGACCAAAATATCCGACCGTTACGGTCTTGTGCATATTTCTACGGGAGACATCTTCCGTGCGAATATAAAAAACGGCACGAAGATCGGGTTGCTCGCGAAATCGTATATCGATAAAGGCGAGCTGGTTCCGGACGAAGTGACGTGCGAGATCGTTAAGGATCGTCTTACATGGGACGACTGTAAAAAAGGGTATCTGCTCGACGGATTCCCCCGCAATTTGTTCCAAGCGGCGGAACTCGATAAATTCGCTCATATCGACGGCGTTGTGAATATCAACATCGATTTCAAGCTGTTGATGGATCGGCTTTGCGGCAGAAGAGTTTGTAAAGAATGCGGAGAAAGCTATCACGTTTCCACATTGAACGGCGCGACGACTTGCTCCCGTTGCGGCGGCGAATTGTATCAGAGAAAGGACGACAATCCCGAAACGGTGGAAAGCCGCTTGAATGTATATAACGAGCAAACGGCTCCGCTGATCGACTACTATACGAAAAAGGGCATCATTCTTAACTTTACGGGTACGGAAGCTCCTGCCGAAGTATTGTTCGAGGAAGTAAAGGCGGCGCTCGATAAGATGATCGGCTGATTATGATTTTCGTCAAAAGCGAGGAAGAAATCGACCTCATGCGCGCGCCGAACGCGGTTGTAAGAGACTGTTTGAAGTTTGTAGGCGAACATATACGCGCGGGAATGACCACAAAAGAAGTAGATACGCTCGTGTATGATTTTATCAAGGCGAGCGGCGCGGAGCCGTCCTGTTTGGGTTATTGCGGCTATCCCGCCTCGGCTTGCGTTTCCGTCAACGAGGTCGTGGTTCACGGCATACCCGACGGCAGAGTGATAGAAGAGGGCGATATCGTCAGCGTCGATTTGTGCGCTTATCAAAACGGCTTTCACGGCGACGGCGCAAGAACCTTTTGTATCGGAAAAGTATCCGCCGAAAAAGAGAAGCTCGTGCGGGTAACCGAAGAGTGCTTTTTCCAAGCGATCGACGGTTTAAAAGCGGGAACGCCTCTTTACGATATCGGCTATAAAGTGCAGAAGCACGCGGAAAGCAACGGTTTTTCCGTCATCCGTTCCTATACGGGACACGGTATCGGCAGGGAAATGCACGAGGATCCGTCCGTTCCGAATTTCGGAAGAAAGGGTACGGGAATTCGTCTGCAAGCGGGCATGGTCATCTGCGTCGAACCGATGATCGCCGCGGGCGGCTGGCGGGTGAAAGTGCTCGACGACGGTTGGACGGCGGTCATGGCGGATAAAAAGCCCGCCGCACATTACGAAAACACGCTTGTCGTCCGCGAGGACGGCGTAGAGATCTTGACGCTGTAAGCGCAGAACAAATAATTCGGAGGAGACAATGTCCAAGGACGACGTTATCGAGGCGGAAGGCAGGGTGATCGAAGCCCTTCCCAACGCCATGTTCAAGGTAAAACTCTCGAACGGTCACGTGATTACGGCGTACATTTCGGGAAAACTGAGAATGAATTATATCCGCATCATCGAAGGGGATTCCGTGAAATTGGAAATGAGCCCTTACGATCTTACCAAGGGCAGGATCATTTGGCGGAGCAAATCTTAAAAGAAAATCTATTGCGCGAGCCGATGTCGGCGACAGCGCGGACAAAGGAGTTTATTATGAAAGTGAGACCTTCCGTAAAGCCTATGTGCGATAAGTGCAAAGTGATTAAAAGAAACGGAAAAGTGATGGTAATTTGTTCCAAAAACAAGAGTCATAAACAAAGACAGGGTTAAAATAGCTTGACAGTGAATTTTGAACGTGTTATAATACCTATAATTGCATAGAAAAAAGTAGCAAACAGCTGAATTTCCGCGCAAACGGTGCGGAAAGTCGGCTTGCTTTGCACTGAAAAGCGAAACAAAGGGGTGGGATGCGGAAATATTTTCCACTGTTTCCGTATTCAGACCGTAAATATAGAATTTTAAAAATCATCAGAGAACAACGGAGGTTACAAAGTTAATGGCACGTATTGCCGGCGTCGATCTGCCCAGAGAGAAACGGGTAGAAATCGGGCTTACCTACATTTACGGAATCGGTCTTCCTACGTCGAAAAAGATTTTGGAGGCGACGGGAATCAATCCCGATACGCGCGTAAAAGATCTTGACGAGAACGATATTTCCAAACTGAGAGAATATATCGACCATAATTATACGGTCGAGGGCGAACTGCGCAGCGCGGTTTCCCTCAACATTAAACGGCTGATGGAAATCGGCTGCTATCGCGGCGTTCGCCACAGAAAGGGGCTTCCCGTGCGCGGGCAGAGCACGAAACGCAACGCCAGAACGAGAAAAGGTCCCCGCCGCACGGTGGCGAACAAGAAAAAGTAAGGAGGTAGAATATGGCAGAGAAGAGAAAAACCGTTTCGCGCAAACGCAAAGAAATACGCAAAGTAGACAAAGGTCAGGTTCATATTCAATCCACCTTCAACAATACGCTCGTTACCATTACGGATATGAGCGGCAACGCGCTCTCTTGGTCGAGCGCCGGTTCGCTTGGGTTTAAGGGTTCGAGAAAGGGTACGCCGTTCGCGGCGCAAATGGCAACGGAAACGGCTGCAAAGGCGGCGAAGGAACACGGACTTCGTTTCGTCGAAGTTTACGTGAAAGGTCCCGGCGCAGGCAGAGAGTCCGCGATTCGCGCGCTCGGTAATTGCGATTTGATCGTTACGCTCATTTCCGACGTATCTCCCATTCCCCACAACGGTTGCAGACCGCCTAAGCGCAGAAGAGTATAAAGGAGTGATAAGATATGGCGATCAATAAATATCATAAACTGAAAAGATGCAGATTTCTCGAACTTGATCCCGCAAGCATCGGTTGTGCGAAAAAATCCATTCGTACTTCGGGCAGAAAGAGTAGAAAGGTAAGCGAATACGGCGTTCAGCTCCGCGAGAAACAGAGAGCGAAATTTATCTATTGCGTCAACGAAAAACAGTTCCGTCACTATTATGAAACGGCCGACAGAATGAAAGGCATCACGGGCGACAATATGCTGTTTCTTTTGGAACGCAGACTGGATAACGTAATCTATCGTATGGGGATTGCCGTAACCCGTCTTCAAGCGCGTCAGCTTGTTTCTCACGCGCAATTTACGGTGAACGGCAAGAAAGTAAACGTTCCGTCCTATATTGTAAAAGCAGGCGATGAAATCGCCGTTCGCGAGAACAAAAAAGACAATAAGTTCTTCCAAGAGATAAAAACAATGAAAGTTGTAAATATGCCCAAGTGGTTGGAATTCGATCCCGAAAAGTTGGAAGGGAAGGTGTTGGCGCTTCCCGCCCGCGAGGATATCGACACCCAGATCTCGGAGCATATGATTGTCGAATTGTACTCCAAATAACAGAATATAAGGAGGTCAAATATGATCGAAATAGATATGCCCAAAGTCGAGGTTACGGAAAACGAAGAAAAATCTTACGCAAAGATCGTTGTCGAACCGCTCGAAAAGGGTTTCGGTCTTACGATAGGCAACTGTCTCAGAAGAATTTTGCTTTCGGCGTTGCCCGGCGCGGCGGCGCAGGGAATTAAATTCATGGACGGGAGCGTGAAACACGAATTTTCGGCAATTCCCGGCGTGAAAGAGGATGTAACTGAAATTATCCTCAATCTCAAGTTGCTTGCGATAAAAACGAAAATCACCGAAAAGGATTATACTAAGACGCTGCGCCTTACGAAAGAGGGTCCCGCAGTGATCACGGCCGCCGACATCGCGCAAGACGCGGAAGTCGAAATCGTCAATTCCGATCAGTATATCTGTACGGTTGACGCCGGCGGTAAGATCGATATGGAAATTACGATCGGCCGCGGAAGAGGGTACAAGCCTGCGAAAGAGAATAAACAACCCGTTATCGATTATATTCCGATCGACTCTATTTATACGCCCGTTCAGAAAGTCAATTATAACGTAGAACCTGCGCGCGTCGGTCAGAATATCGATTACGACAAGCTGACGATCGAGGTGTGGACGGACGGCACGTTCTCCGGTAAGGAGATTGTTTCGCTCGCCGCTAAGATTATGCAGGATCATATTAATTTGTTTGTCAATCTTTCCGATAATATCAAAGATATGGATATTCTCGTTAAGACGGACGACGATAAACAACAACAGATTCTCTCTATGAAGATTGAGGATATGGATTTTTCCGTCCGTTCCTATAACTGTCTCAAGAGAGCGAATATTCATACGGTGGAAGACTTGATCAGTAAGTCGGAGGACGAAATGCTCAAAGTGCGCAACCTCGGCAAAAAATCTTTGGACGAAGTGATCCAAAAGCTTGAATCGTTCGGTCTTACACTTGAAAAAAAGGAGGATTAAATCATGCCGGGTAAACTTGGTAAAACAACGAAACAGAGAATGGCAATGCTTAGAAATCAGGCGTCCCAGCTTCTTTGGTACGGGAGAATCGAAACGACGGCGGCTCGCGCGAAAGCGCTTCGTCCCTATGTGGAAAAGCTGATTACGAAAGCGGTGAACACTTACGACGACGTTGTAGAGTTCGACGTGATCGCAAAGGATAAAAAGGGAAAAGAGATCAAGGCGACGTCGGTGAAAGACGGTCCCAAGAAACTTGCGGCTCGCCGTGCGATTATCGCAAAGACGTATGATTTGCAGGAGATCAAGGAATTCAACGAAAGCAAGAAAGACTATAAGAAGCGTACGGCGCAAATTCAGCACCCGCTTGTCGAAAAGCTGTTCAACGAACTTGCTCCCAAATATGCGCAGCGCAAAGAAGAGCTCGGTCAAGGCGGCGGTTATACGAGAATTTATCTTCTCGGTCAGCGTCGCGGCGACGCAGCGGAAACCGCAATTATCGAATTGGTATAACAATTTAAAAAGGCAGCCGTAAAAGGTTGCCTTTTTAGTATCGCGGCGGGCAGCGTCCGCCGCATTTTTTTAATGCCGCGAAGCGAAAAAAACCGCGTACGTTATGCCGTTTTCAGGAGTTTTACGGCGAGGACGGTCATATCGTCCTCGGCTTTTCCGTGATAGCGTTCCATTGCCTTTCCCAATATTTCTTCGGCAAGAGACTGCGGGTTCATGGGTCTGAGTCCGCTCAAATAGGAATACAGTTCGGTAGAAGAGCCGAACGCCGAAGTCACGCCGTCGCTCATAAACAGCATGAAATCGTTTTCCCCCATAGTGGCGCGCATGGTAGCGGGGTGTACGTTATCAAGCATACCGATGGGCAGAGATTCCCCTTCTAAAACCCGTAATTCCTCTTCGGAGAGAATAAATCCGACGGGGGAGCCGATTTTTACGATATCCGCTTCGCCCGTATCCAAATCGACGGCGGCGAGATCGAGGCAGGAAAACATTTCGTCGGACGAATAGGAGATGAGCCTATTTACCGTACTCAGCACCGTTTCGGAGGGCATTTTCGCCTTGTAAAAGCTTTCGAGCAAGGTAAGCGTTCTGTCCGAAACTTCGCGCGCTTCTTCGCCGCTGCCCATACCGTCGGATAGGGCGACGAGAAACCGCCGTTCGTCGATTTTTAGTACGGAATAGGTATCTCCGCTTGCGTTTTCTCCCTCTTTGCAACGGCTGGCGATTCCGAAAGCCGCGTCGTATTCGGGCTTTCGTTTCAGCACATAACAGGTGCGCGCCGCGGTGAGGGGGATTTTTTCGGCAAGCGCAAGCGGAACGCCGAGCGCCTCGCCCGCAACCGTACAAAGCCGACGTCCGTTTACGTTGGGCGCGAGCGTCATGCTCACCGTAAGAGAGGTCCCCTCGCCGTAAACGAAGATTTCCGAACTTAAAATACCCGCTTCGGACAGCGCGCGGGAAAGCGTGTTCTCGCATTCGGAAAAGGAAAATTCTTCACTTTGTTCAAGGGCGATATCGCGCAGGATTTCACTCACGCCGTGCGCCTGTTCGGCAAGCAGCTTGCGGCTTTCGCGCGCGCTTTCGATTTCCCGCGCCGTACTGCGGTAACCCGCCAGCAACTTATTGCACGCAAACAATAACCCCGCGGAATTTCCGCAAGCATTGCAAAGGTCGGCGGAAAGATCGACAAGGCTCACTTGTCCTTTTGCGTACCCCACGGCGACAAGTTTTTCCATGCTTGTACGCATACCCGCATGATCGCACCGCCGTTTTCCGGGGCAATCGGCGCAGAACGTCTCTTGCAGCTGCATCGTAAGACGGCCGATTGCGTCCTGCGGTTCTTTTGCTTGGGTGAACGCCCCCTCTATCTCTCGGAAGAGGGAGGAAACCTCGTACAGCCGTTCGCCTACGGCGCGGCGGTTGCGGTTGATGGCGATGCGCGGGAGAGCGTGTTCCCGATAAAACAACAAACTGTCTTTTGCGGCGTTCATAATTTTTTCGGGCAGCAGCGCAACGACAAGGACGGGTACGGCGCAGGCAAGCAAGGTAAATATAATTTCGTCGACGGCGGCATTGTACAGTCCTTCGAAGTATTGCGCCGCAAAAAAAGCGATCAGCAGAGACAGGGAAGAAGCGATTTTTCCGTAAGGACAAAAGAGCAGCGCAAAACAGGAAAATACGGCGTATTCCGCTACGGGGATCATGCTGCCGCGCATAAGACCGAGGGGAAGAGCGAGCGCTACGGCAAGCGGAACGGCGGAAGCGTTTTTCATAAGAGCGACGGAAAAGAGCAGAACGGACAGCGAGACGGCATAAAAGACGGGTTCTCCCAACGAGCCGCAAATTCCCGCTCCGAGGGCGATCCACATGAGAGCGAGTTCTGCCAGCTGCCCCGCCGACAGACGGCATCGGAAAGCGCGGAACAACAGCGCGTTCAAACCGCCCTCGAAGAATACGCATAGCAGCATTGTAAACGCGGCGATGAGAGCCTTTTGCCATAAGACGGAAAACGGAAACAGCGTGTAGCCGTTGTGGGGAAAGAGCAGGAGAAACGGAACTTGCGCTACGGCGATATACAAAAGCCGTTCTATACCCATCAGACGGTTTCCCCGTTTATACAGCAAGAACAACAGCGCGAGAAGGGCGGCTTGAACGGCGGCGGAGAGCGCGGCGGGCGCGGAGAGCGCCGTTACGGATGCAAGAATGTAGCCCGCTCCCGCGGCGATCGGTTGAAAGCCGCAATAGAGCGCGGCATAATACAGGGGAAAGGCGAGCGGTTCGTTCTCCGGTAAAGCAAAATTCAAAAGGACGAAGCATAGCGTAAGCGCGCAATATTTCCCCGCCGTTTTCAACGTGACCGAAGGCAGCCGAATGTGCAGTTTTTTCATAATAAGACCTCGTGTGTTTTTTCACAATTATAGGGGATGGAAAAGGGCTAACGGGCGGAACATTCGTCTTTGTTTGTCGAAGAAAGAAAAATACGCCGCGTTTTTTTGTCGGCGCAAGCCTTGACAAGCAACGTTTCTCCTTTTATAATAGAACCATGAAATTTATCGAATTAACCGTACACACCACAACCGAAGCGAGCGAGCTTGTCGCCGACGTGATGTGGGAATCGTCGTCGGGCGGCGTTGCCGTATGCGACGTAAACGATATTATCGCCCTGCAAAGAGAGAAATCCGTTTATTGGGATTATATCGACGGAAATTTAACACAGCCGCGTTCCGACGTGCTTGTGAAATGCTATCTCGAAACGGAGACGGCGGAACGGAACGCCGCCGATATCATGCGCGGAATTTACGAACGCAGAGAGTTGAGCGGAGGCGCCGTTTCTTTCGGCACGTTAGAGGCGACGAAGCGCGAGATTGAAGGAGACGATTGGATCGACGTTTGGAAAAAGCATTTTCGTCCCATTCGTTTAGGGCGAATCGTCGTGGTTCCCGAATGGATCGATTATGTGAAGGAAGAAGGGGAAGAAATCGTCTTGCTCGATTCGAACATGGCGTTCGGGACGGGCGAACATGAGACGACGTCGATGTGTGTGGAACTCATGCAATCCTATTTGAAAAAGGGGGACGTATGTATCGACGTGGGGTGCGGAAGCGGTATTTTGGGAATTTCCGCCGTCAAATTGGGAGCCGATTTTGCCTATCTCACCGATATCGATCCCATCGCCGTGGAAAGCGCCGAACATAATAGCGCAAATAACGGCGTTTCGCAAAAAATCGTCGTGGCGCATTCCAACCTGTTGGAGGATTCCGCAATCAAAGCCGATATTGTGCTTGCCAATATCACGGCGGAAACGCTTGTATCGCTTGCGCCGTCTATTCCGAAGAACTTAAAAGAGAATGGAACGCTTATTTTGAGCGGGATTATCGAAAGCAGACTTTCTCTTGTCAAGCAAACTTATACTTCGCTCGGATTCAAGCCGATAGAAGAACGCAGAAAGGGCGAATGGTTTGCGCTCGTTTTGAAAAGGAGCTGATACAATGGCGCCCAAACGATTTTTCGTCGATAAAATTACGGAAGAAGTCGCGCTTACGGGCGAGGAATTCCGCCATGCGAAAAACGTTCTCCGATTAAAAACGGGGGACGAGGTAACGTTGCTCGACGGCAGCGGCGCGGAATATTCCGCCGTGATTGCAAAATCCGAACGCGACGCTTTCCTGTTGCACGTCGTCAGAAAATCGGACGTCAGCCGCGAACCGAAGACGGAAATTCTCCTCTTAATCGGCGCGTTAAAAGGGGATAAAACGGAGTTGGTCGTGCAAAAAGCGGTGGAACTCGGCGTTTCCGAAATCGGCGTGTTTTCTTCGCGTTATTGTTCCGCATATATTAATGATAATAAGCTGGATCGGTTCAACCGTGTATCGCGCGAAGCGGCGAAACAGTGTCTCCGTTCGCGCGCGCCGAAAGTCGTCTATTATGAAACGTTTTCAAAGGCGATCGGCGCGGCGGCGCAATATGAAAACAAATTGTTTGCTTGCGAATTTTTAAACGCAAGCGAGAAGAGCTTGCAAACGCTTTGCGGCTCGTGCGCACTTGTCGTGGGCAGCGAAGGCGGCTTTACGCAGGAAGAATTCGAAGAGGCGAAAACAGCGGGGTTTGCGGGCGTTTCCCTCGGGAAACGTATTTTACGCGCGGAGACGGCGGCCGTCGCGCTCTTGTCCGTCGTAATGTATTCGGTTGGGGAACTGAGATGAAAGCTTGCGTATTCACTCTCGGTTGTAAAATGAACGAAGTGGAGAGCGCGTCATTCATGCGCGGGTTGGAAGATCGCGGGTACGAAGTGACGGACGAACTCTCCTATGCCGATTTATATTTGCTCAACACTTGCGCCGTTACGGCGGAAGCGGAAAAAAAGAGCCGCCAGGCGGTGGCGCGCATGCGCAAATTCAATCCGTCCGCGCCCGTTATCGTTTGCGGTTGCGCTTCGGAACGGGACGCAAACGCGTTTGCGGAAAAAGAGGGCGTCGTACTCGTTTTGGGGGCGCAGAACAAGGGGAAATTGTTTGCCGTCCTCGAAGAAAAGGGGATTTTTCACGAGGAAGAGAAGGCGTTTTGCGAGCTTCCAATCCCAAAACGCACCAAAACGCGCGCTTTTTTACGCATTCAAGACGGTTGTAACCGCTTTTGTTCCTATTGTCTCATTCCCTATTTACGCGGAAGAACACGCTCCCGCAGCGCGCAAAGCATACTTGGAGAAGCGAAAGAATGCGGGGCGAAGGAGATCGTGCTTACGGGCATCGATATTTCCTCTTACCGCGACGGCGAAACGGATCTGAGCGGGCTGTTATCTCTTCTTTCCGCGCTGCCTGCGCGCATTCGTTTAGGCTCTTTGGAGCCGTGTGTCGTGACCGAGCGGTTTTTAACGCAAATGAAAGCCGCGGGAAACGTTGTGCCGCACTTCCATTTATCTTTGCAAAGCGGTTCTTCTTCGGTTTTGAGAGAAATGAACCGCCGTTATACGCGCGAGGATTATCTCGAACGCTGCCGTATGATTTACGAATATTTTCCGGACGCGGCGATAACGACGGATATCATCGTTGGCTTCCCTTCCGAAAGCGAAGAGGATTTTTTGCAATCTCTTTCTATCATTCGAGAAGCGAAGCTCGCCCGCGTCCATTGTTTCCCCTTTTCGCGGAGAGAAGGCACGGCGGCGGCGAAGAAAAAAGATTTGCCTGCTTCCGTAAAAAAAGAGCGTATGGGACGCATTTTGGCGGCGGCGAAACGGGCGGAAGAGGAATATCTTGCGCGGTATATCAATCGGGAAGAGATCGCTCTATTCGAAGAGGACGGCGGTTATACGCAAAATTATATACGCGTTTACGCGGCGGACGCGCGCGAGGGCGGATTATACCGCGTGCGTTTGGCAACATGGGAAAGAGACGGCTTATCTGCCGAAATTTTGGAGGAATTATAATGGAAAACTGTATCTTTTGTAAGATTATTGCGGGAGAGATTCCCGCTGCGAAGCTTTATGAGGATGAGAAAATGTTAATCTTCAAAGACGTCGCGCCCAAGGCGAAAATTCATCTTCTCTGCGTTCCCAAGGAGCATTTCGCCCGTTTAGACGAAGCGGACGGGAGACGCGCGGCTCTTTTGGGATGGATGCTCGAAAAAATCGGAAAGCTCGAAGACGAGCTGGGGTTGTCCGACGGATATCGTCTCGTCGTCAACCAAGGGGAGAACGCGGGACAAACCGTTCCTCATTTGCATATTCACATTCTCGGCGGCGAAACGCTGGAATGGGAATAAGCTTTCGTTTTTCCACGCCGCATACGATGCGGCGTTTTTTATTTGAAAGAGTCGTCGGATGCACCCGCACGGTCGTCCTTGGCATAGAATGTGGTGACTGTCTTTACGGGGGATCTTACGAATGCAATGGTTTTTGTCTCTCCACGTCGCCGTCCGCGCGCTTCTCGCTTCTTTATTTATGTATGCTATGACTGCGTTCGGTGCGTCTTGCGTCTTTTTCTTCCGAAAAATACAACATACGGCGCTTACCGCACTCACGGGCGCGGCGGCGGGAATTATGATTTCTGCAAGTTTCTTTTCTCTGCTTCTGCCCGCGCTGGATTATGACGGCGCGCTTCCCTCCTATCTTACCGCCGCTATCGGGTTTACGCTCGGCGGCGCGTTTATCATATGTTCGGATATCGCGCTTTCCCGCCGAAAGCTGCGGTTTCGGGGATTGGGCGATAAAAAGAACGCGCTTTTATATTTCGCCGTCACGTTCCACAACATACCGGAGGGCATGGCGGTCGGCGTCGCTTTTGCGCAAGGCGCGGGGAGTACGGCGGGAACGCTTGCCGCGCTGTTGCTTGCAATCGGGATCGCCGTGCAAAATTTTCCGGAGGGAATGTGCGTCGCGTTTCCCTTGCGCGCAAAGGGAATGAGTCCTTTAAAAAGTTTTCTGTTTTCGCAGGGGTCGGGAGCGATCGAAATTCCCGCTTGCATATCGGGCGCGCTTGCCGCAACGCTTATCGTCGGTCTCATGCCTTGGGCGCTTTCCTTTTCCGCGGGAGCGATGGTCGCCGTCGTCTGTTCCGAACTCATTCCCGAATGTTTTTCGGATAACAAATCGGTTGCAGGCGCGGGCGTGGTGCTCGGTTTTTGTTTCATGATGATTTTAGACGTGGCGTTAGGCTAAACCGGCTTGTATAAAATGTATGTTTTTCGTCCAAACTTTTCCATATGGAATCAAATTTGAAACAAGAGAAAACGCAATCTGTTACATCCGCGCCCTCCGCGCGTAAGACGGCGATCGTCGTGGGCGGATCTTCGGGAATCGGTAAGGAAACCGCTTTGAAGCTGGGTGCAAAAGGCTGGCAGGTTTTTAACGTATCCCGCACTCCGCTGAAAGGGGAACGCGTCAGAACGGTAACGGCGGACGCAGCGCAGGAAGGGGAACTTGCCAAAGCCGTGAAAAATATCGGCGAAGAAGCCGGCGCGGTCGATCTGCTCATCTATTCGGCGGGCTTTTCCATGGCGGCGCCTCTCGAATACGCCCAAAGCGGCGATTATCGATATCTGTTTGAAGTCAATTATTTCGGCGCGATCGAAGCGATAAAAGCTTGCGCTCCGTATTTGAAAAAGCGAGGCGGAAGGGCGGTGTTGGTGGGGTCGATCGGCGGCGATATGCCCATTCCCTTCGATTGTTTTTATTCCTCGTCCAAGGCCGCGCTCGCCATGCTGGCGCGCGAAGCGGACGTAGAGCTGCGCACCCGCGGCGTGCGGGTAAGCGCCTTGTTGCCGGGCGGCACCGCAACCGATTTCACATACAGCCGTAAGATTTATAACGAAGAGGAGAGCGGCAGCTATTCCCCTTTCGTAAAAAAAGCTTCCGCCGCGCTTGCCAATATCGAACAGGGAGGCATGAATCCGTCGATCGTTGCCGAGGCGATTATCAAACTTGCCGAAAAGAAAAATCCGCCTCCCGTCGCCGTGGCGGGCGGTATGAACGGATTTTCGCGTTATCTCTATAAGCTGTTGCCGGAGCGCGTTACCGATTGGATGGTTCGCAAGAAATTCAACCAAAAGTAAGAACGTCGTTAGCGTCTTGTTGATATCGCGGAAAAAAATTTCCGGTTTTCCGTAAAAAAATCTAAAAAATCCGCAAAAATCGCTTGACGGATAAAGTAAGAAGTGTTAATATGTATAAGCTGTCTTTCAGGCAGCTTGCTTTTTCATGAAGCATCACCTTACTGTTGTAAGGCACCCGGAGATTGACAACTGCATAGCAAGCGAACTGTTTAATGAAGAATTAGGCAG
>CAYZTP010000003.1:53445-71070 GCA_964481555.1 uncultured Clostridia bacterium | reverse complement strand
ATGCGACGCTGATCCTCGGCGACTAAGCGTTAAAACAAAAAACCGCTCCCGCGGATTTGCGACTTCGATTGGAAAGTATGCGATTCCGTCCGATTCGGTAACGTGAAAACGGCGCGCTTCTTAAAAAAACGCGCCGTTTCTCTGATATCAGCCTTTATTTTCGTCGCCGAATCCGAGGCTGATTAAAATCGCGCGGTTTACGCGCGACATGGTGGCGGGCGGCAACTCTCCGATGCGCGACATCAACCGCTTTTTGTCGATCGTGCGGATCTGTTCGAGCAAAATCACCGAATCTTTGGCAAGCCCGTAAGCCTGCGGAAGTTCGATGTGCGTCGGCAGTCTCGCTTTATGAATCTTGCTCGTCACCGCCGCCGCGATTACGGTGGGGGAATATTTGTTTCCCGTATCGTTTTGTACGACGAGAACAGGGCGCACGCCGCCCTGTTCGCTCCCGACTACCGGCGAGAGATCGGCATAATACAATTCTCCGCGTTTTACGGTCATAACGATCCTCTTTTGTGGGAAAACTACTCCGTTATCATATTATGTAACGGCGCAAAATTTTGCCCACCCTTTTCTTTGTTTGTATTTTCGACGGATTGCTCTTTTTTTATACGCGCAAAGAAGGGTTGACAATTTTGCCGATCTTCCATATAATAGTCTCATGAAAGTTACGCAATCGGCGGTGCAAAAAACAAAACGGGGAACGGCCGTCAGCCTCGTCGGGATTGTCTTGAATTTGGCGCTTGCCTGCGCGAAGATCGCCGTTGGAATCGCGGCGGGGCTTGTTTCCGTCGCGGCGGACGGCGTAAACAACGTGAGCGATTGCGGCGTAGGAATCGTTTCGCTTGTTTCTTTTCGGATTTCGGCAAAGCCCGCCGATAAGGAACATCCGTACGGTCATCAGCGTGCGGAATACGTCGCCTCGCTGATGATCGCCTTTCTCGTGCTTGCCTTAGCGGTGGAATTGCTCCGCGAAAGCGTCGAAAAAATTCTTTCGGGCGAAGCGCTTACGGCAGATCTCGGCGTTTATCTTGTTCTTGCCGCGTCGATCGCCGTCAAAGCGTTTCTGTGTGTTTATTACGGAATATGGTCGAAAAGAATCAAGTCGGACGCGCTGAAAGCCGCGGCAAAGGATAGCGCGGGAGATTGTCTTGCAACGCTCGCGGTGATTTTCGGACTTGTCGTATCCCGTTTTGCCGGTGTTCCCGCCGACGGCTGGGCGGGGATTTTCGTTTGCGCGTTCATCGCCTTGGAGGGAACGGGAATTTTGCGCGACGCGTGTTCAAAATTACTCGGGCAGGCGCCCGATCCTGCGCTGCTTGAAAAATTAAAAACGCTTGTGCTTGCGGGCGACGGCGTACTCGGGATGCACGATTTGCATGTGTACGGTTACGGTCAATACAAATTATTTGCAACCGTTCATATCGAAATGGAAGCGCATTCATCGCCGATTGTGATGCACGAAACGCTCGATAAAATCGAACGCGCCGCCATGGCGGAATTCGGCGTGGAGCTTACGGCGCATCTCGATCCCGTCGATTTGGACGACGACGAGGCGCGCGAGCTGGAGCAGCGCGTGCGCGCGGCGGTTGAGGGCATGGCAGACGGATTGGACGTACACGATTTTCGGATCGTAAGGGGCGCGACGACGAAAGTGGTGTTCGAAGTCGGGATTCCGTTTTCCTGTAAAACGAAGGAGAACGATATCCGATGCGACGTCATGCGCGCCGTTAGGCTCTTAGGAGATTACGATCCCGTCGTCACCGTCGAGCGGGAATAGAAAAATAAATTTGACGAACGCTCTTTTTGAAGAAGAGCGTTTATTTTATTGTTTTTTTTCACGAGAAATGTTATAATGGGCGGGAAAAGAAACGACTGTAAGGAGAAAATTATGCTGAAAATCGTTGTGGATGCCATGGGCGGGGATAACGCGCCCGCCGAAATCGTGAAGGGCGCGCTGCTCGCCTTGAAAGAGCGGGAAAATTTCAATATCGTTTTAACGGGGGACGAACAAGCGATCAAAGCCGAGCTTGCGAAATATTCTTACGATAAAACGCGCGTGGAAATCGTCGCTTGTTCGGAAACGATTACCAACGACGACGTCCCCACGCAGGCGATTCGCGCAAAGAAGGACAGTTCCCTTGTCGTCGGGCTAAAACTCTTGAAAGAGAACGACGAGGTCGGCGGTTTTGTTTCGGCGGGATCGACGGGCGCGGTGCTTACGGGCGGCGTGCTGTTAATCGGACGATTGAAAGGAGTGCTCCGTCCCGCGCTTTGCCCCGGGATTCCCAATGTTCGCGGCACGCGCACGCTGCTTTGCGATTGCGGCGCGAACGCGGAATGCAAACCCGAATATCTCGCCCAATTCGGCGTGATGGCTACGGCTTACGGGGAAGCCGCTTTCGGCATGAAAAATCCCAAAGTGGGACTTTTGACAAACGGAACGGAGGATCATAAAGGCGATACGCTCCATCAAGAAGCCTTTCAATTATTAAAAAAGACGGAGTGCGTCAACTTTGTGGGCAATATCGAAGGCAGAGATCTGATGTACGGCGACGTGGATATCGCCGTTTCGGACGGATTTTCGGGCAATATCGCGCTAAAATCGGTGGAGGGCTGCGGGAAGACGGTATCCGCCGTTCTCAAATCGGAATTTAAACGCGGCTTTACTTCCAAGCTCGCCTATCTGTGCGCGAGAAAACAAATCGGAAAACTGCGCGATATGCTTGATTACGCCAAATTGGGCGGTTCGGTTTTTTTGGGCTTGAAAAAGGTCGTCATTAAAACGCACGGGAGCGCGAAAGCCAACACAGTTCGTCCCACCGTCGTGCAAGCGGTGGATGCTTATCGGAACAATCTCATTCCCGCGTTGGAAGAAATGCTTGCGCAAACCTTCGGGGCGCAAAATGCGTAACGGCGAGGATTTTACCGAGGAAATGTTGGCGGAGGCGCAGCGCGCGATCGGATATACTTTTCGGGATTGCGCGTTGCTGAAAGTTTGTTTTACGCATAAGTCCTACTCCAACGCGCGCGGCGGCGAGAATAACGAGCGCCTCGAATTTTTGGGCGACGCCGTAATCGAATTGTACGTAACGGAAACGCTGTATAAAAACTGTCCGTTTGACGAGGGACGGCTTACGGGACTCAGACAGCAATACGTTTCGCAGACCGCTCTCGAAAAGGCGGCGGAGAATATCGGGCTTAAACGGTTTCTGCGCTATTCGGGCGGGGAGAGCAATGTGGGCGGCAAGACGGATTCCAATCTGTTTGAAGCGGTGGTCGGAGGAATTTATCTCGACGGCGGAATGAATGCCGCGTACGATTTTTTGTCGCGTTTTCTTGAATTTGCCGCTTCGGAAAATTATAAAACCATATTGCAGGAATACGTACAGGAAATCGTAAAGAAAACGCCCGTCTACGTCGTAACGGAAACGGACGGCGGATACGAATGTCTTGTGAGCGCGCTCGGCAAAGAGGCGCGCGGCGCGGGCGAAAGCAAAAAGGCTGCCGAGACGGAGGCCGCCAAAAGGCTTTATCAAATCTTTATCAAGGGGAAAACACATTGAATTTCAAAGAGATACAACTTGTCGGTTTCAAATCGTTTGCGGATAAAACCTCGATCAAATTCGAAGACGGCGTTACCTGTATTGTGGGACCGAACGGTTGCGGCAAGAGCAACGTTGCCGACGCGGTGCGTTGGGTGCTCGGCGAACAATCGGCTAAAACGCTGCGCGGTTCGAGTATGCAAGACGTTATTTTTAACGGCACGCAAAGCCGTCGCGCGCTTTCCTATTGCGAAGTTACGCTTGTGTTCGATAATTCGCAGCGGTTGTTCGATATCGAATACGACGAGGTCGCCATGACCCGCCGTCTTTACCGTTCGGGCGAGAGCGAATATTTGCTGAACAAACAAACTTGTCGCTTGAAAGACATTGTCGCGCTTTTGCACGGAGTCGGCGTGGGGAAAGAAGGTTATTCCATTATCGGGCAGGGCAAAGTGGAACAAATCATGAACGCAAAGCCCGAAGATCGCCGCGCCATTTTTGAAGAGGCGACGGGCGTAATGAAGTTTAAATCCCAAAAAGGGGAGATCGAACGCAAGATAGAGAGCGCAAAAGACAACCTTACGGTATTCGTACAGCGCATGGACGAAGCGGAACGTCAGTTAAAACCCCTCGAAAAACAGGCGGAAACGGCGAAAAAATATAATATCTATTCGGAAGAGCTGAAATACGAAGAGGTGAATACCTATCTGATCCGTTTCGACGAATTCGCGAAAATAGCGCAAAAGCACCGCGACGCGATCAAACGCGCGGAAGAACAGCTCGCCGCCGTCGAACAAGAGCTTACCGCGCTGGAAGGGGAGGAGAATTCCGCTCGGGAAAGCGTTGCCGAAGCGGATGAGAATCTTAAAACGTTAAACGAAAAACTCCGCGCGTTCGAGGTGGGGCTGGAACATAAGAGCGGCGAAGCGCGGCTGATTGCGGAACGGATCGCTTCCTATCAAAGGCAGCTTACTGCCGCGGCGGAAGAGGTGGAATATTCGTTAAAACGTTCTAAGGAAATCGATTCGATTACGGCGCAAAACATGGAAAAAGCTGCGGCGGAAGAGAAACGGGCGGAAAAGTTGGCGGAAAAATGCGCGCTGCTCGCCGAAAAAGCGACGGACGCCGAG
The DNA here is from genome assembly GCA_964481555.1 of uncultured Clostridia bacterium. GTDB lineage: Bacteria > Bacillota > Clostridia > Christensenellales > Borkfalkiaceae > Gallimonas. The sequence continues at coordinate 66,392 of CAYZTP010000003.1, read as the reverse complement.
GCGAGGCTTGCGGCGTACGAAAAAATAACGGGCGAAAAACGCGCGAGTGAACTCTCCTCTGTGGAAAATCTTGCGGATGTGCGCATCAATGCGGGAAGCCTTTCGGCGCAGAAAACGGCGACGTTGGAACGGATGGAAGAGGTGAAATCGGCAATCGGCAAAACGCAGGTGCGTAAAACGGAATACGAGGCGCAGCTGGAGGAATGCAGGAAACAAAAGGCGGCGTGCGAATCTTTTTTGAACGGGAAAACGAAATCGGAAGAGGAAATGCAGGAGAACGCGCGCGATATCGCGCTTACCGGGCAGAAACTTTCCAAAGAGCTGACGGATTGCAACGCCGCGATCGCCAACCTCAACAACAATTTGGAATTGTACACCAATCTCAAAAACCGTTTCGACGGGTACCGCGATTCGGTGCGTAATTTACAGCTTACGGCAAAGAAAAATCCGGAAATCGGCAGCCGCATCAAGGGCGCGATCGCGGATATCGTCTCTACCGATCAAAAATACGAAGTCGCCGTCGAAACGGCGTTCGGCGCCGCGATGCAAAATCTCGTTACGGCGACGGCGGACGATGCGCGTTATTTAATCGAGTACTTAAAGCGCACGGGCGGAGGAATCGTTACCTTTTTGCCCGTTGAAACAATGCGCGCGCGGGGGAACGGAGCGGAAATCAAACGAGCGCTTTCCGAACGCGGCGCAATGGGACTTGCCGACGAGTTGGTTCGTTTTAACGCCTATTACGAGAACGTAATCGGAAATTTGCTCGGCAACACCTTAATCTGCGACACCATAGCGAACGCTACGGCGATTGCGAAAAAGTATCCGCGTTCTTTCCGGATCGTAACGCTGGACGGCGATATCATCGCCACAAGCGGCGCGATGACGGGCGGCTCCAAGCGCAAAGAAAGCGGCAACCTATTGGCGGGCGAAAGACATATTAAAGAGTGCGAGGACGGGATTCGCCGCAAAGAGGCCACGGTGCAAAAACTTCTGTCGGCGATCAAGCATAACGACGCCGCCCGCGAAGAGGCGGAAAAGGAATACGAGCAGTTCCGCGTAAAAGTGCAAACCGAGACGGCGTCCTTTGCCGCATACGCGCAAAAAGAAATAACGCTTTGCGATTTGATCTCGGCGACGGAGCGCGATCTTGCCGAATACGAATCCTTACTCGGGAAGCTTTTAAAACGCGCGGACGATCTCGAAAGCGAAGCGCTTACCGCTTCCGAAAGCGAGGACGTGCTCAACAAAATTCGGTCGGAGGCGGCGGCGGAAACCGCGGAACGGGAAAAAGAAACCGCGCGGCTGAGGGAAGAGCGCGACAGGCTGCGCGAGGAGTTGAACGCGCTGAAAATCGAAAACGCAACCGTGCTTTCGTCGCGGCAGGCGGCGGCGGAACAAACCGAACGGTTGCAAGAGGAAAAGGCGTCTCTTCTCAAAAAGGCGGAGGAAACGCACGCCGCCGTCGCCGGGACGGAGACGCTTATCCGTCGGCTCAAACAAGAAGAAGAAAAGGTTGCTTTAACCGAAGAGGAACAGAAAGCCGTTTCTTCGATTCGCGCGGAAATCGCCGCTACGGAGGAGGCGAAACGCGCAATGGGCGAAACGCAGACGAAACTTGCGGAGAAGAAGCGCGCGCTTCTTGCCCGTCAGCAGAATTTGGGGGACGAAAAGCACGGTAGCGAATTGGAAATTTCCCGCGCCGAGGTTAGCCTCGAAAACATGAAACAGCGGATTGACGAAGCATACGGGCTATCCTATGAGAGCGCGCAGTCCTTGCGCGACGAGCAGTATGATATCTCGCAATCGTATTCGAAAATCAACAATTTAAAACGAAAAATCGGCGCGCTCGGTCCCGTTAATCAGAACGCGATCGAGGATTACGACAACCTGTTTGCCCGTTACGGAGAAATGCAGACGCAGAAGTCCGATCTCGAAAAAGGGATTTCCGATTTATCGACCGCGCTTGCCGATTTGAAAGGAATCATGCAGAAGCAATTTGACGAAGGCTTTCGCGAGATCAACGCCAATTTTACGAAAATCTTCAAAGAGCTTTTCGGCGGCGGAAGGGCGGAAATGCAGCTTGATTATACCGATTGCGACGATCCGTTAAACGCGGGCGTGGAGATCATCGCTTGCCCTCCCGGAAAGAAGCTGACGAAAATTTCGCTGCTCTCCGGCGGAGAACGCGCGTTTACGGCGATCGCCATACTGTTCGCTATCTTAAAATCCCGTCCTATGCCGTTCTGTATTTTGGACGAAATAGAAGCCGCGCTCGACGAAGCGAACGTAGATCGTTTTGCAAGTTATTTGAAAAAATTCTCGAAAGAAACGCAATTTATCGTGATCACGCACCGCAAGCCGACGATGAACAAGGCGGATACGCTGTTCGGCGTGACGATGGAGGAAAAGGGCGTAAGCAAGATCGTTTCCGTCAAGCTGTCCGAAGTGGAAGAAAAACTCGGCGAAGATACGGTGGTCGCATAAGGGGAGCGCTATGGGATTATTCGGAAAAATTAAAGACGCGTTAAAAAAGACGAAAGAGGGCGTATCTGCCAAAATGCGTCTGTTGTTCGCCCAAAATAAGCTTGGCAACGAATTTTACGACGATCTGGAAGAAATTCTTATCTCTTCGGACGTGTCCGTTCGCACGGCGGAAGAAGTCGTCGACCAAGTACGGGAAGAGGCGATCGGAAATAAAGTAAAGGACGAGCAGTTCGTAACCGATCTGTTAAAAGATATTTTGGAGGATATTTTAAACGAAGCGCCCGTGCCCGAAATAAGCTATCCGTGCGTGATTATGTTTGTGGGCGTGAACGGCGCGGGAAAGACGACGACCATCGGCAAGGTGGCGAATTGGTTCGTTTCGCAGGGGAAGAGCGTGACCGTGGCGGCGGCGGACACTTTCCGTGCGGCGGCGATCGATCAGCTTGCCGTTTGGGCGGCACGCGCGAAAGTCCGTATTGTCAAGCACGAGGACGGGAGCGATCCTGCGGCCGTTATTTTCGACGCGGTTTCGTCTGCAAAAGCGCGCGGCACGGACGTCGTACTCATCGATACGGCGGGTAGATTGCAGGTGAAGGACAACCTGATGAAAGAGCTGCAAAAGATGGATCGCGTCGTAACGAGAGAATTCCCCGAAGCGGCGTTTTATAAATTTTTGGTGTTGGACGCCACCACGGGACAGAACGCTTTTTCGCAGGCGAAAATCTTCGGCGAAACGGTGGATTTGGACGGGATCGTTCTAACGAAATTAGACGGATCGGCAAAGGGCGGCTTTGTGTTCTCGCTATGCGGCGAATTGCAAGTGCCCGTCGTGTTCGCTTGCGTAGGAGAAAAGATCGACGATATCGCTCCGTTCGATGCGGAGCAGTTTGTAGAGGGGTTCTTTTAACGACGATCGCGAAATTTTTTCTATCATTAAAATTTCGATCATAATTCGCGCGGTCGCGGATTGTTTCATTCGCGACATTCGCGGAGCTGCGAAACGCTTGACACGGCTGCGGGAATATGGTATAATTTTCCTACGAAAGGGAGTAGTCTCAGGAAACGGACGTCCGATGCGCCGCGGCAACATACCCCGAGGGTCAACCTCGTGTCGCGGCGGTTCTTATGAACGACAAGACTTTCGGATAAAATTGAAAGGGAGTTGTTTGGGTATGTTGGCTCTTTATGTCTTTTTACTCGTTTTAGGATTCGCTCTTTTGGTAAAAGGGGCGGATTGGTTTGTGGACGGAAGCTCGCGGATTGCGGCGAAATGTAAAATATCGCCGCTTGTGATCGGGCTAACCGTCGTCGCGTTCGGTACGAGTTTGCCCGAACTGTGCGTCTCGGTGACGTCGGCGATACAAAAGTCCACCGATATTGCGATCGGTAACGTTCTCGGCAGCAATATCGTAAATATATTGCTCATATTGGGGCTTTCGGCGCTCTTTCATGCGTTGCCCGTGCAAAAGATTTCTCTTGTGCTCGATTTGCCCGTCTTACTTTTGGCAAGCGCGCTTATGACGGGTCTCGGCGCATGGGGAAACGCTTTGTCTTGGTGGGACGGTTTGATTTTGCTCGCCGTATTTGCGGCGTATATGACCGTACTGTTCATGAACGCGCGTAAAGAACAAAAGCGGCGCAAAGCGCTTCCCGATATGGAAGAGGAGAGAAAAGAAAAACAGCCCAAGGGCAAAATAGCGCTTTGGTTCGCGCGAATGGAAGAAAAGAGCTGGTTTTTAATTGTCCTCGTTCTCGTCGGGCTAGGCATGGTGGCGGGCGGCGGCACGTTGCTTGTCGATTCCGCGAAATATATCGCTTCTTACTTCGGCGTATCCGAGCGGATCATCGGGCTTACGGTTGTCGCCATAGGAACGAGCCTGCCGGAACTCGTCACGTCCGTCGTTGCGGCGGTCAAGGGGGAGACGGACATCGCCGTCGGCAATATTATCGGCAGCAATATCTTTAATATCTTTTTTGTCGCGGGCGTTTCGTCGCTGTTTTATCCGCTTTCGTTCTCCGTAAGCGGGAATTTGGTGGACGCGCTTGTTGCGCTCGGCGCGACGGCGCTTTTGTTTGCGCTCGCTCTCGTAAAAGGGCATAAGCTGGGTAAACTATCGGGCGCGCTCATGCTCGTATGTTTTATCGGTTATTATGTTTATCTGTTTCTCATATAGGAAGGAATTGATTTGAAACACCTGCTTTCTTGTTTGAAAACGTATCGGAAAGAGGCGATTTTGTCGCCTCTTTTTAAACTGTTCGAAGCATGCATGGAACTCATCGTTCCCCTCGTCGTCGCCGCAATCATCGACGTGGGGATTGCGGACGGAGACAAGACATACGTCGTGAAAATGTGCCTTGTGCTGGTTGCGTTCGGCGTGGCGGGGCTTGCCTTTTCGCTGACGGCGCAGTTTTTCGCCGCAAAAGCCGCCGTCGGCGTCTCTGCGGAACTGAGAAGCCGTTTGTTTCGCAAATTGCAGTCTTTTTCCTTTGCGCAAATCGATCGTTTAGGCGCTTCCGCCATGATTACCCGTATGACGAGCGACGTCAATCAAGTGCAGACGGGCGTGAATATGACGCTCCGTCTCTTTTTGCGTTCTCCTTTTATCGTGTTCGGCGCAATGATCATGGCGTTCGTGGTGGACGCGCAATGCGCGCTCGTGTTTGTTGCCGTAATCCCGCTTTTGGCTGTCACCGTCTATTCCGTCATGGGCGCGTGCATTCCTCTGTATCAGCGGGTGCAGGGGAAATTGGACAAGGTTTATCTTTCCACGCGCGAAAATTTGGCGGGCGTGAGGGTGATCCGCGCGTTCTCGTTGGAGAAGAAAGAGACGGAAGAATTCGAAACGCGCAATTCGCAATTAAAACGGGCGCAGAAAAAGGCGGGACGGATTGCCGCCCTTACCAATCCCGTCACTTACGTTCTCGTCAATCTTGCTTTGATCGCGCTTTTGTATCTCGGCGCGCGGCGGGTGGATTTCGGCGTGTTGGAACAAGGCGACGTGGTTGCGCTTTACGGATATCTCGCGCAGATCTTGGTGGAGCTGATCAAGCTTGCCAATCTCATCGTTACGATTACCAAAGCGGCTTCTTGCCAGAAGCGCATCGGCAAAATTCTCGATATGCAAGGCGAGCCGTCCGTTCTTTCGCGGGAAAATACGCTGTCTTGTGGAAAGGAAGAGAGCGTGCGGTTTGAAAACGTCGCGTTCTCTTACGAGGGCGGCGGCGCAAACGCGCTTTCGAATATCGATTTCAGCGTGAAACGCGGCGAAACGGTGGGGATTTTAGGCGGCACGGGTTCGGGCAAAAGCACGCTTGTGAATTTGATTCCCCGTTTTTACGCCGCAACGGAAGGGGCGGTTTATATCAACGGAAAAAACGTAAACGAAATACCCGCGCAAACGCTGCGCGGCATGGTTTCGGTTGTCCCCCAAAAAGCCGTTTTGTTCAAAGGGACAATTCGTTCCAATTTACTTTGGGGGAACGAAACCGCGACGGACGAAGAATTGCTGAAAGCGGTGGAACGGGCGCAGGCGCTCGACGTAGTGGCTTCGAAAAACGGATTGGACGGCGAGGTTGCGCAGGAAGGCAAAAACTTTTCGGGCGGACAGCGACAGAGGATGACGATCGCCCGCGCGCTCGTAAAAAATCCCGAAATTCTTATTTTGGACGATTCCTCGTCCGCGCTCGATTACGCGACGGACGCTTCTTTGCGCGCCGCGCTCAGAACGCTCGACTGTACGACGTTTATCGTTTCGCAGCGGGCTTCATCTGTATTGCATTCCGATAAAATCGTAGTGCTTGACGACGGCAAAATTGCGGGGATCGGCACGAATGAAGAGCTTTTGAAAAGCTGTTCCGTTTACCGCGAAATTTATCGTTCGCAATACAGGGAGGAGGACGTATGAAAAAAGCAAAGGGAAAAAGCACGTTCGGCGGGATTCTGCGCTGTTTGAAACCGTATGCGTTCTTTTTGTGCTGTACCGTATTGCTTTCGGTGGTTACGGTGGCGGCGCAGCTTACGGTGCCTTATCTTGCGGGACTTGGGATCGATTGCATTACGGGAGAAGGCGTCGATTACGAAACGCTCTACCGCGTCTTTATCGCGATTTCGATTTGCATCGGAGCGGTCGCGCTTTCGCAGTGGCTGCTAAGTCTTTGCAACAATAAAATCGCCTATAACGTGCTTGCGGATATCCGCCGCGACGCGTTCCGTAAAATTCAAGCGCTGCCTTTAAAATATCTCGACGGGCGCGCTTACGGCGAAACGGCGAGCGTCGTCATAACCGATGCGGAACAGTTTTCCGACGGGCTTCTGCTCGGTTTTACGCAATTATTTACGGGGATCGTCGCCATATTGGGCGTTCTCGCGATCATGTTCGTCATGCGCTGGCAGATTGCTCTCGTCGTGGTTTGCGTAACGCCGCTTTCCCTGTTCGTTGCAAAATTTATCTCTTCGCGCACGTATTCCATGTTTAAAGAACAGGCGGAAGCGCGCGCCGAGCAAACGGCGTTTATCGATGAAGCGATCGGCAATTTAAAAGTCGTAAAAGCGTTCTGTCACGAAGAGGCGAACGATCGCGTTTTTCAAGAAACAAACGAGCGTCTCAGAAAGAGTTCGCTGCGCGCGATTTTCTTTTCTTCCACCACCAATCCCACGACGCGGTTCGTCAACTCCCTCGTCTATGCGCTCGTCGCGCTCGTCGGGGCGTTCACCGTTATCGCAACCGCCGGGGCGGCGGCTCCCTTTACCGTTGGGAATTTAAGTTCTCTATTGTCCTATTCCACGCAATACACCAAGCCGTTCAACGAGATTTCCGAAGTCGTAACCGAATTTCAAAACGCGATCGCCTGCGCCGCGCGGCTTTTCGCGCTCATCGGCGAAGAGGAGGAGCCTTCCGATAGCGGAAACGCCGATTTGGGGAAAGCGCGGGGGGACGTGGAAATCGCAAACGTGAGTTTTTCTTATACGCCCGAACAAACGCTCATCGAGAATATGAACGTGACCGTTCCCGCAGGCAAACGCGTGGCGATCGTAGGACCCACGGGGTGCGGCAAAACGACGCTCATCAATTTACTCATGCGTTTTTACGACGTGAACGAAGGAAGTATTTCGGTGGACGGCAAGGACGTGCGCGGGATCACCCGCAGATCTCTGCGCGGCAATATCGGCATGGTATTGCAGGATATTTGGCTGAAAAACGCCACCGTGCGGGAAAATCTTTGTATGGGGGCGGCGGTTACCGAAGAAGAAATGATCGCGGCAGCCAAAGCCGCGCACGCGCATTCGTTTATTATGCGCCTGCCCGATGGCTACGATACCGTGATCGGCGACGAGGGAACGCTCTCGCAGGGGCAGAAGCAGCTTCTGTGTATTGCACGGGTCATGCTCTGCCGCCCGCCCATGCTCATTTTAGACGAAGCAACGAGCAATATCGACGCCCGAACGGAGCAGAAAGTGCAGGACGCGTTCGGAAAGCTTATGGAGGGCAGAACGTGCTTTATCGTCGCGCACAGGCTTTCGACGATCGAGAACGCCGATCTGATTCTTGTCATGAAAGACGGCAATATCATAGAACAAGGCACGCACGGCAGTCTGTTGGAGCAAAAAGGATTTTACTACGCGCTTTACAACGCGCAGTACGCGGGATAGAGAACGTGAACGCCGCCGCATTTTATGCGGCGGCGTTCGTCGATCCGTCTTGCCCCGTCGGCTAAACAATATGCATAACGGTTTTCACTGAATTGCCAAGGGGAAACCGTTTACTTTTTTTCTCTTGGTTGCTATAATATAAAAGGCTATGAAAAAAAACAACGTGAAAACGATCGGAAACAAAGCGTATCATTACGGCGTACAGTTGGTTGCCGTAGGCGGGCTTACGGGCTTTTTTGCGGGCACGGTCGTTACTTTTTACAATATTTTAACAACGTATGCCGAGGAATTTTCGCGCGGGTATTACGGTTTTTTCCGCGAGAATCCCGCGTTGATTCCTCTGCTCTTTCTCGCGCTGTTCGTCGGGGCGATCGTGATCGGCGGCGTTTTGCGCTTTATTCCCATGATTCGCGGCAGCGGCATTCCGCAGACGGAGGGCGCGACGCGCGGACTTTTGCGGCTGAAATGGTTCCGTACGCTGACGGGTATGTTTGCGGCAAGTCTATTTACCGTTTTTATGGGACTTTCCGCAGGCGGGGAAGGACCGAGCATTTTAATCGGCGGATCGTGCGGATACGGCACGAGCGTTATGCTGCGCCGCGGAGAAATGGTGCGCAGGTATCAGGTTACGGGCGGAGCTTGCGCGGGACTTGCGGTGGCGTTCAACGCGCCCCTGACGGGCATGGCGTTCGCCTTCGAAGAGGCGCATAAACGTTTTACGCCCGAGGTGTTTATCTGTTCTTTTTCGTCCGTCGTCGTCGCCGTCATAACGCGCAATCTGCTGCGTCAGGCAATGGGATTTTCCGTCGGCGCGGCGTTTTCTTCCTTTTCGTTCGAGGGCGTGGAAGCGTTTCATATTCGGTTCTATCTCTATGTGCTGCTTGCTTCTCTCGTGTGCGCGTTGGTCGGCGTGGCGTTTTATTATCTCGTGTTTCGCAGTAAAAAGCTGTTCGATAAATTCAAGTTTTTCAAGGGTATGGGGAAATTCGTCGCGCCTTTTCTGTTGGCGGGCGCCGCGGGGCTGATTACGGAGAGCGTAATGGGCGGCGGGCACGAATTTATCGAATCGCTCGGCAGTCTTTCCGCGGGAGTGGAGCAAATTTTTTCGACGCCGCTTTGGGCGACGCTGATCGTGATCGTCGCGCTGAAATTGCTTGTAACCGTTGTCAATATGGGTTCGGGCGTGCCGTGCGGTTCGTTTATTCCCATGCTGGCGATCGGCGCGGGGATAGGCGCGCTGATGAGCGGGCTGTGCGGGGCGTTGGGAATGGATTCCGCCTATTCGGACGTATTAATTCTAATCTGCATGGCGGTATTTTTTACCACGGTTGTAAAATCGCCCATCACGGGGATCGTGATGGTGATAGAGCTGACCTGGAATTTCACCTTTCTGCTTCCGGTGATTTTAGGGGTGGCGGTTGGATATTTGGTGGGAGACGTATGCCGTACGCAGCCCATTTACGACAAATATCTCGAACTGATCCTCGAAGAAGAACGCGCGGGAAAAGAGATGATCAAATATTCCGTGCGCGTACGGGTGGGAGAGAATACGCCCGCGGACGGCAGAGCGGTGCGCGACGTTCTTTGGCCGGAGGGCGCGCTTGTTACCTCGTTGGAGCGCGGAAACAGCGTGATAACGCCCGACGGCAAGACGACGCTTGCGGCGGGCGACGTGCTTGTTGTGGAAGGGGAGACGGACGATAAAGAAAGATTTACCGCCGCGCTTACCGCCACGGTGGGCGAATTGCTTTCCACTCAAAAAGAAGAACGGACGGAATAGCCGTCGCGGGCGAATTATGGTTGCGTATCAAGAAATTTGATTTTTTTTCGGCAAACGGCTTAATTTGTTTGACAAACAGATTATGATTTGATAAAATGTTATAAATTGGTTTAAATTATCGCATAATTGCATATTTATTTGTTTTTTCATCCGATTGATCGGTGAAAATAAAAAACTTGGAGGAGACATCAATGAAGAACACGAAACGCATTTTGCTGCCGTTGATTTTAGGAGTGGCGACGTCAGTCTTTTGCGCCGCGTTCGTTACGGCTTGCGGCGGTGAGAAAGAACACACGCACGAGTGGGGTAACGAAACGGTTGTTCAGCAGGGGGACTGTACGACGGATAAGGTTTTACAGTATACCTGTACCGTTTGCGGCGAAACGAAAGAAGAAACGGTTGCGGCTCCCGGACACACCTACGGCGAAGCGGTGGTCGTTGACGCTACTTGTTTGGAAGCGGGTTCATCCACGAAAACTTGTACCGTTTGCGGCTATCAGGACGTGACGGTAATCGAGGCGCTCGGTCACGATTATGTATATACGACGGTGACGGCAGCAACCTGCACCGAAAACGGCACGCAGAAAATTACCTGTTTGCGCTGCGACTTGGAGGAGACGGAAACGATTGCCAAGCTCGGTCACGATTGGGGCGAATGGACGGTTGTGCAGGAAGGCGACTGCTATACCGACGAGATACAGGAAAGAACTTGCAACCGTTGCCAAGACGTAGATCGCAAAGAAACGCCCGCGGCGAACGCGCACTCTTACGGCGACGACAATTACTGCACCGTTTGCGGCGCATACAAATATCATAAAATCACGGTAGTGGACGCGGAAGGCAACGCGGTTGCGGGCGTTACGGTGAAATTAGCGACGGAAAAAGACGGAATCGTAGAGGCGCAAGAAACGGACGAAAACGGGCTTGCTTCGTTTAAAGCGACGGAAGATATTACATATTCCGTTCAGCTTTACGGTTTGCCGAACGGCGCGTCTTATAGCAAAGTTACCGCCGCCGCGCACACCGAAGAAGGGCATGAATTTACAATCACGCTCGGCTCCGATAAGGTGGAAACGTTAGAATACAACGTGGTCGGTTCCAACGGCCCCGAAACGAGCGAAGAAGTCGGAGAAAACAGATATTATTACGATCTGACTTCGCTGGGCGAATATAAGGTCGTCATTCCCGGGGAAATCGATAGTATGAGGGGTAAGGTAATCGGGGAGATTCGCGCGACGCTCACTTGCGATTATATCGGCGGCGCAGTTTATGTGCTTTCTTGGACGAATCCTCAGGTAACCGTATCGGTTTCAACTCCCGGAAAAGGTTTTGCTTCTACCGCGCTTGTAACGGAAGCCGATAAAAACGGCGTTTATTCGATGTCGTTCCCCTTGGCGTACGGCTCGACGGCGACGATCACTTTCAGCGTAGCCTCGTATAGTTTGGATTATTCGAGTTGGGACGAAATCGTCACTTATGACGATTGTCCTTACCCGTATACCGTTTCGCTCAGCGTTGCGAACTCCGAGTTAAAGGAAGGTTCCGCCGATATGCCTTATTCGATGTCCCTTGGGTCGAACACGGCAAAAGGAATCAAAAACGAAGAGGGAAAATATACCGCATATTTCGGCTTCAACGCGGCGGCGGGCGATTACACGTTCAGCTTTACGGGCGCGACGGTGCAATACGGCTATTCTGCAACGTATCTTTCCGATTCCGTTACGAGCGGTCAAGCGATTACGGTCGAGTATGAATCGACTTTTATCCTCTATGTCGTTTCGGATACCGAAATCATCGATATCGACGTCTCGTTTGCATATACGCCCGGGTCGATCGACGCTCCCTATGTTCTGACGCTCGACGAAAATACGGTTAGATCGAACGCTTATATCTATCTTGCGTTCACGCCCGAAGAGAACGGTAAATTTACCTTGAGGGGCAGCGGATACGAATCTTTTACACTGTATGCAAGTCTCGACGATGTGGATGATTGGGAGAACGTGCTTACGTACGGCAACGGTATCTTAATTTACGAATATAAAGCGGGTAATACGTATTATATTTCCGTTTATTCGGAGACGGATACGTTAACGCTGACGAAGTACAATGCGGCGACGGACGATGGCTATTCTGCCGATACGGCGGTTGCGATGGGATTGGATCAATCGGTATCCGTGGAGAACGCGACGAGATATTATACGTTCACCGCAGAAACGGCGGGCTATTATACGCTGCGCTCGTCGGGTTACGCTTATTTTGAGCTGTATTCGGCAAGCGATTACAGTTACGAAAACATAATTACTTCTGCTTCCGAAATTTTGGTTTTCCAAGCGGAGGCGGGAACGACTTATTATCTCACAATCGGTTACGCTTATTCTTCGGGCGTAACGGCGACGCTCAGCGCATATAACGCGGAAACGGACGCGGGGCTTAGTAAAGCTATGCCCAAAGAGATTACGGCGGGCGAGAGCGAAATCGCTTCTACGCAAATGTATTATACCTTTACGCCTTCGGAGAGCGGAACATATGAGCTGACGATTGACGACGCGTACATGACGGTTTATTTCTATACCGCAAGCGATTATACTCAGTCCAACGTATATTTGAATCAATCCCAAAACACCGTGAAATTGGAAGGGGAAACAACCTATTACGTTAGCGTCGGTAGCGTCTATATGAGTTCTGAAGTTACTTTCTCTTTCAGTAAACAATACGGTTCCGCCGAGGATCCTTATACGATGTCCGTCGGGCCGAACACGGCAAAAGGCATCAAAAACGAAGACGGAACATATACCGCATATTTCAGTTTCGAAATGGAGGAGGGCGATTACACGTTCACCTTTACGGACGCGACGGTGCAATACGGCTATTCTGCAATGTATCTTTTCGATTATATTACGAGCGGTCAAGCGGTTACGGTCGGGTATGGATCGACTTATACCGTCTACGTCGTTTCGGATACCGAAATCATCAATATCGATATCTCGTTTGCATATACGCCCGGATCGCTCAAAGATCCCTATGCTCTTA
>CAYZTP010000003.1:10356-53345 GCA_964481555.1 uncultured Clostridia bacterium | reverse complement strand
ACCTTTACGCCTTCGGAGAGCGGAACGTATGAGCTGACGATTTCCGACGCGTACACGGGGGTTAGTCTCTATACCGCAAACGATTATTCTCAATCCTACTACACTTATTTGTCTCAATCCCAAAACACCGTGGCATTGGAAGGGGAAAAGACCTATTACGTCTTCATTTACGCTTATTATGAAGTCACCTTCTCTTTCAGTAAAAAGACAGAGACCGGCGGAAACGAAGGAACTGTCGAATGGAAGCTCGATACGGAGTATAGCTTCAACGTGCCTCAAAACAAAGCAACGTATTCGGCGACGATCACGGTCGACGCGGCGGGAGACTATACGTTTACGATGTCCAGCACGAATACATATGCCGATTATAGCTATTATACGCTGACGGTGAACGGCACAGCATATACGCTGAGCAAAGCGAATGAAGCTATTACGATTGCGCTTATTCAAGGACCGAATACCATTCAATTTGCGTCGACGGAGCGTTTCGGTACCGATGTGCCCGTAACGGTGAAAATTACGGCGGGGACGCAAGGGGGAGGCTCGACAACGGCGGATTTGACGGTAAACGGAACGTATACAGTAACGGTTGACGGAACCGCCTACGTTACCGTTTATGTGGAAACGGCGGGAGAATACGTATTGACGCTTGATCAAAGCGGAGTCGAAGTATATACGGAGGCCGATTATTTTGGAAAACCGCTCATCGGAGAGACCGAAACAAGCGGGGAAGTAACGCTTTCCGCAGGCGTAACAAAACTTGTGATCAGATACGACAACAGCGGCTCTTTAACGGTTACTCTTACCCTTACACAAAAGGTTGCATCCGAAGCTACGGACTAATCGATTTGCAAAAATACGCAAAAGCTCTCCTTTCGGGAGAGCTTTTTGCGCCTATCGCGTAAACGGAGTAAGAACGGGCGCGCTCATCGACAGCGCGACGGCGCTTGGTAAAATTTATATCCCGCGATTTGATTGAAAATCTTTAAAAAGTGTGATATATTAATATCAAGCATTTTGATAAACTCCAAACAGGAGACGCTATGGCAGAAAAACATTATACGACGAAAATACTTTCCGTGATTCCTATGCGCACGCAGGTGATCTTTCCCGACGTCGTCGTCACGTTCGACGCGGGCAGAGGGCTTTCTTTGGCGGCAATCGAACACGCCTCGAATAACGACAATCTTGTCTTTCTCACCAAACAGAAAGACGCGAAAACCGAATTGCCCGAACGGGACGATCTCTTCGAAGTCGGTACGGTGGCAAGGATCCGACAGGCGGTGCGGCTTCCCGGCGACCGTGTCCGCGTGAACGTGGAAACTTTATATCGCGCTCGTGCGCGTGAAATGATCGTTCAGGACGGCTACTTTCAAGCGATTTGCGACGAAATCGTTACCATACACGGCGACGAAACGCTGGAAGAGGCGTATTTCCGTACCGCGAAAGAACTCGTACAGGATATCGTTTCGGACGACGGAAAAATTTCCAAAGATCTTGACGCGCGCCTTTCCTCGATCGGAGATATCGACGAATATATCAACGTATGCTCTTACTATATGCGCATTCGGGAAGAGGTAAAACAGCAGATTCTTTCCGAAGATCGGCTTGTGGAGCGGTTGAAGCTCTTCGAACGCTGTTTAAACGACGAACTTGGAATTTCCCGTTTGGAGCGTAAAATCGCGCAGGACGTGCGCAAGAATATCGATAAATCGCAGAAAGAATATTATCTCAGGGAGCAGCTGAAAGCGATTCATGCCGAACTCGGCGACGACGTGGAAGAGAACGCCAAATTAAAAGAGCGCATTCTCGCGAAAAAATTGCCCGCCGAAGTGGAAGAAAAGGCGCTTGCGGAGCTTGCCCGTATGGATAAAATGCCGCCTTCCTCTCCGGAATACACCGTTTTAAGAAATTATGCCGATTGGCTGCTCGATTTGCCTTGGAACGAGGAGACGGAGGATACCGCTTCGCTCGCCGACGTGGAAACTTCGCTGAATAACGATCATTACGGATTGGAAAAAATCAAAGAACGCGTTGTAGAGTATCTCGCCGTGTTAAAGCTCACGGGCGAACTGAAAGCTCCTATTTTGTGTTTGGTCGGCCCTCCCGGCGTGGGCAAAACGAGCATCGCACAGTCGATCGCCCGCGCTTTGGGACGCAAATTCGTGCGCATGAGCTTGGGCGGATTAAAAGACGAAGCGGAAATCAGAGGACATCGCCGCACCTACGTCGGCGCTATGCCGGGGCGGATTCTTTACGAGATGAAAAACGCAGGCTCCGTCAATCCCGTGTTCTTATTGGACGAAGTGGATAAAATTTCCGCCGATCTCAGAGGAGATCCCGCCAGCGCGCTTCTCGAAGTTCTCGATCCCGAACAGAATTTCACTTTCCGCGACAGATACCTCGAAGTTCCCTATGATCTTTCCAAGGTTATGTTTATCGCGACGGCGAATACGCTCGATACGATTCCCGCGCCCTTGCGCGACAGAATGGAGATTATCTCGCTTTCGGGTTATACCCCGCAGGAAAAAGAGGAGATCGCAAAACGCTATCTCGTTCCCAAAAAGCGGAAGGAAAACGGCTTGACCGAGGAAAATCTGCGCATTACCGACGGCGCGATTGCGGATATGATCGACGGATATACCATGGAAGCGGGCGTAAGAAGCTTGGAACGCACGATCGGCAACGTCTGCCGCAAAGCCGCCGTACGCATTGCGAAGGGCGAGGAAGGCAGAAAACTCACCGTCGGCAGAAACAATCTGGAAAAGTTTCTCGGCGCAAAACGCTTTCTCCGCGACGAAGAGATGCGCGAACGCGACGAAGTGGGTACGGCGACGGGACTTGCCTGGACGGCGGTCGGCGGCGCGACGCTCACAATCGAAGTTTCCGCGATGCAGGGGAAAGGGGATATTTTGCTTACGGGTAAACTCGGCGACGTCATGAAAGAATCGGCGCGCGCGGCGATTAGCTATATCCGCGCCCATGCGGAACGGTACGGAATCGAAGAAGAAGAGTTCGAAAAGAAGGACATCCACATTCACATTCCGGAAGGCGCCACCCCCAAGGACGGACCGAGCGCGGGCATTACGATGGCTACCGCGATTCTTTCCGCCTTTACGGGACAGCCCGTGCGGAGAGACGTCGCGATGACGGGCGAGATTACTTTGCGCGGAAAGGTTTTGCCCATCGGCGGGCTGAAAGAAAAGGCGCTTGCCGCAAACAGAATCGGAATTCACGATATTATCATTCCGGAAGAAAATAGGAAGGACGTGGAGGAGATCCCCGCGAACGTGCGCAAAGAATTAAATTTCATTTGCGTGAGCGACGTCGATCAAGTGTTCGAAACCGCGGTTACGGGGCTTTCGTATGGTCGTTAAACAGGCGAAATTTATCACTTCCGCGGCGAACGAGGCGCAGTTTCTCCGTCCCGAAAAGCCCATGATCGCCGTCTGCGGCAAGAGCAATTCGGGAAAGAGTACGTTGATCAATATGCTGGCGGGGCAAAAGAAGCTGGCGAAAACAAGCTCGTCTCCCGGCAGAACGCGGCTTGTAAACTACTTCGATTTCGGGGAGTTTTGGCTTGCCGATCTCCCGGGCTACGGTTACGCCGCCGTCTCCAAAACGGAAAAAGAAAAGTGGGGGAAAACGCTCGATCGGTTTTTCGCCCGCAAAGATTTCGCCCACGTTTTTCTGCTCGGCGATATCCGCCGCGATCCCTCGGAGGACGATTTGCAGATGATCCGTTTTTTGAATTTTCATATCATTCCCTTTTCCGTCATCGCAACCAAGAGCGATAAGCTCTCGCGCATGAAGGCAAAAGAGCGGGTGAGAGCGCTTGCGCGGGGACTCGGGCTTGGCGAGGACAACGTGCTCGCTGTTTCCGCCTTGACGGGCGACGGGAAAGACGCGCTAATCGGAAAAATCGAATGGATTTTACGAATCGGAGAGTAATTCTCTCCGATTTTTTTCGCGTTTTTTCAGAACGCGAGAAAAAATCGCTTGCAAACGGCGGCGGGAGTATGGTATAATACATTCGCTGTAAATACGCACCCTCGGCGTACCGCCCTCCGTGTCCGTAAATTTTTCTGCGGAGATCGGGCGGAAAAAAGACAAAGAGGGGTGGAAAAACGGAGGAATTATGGCAGTTATCACTATGAAACAGCTTCTTGAAGCGGGCGTCCATTTCGGCCATCAGACGCGGAAATGGAATCCCAAAATGAAGAAGTACATCTTTGCGGCGCGTCATGACATTCACATCATCGACCTCGAAAAGACGGCGAAACTCATCGAAGAGGCTTACGCTTACGTTGTGGAAGCGGTAAAGTCGGGCAAGAGCGTACTGTTTGTCGGCACGAAAAAACAGGCTCAGGAAGCGATCAAGGAAGAAGCGGAACGCTGCGGTCAGTTTTACGTCAATTCCCGTTGGCTGGGCGGCTGTCTTACCAACTTTAAGACCATTCGTTCGCGCATCGATTATTTGGAAAAGCTTGAAAGAATGGAAGAAAGCGGAGAATTCGATCTGCTTCCGAAAAAAGAAGTCCTCGGACTCAAAAAAGAAATGGCGAAATTGCAGGAAAATCTGGGCGGGATCAAGAATATGCGCACGCTTCCCGGACTTTTGTTCGTCGTCGATCCCCATAACGAGGATATCGCGGTTGCCGAAGCGCGCAAGCTTCATATTCCCATCGTCGCCATTACCGATACGAACTGCGATCCCGATCTGATCGATTGCGTGATTCCCGGAAACGACGACGCGATCCGCGCGATCAAGTTGATTTCGTCCGTAATCGCAAACGCGGTTATCGAAGCGAACCAAGGCGAAACGTTCGAAGTGAGCGAAGCCGAAGATCTTCCCGCAGAAGAAATCGAAGCTGCGGAAGCTGCGGCGGAGGAAGTTGCGGCGGAGGAAGTTGCCGCACCCGTTGAAGAATAATTTCAGACAGGAGACAATAAAATGGCAGAATTTACGGCAAAGGACGTTATGGCGCTCCGCGAACAGACGGGCGCGGGTATGATGGATTGCAAACGCGCGCTTGTAGACGCAAACGGCGATATGGGGAAAGCGGCGGAGCTTCTCCGCGAACGCGGAATCGCAAAGGCCGCGAAGCGCGCTTCCAAAATCGCGGCGGAAGGAATCGTGTACGCTTACGTGGCAAACGGTACGGGCGTGCTCATCGAGGTCAACTGCGAATCCGACTTCGTTGCCAAGGGCGAAAGATTCCATTCGCTTGTCGAAGAGATCGCAAAGGTTGTCGCGGACAAAAAGCCCGCGGACGTAAACGCGCTTCTCGGCGCCGATATGGGCGGCAAGACGGTGGAAACTTTCGTGCAGGAACAGACGGCGGTCATCGGCGAGAAGATTTCCGTGCGCCGTTTCAAGCTTTATGAAAGCGCGGGTTTAATCGAAACGTATATCCACATGGGCGGAACCATGGGCGTTATGCTCAACTTTGCGGCGAACGAAAGCGCGGAAACGAAAGAGCTTGCGCATAACGTTGCGCTTCACGTCGCTTTTGCCAAGCCCCAATATATGAACGCTTCCGAAGTTTCGGCGGATACGATTGAAAAAGAAAAAGAAATCTTGAAAAAGGAAGTTCTCAACGAGGGAAAACCCGAAGCGATCGCGGAAAAAATCGTACTCGGAAAAATTAAGAAATTCTACGAAGAGAATTGCTTGATGGATCAGAAATTCGTCAAGGACGACAGCGTGACCATTTCTCAACTTATTGCGGAAACCGCAAAGAAAGCGGGCGCGGTCGAACTGAAAGAATTCTGCTTCTTCGTCATGGGGCAGGGCTTGGAAAAGAAGAACGAAGATCTGAGCGAGGAAGTCGCAAAACAGGTCGAAGCTATGAAAAAATAACCGTTGAAAACATAAAAACCAACCGTTTGCGGCGCATTTCATAGGAAATCGGCAAACTGAATTTTTTATCGGAATATACCCTTTGGACAAGTCAAAAAGAACAAGAACTCGGTTTTCTGAGTTTTTGTTCTTTTTCATAAGCGTTATTCAAAGTTTTGCCGCCGTTTCGGCAAAAAAGGCATATCCGTTTGTATTCGTTAATCGTTAGAGATTTTGGCGAATGTGAACAAGAAATTATCCGAGAGAGGAAATTTTTGCGTTTTTATCGTTTGAACGCTTGACTTGCGGCTTTCGAATTTGTATAATATCATTATGAAAATTAAATTGATCTCTTTCTGCAACTGTCGGAAAAGCGGAGCGCCGCAGGGAAGCAGAATCCGTGTAAATTATCGTCGTCCGACTGGGCAGTTTTATCCTGAAATGGGATAGAACCGCCCTTTTATATTTTTGGAGGTTTATATGAAGAAAGTTGCCATTATCATGGGAAGCGATTCCGATTTGCCGATCGCAGAAAAAGCGTTCGGCGTATTAAAAGAATACGGCGTACCGTTTGAAGTACACGTCTTTTCGGCGCACCGCACGCCTGCGGAAACAAAAGAATTTGCAGAAAAAGCGGCGGAAAACGGCTTCGGAGCGATCATTGCGGCGGCGGGGAAGGCCGCTCATTTAGCGGGGGCGATCGCGGCGAACACCGTATTGCCCGTTATCGGCATTCCCGTAAAGAGTTCCACGCTCGACGGACTAGACGCGCTTCTTTCCACCGTTCAGATGCCTTCCGGGATTCCCGTTGCGACCGTCGCCATCGACGGCGCACAAAACGCCGCTTTGCTGGCGGTTGAAATTTTGGCGGTGGGAGACAAGGCGCTTGCCGAAAAATTGCTCTCGGCGCGGAGAGCGGGCGCGGAAAAAGCGCTTGCAAAAAATAAGGAAATCACAGAGAAATACTCTGTTCGATAAAAAGGAGATAAAACAATGGAAAAGACAGTTCAGCTTTACGAAGGAAAGGCAAAGAAAGTTTTCGCGACAAGCGACGAGAATTTGTGCATCGTCTCTTATAAAGATGACGCGACCGCGTTTAACGGACTGAAAAAGGGTACGATTGCGGGCAAAGGCGTAGTGAATAACCGAATGTCCAATATGTTGATGCAGCTATTGGAAAAGAAAGGAGTGCCTACCCATTTCGTAGAGGAGCTTTCCGAACGCGATACGCTTGTGAAAAAAGTAAAGATCATACCGCTCGAAGTGATCATTCGTAACGTTTCCGCCGGTTCGTTTGCAAAACGTTACGGCGTGGAAGAGGGGATCGTTTTCGACGAACCCACCATTGAATTTTCCTATAAATGCGACGCGCTCGACGATCCGCTTCTCAACTCCTATCACGCGCTCGCTTTAAAACTTGCCGGCAAAGAGGAGATCGAAACGATTAAAAAATACGCGTTCAAGGTCAACGAAGTACTGAAAGAATACTTCTTAACGCTCGGCGTACGGCTTATCGATTTCAAATTGGAATTCGGGCGGCTTCCCGACGGAACGATCGTGCTTGCGGACGAGATCTCTCCCGACACTTGCCGTTTTTGGGATGCAAAAACAGGCGAAAAGTTGGATAAAGACCGTTTCCGCCGCGATATGGGCGGCGTAGAGGACGCCTATAAAGAAATTTTTAAACGCGTTACGACGGGGGAATAATTCGTTATGGGAGGTTTTTTCGGCGCAGTAAGAAAGCGCGACGCCGTTTTCGACGTTTTTCTCGGAACCGATTATCATTCTCATTTGGGGACGAAACGAGGCGGAATGGCTGCTTACGATAAGGAATTGGGCTTGCAACGCGAGATTCACAATATCGAAAATTCTCCGTTCCGCACGAAATTCGAACGCATTCTCAAAACGATGAAGGGAAACGCCGTAATCGGTTGTATCAGCGATACCGATCCTCAGCCTCTCCTAATCTGTTCCAAACTCGGGAAATACGCGATTTGTACGGTCGGCGTCGTCAATAACGCCGAAGAGTTGATCGGAAGAATCATCTCCGGCAGCGGCAGATATTTCGACGCGATGACGGGCGGGAAAATCAACGCCAACGAGCTTGTCGCCGCGCTGATCAACGAGAAAGACACGTTTGTAGAGGGAATTCGCTATGCGCAGGAACAGATCGACGGAACGGCTTCCGTTTTGCTCCTGACGGATAAGGGAACGCTGATCGCCGCGCGCGACAGGTTGGGCAGGCTGCCCGTACTCATCGGAAAATGCGAGGACGGTTACTGCGTTTCTTTCGAATCGTTCGCCTATCAGAAACTCGGCTATACGGACGAAAAGGAACTCGGCGCGGGCGAAATTGCGGAAATTTCCGCAGACGGCGTCTTGCAACTTTCGCCTCCCGGAAAAGAAATGCGGATCTGTGCGTTTTTATGGACGTACTACGGCTATCCCACTTCCGATTACGAAGGGGTAAACGTAGAAATTATGCGTTACCGTAACGGCGGTATATTGGCGGAACGGGATAAAAAGGGAAACAAAGCCTTGGATATCGATTTTGTTGGAGGAGTCCCCGATTCGGGTACGCCGCACGCAATCGGATACGCCAACGAAGCGCGGATTCCGTTCGCCCGTCCCTATATCAAATATACGCCCACTTGGTCGCGCAGTTTTATGCCGGTGAATCAATCGGAACGGAATAAAATCGCAAAAATGAAGCTGATACCCGTGCATGAACTGATAGACGGCAAGAGTCTGCTTCTCGTCGACGATTCGATCGTGCGCGGTACGCAGCTGAAAGAGACGGTGGACTTTTTATATTCGCACGGCGCGCGGGCGGTGCATATGCGTTCCGCGTGTCCGCCCATTATGTACGGTTGTAAATATTTGAATTTTTCCCGTGCGACAAGCGATATGGAGCTGATCGCCCGCCGTACGATTGTAGAGTTGGAAGGCGAAGAGGGGCTTAACCATCTCGAAGAATATAGCGATTCGTCAACGGAGCGCGGCAAGGCAATGAGGAAGGCGATCTGCGATAAATTCCAATTCGAATCGTTGGAATTTCAGTCGCTCGAAGGCTTGCGGAAAGCGATCGGGATCGATCCTTGCAAGCTCTGCACTTATTGCTGGAACGGAAAAGAATAACCGCGGAGGGATTATGACAGGACGTATTCACGAAGAATGCGGGGTATTCGGCATTTTCGCCAAAGAAAAACAGGACGTGGCTTCTACCGCCTATTACGCGCTGTTTGCGCTGCAACACCGCGGGCAGGAATCGGCGGGGATCGTCGTCAACGACGACGGCGTTTTTACTTCGCACAAGGATATCGGACTGGTAAACGACGTGTTTACGCGGGACGTGCTTAACCGTTTGGGCGAAGGGAATATGGCGATCGGTCACGTCCGCTATTCTACGACGGGCGCGGGCGGCAGGGAGAACGCCCAGCCTATCGTCGTGAATCATTTGAAAGGGAACATGGCGCTTGCTCACAACGGTAATCTCGTAAATTCTTACGAGCTTCGTTCCGCACTTGAAAACGAGGGGAGTATTTTCCATACGACTTCGGATACCGAAGTCATTTCCTACGTTATCACCAAAGAACGCATAAAGCTTCCTTCCATCGAACAGGCGGTGCTTTCCGCCATGGATAAAATCAAGGGCGCGTATTCGCTCGTTGTCATGTCGCCGAGCAAGCTGATCGCTGCGCGCGATCCGCACGGATTCCGTCCGCTCTGCTACGGCATTCGGGAAGACGGCGCGTATATCGTCGCTTCCGAATCGTGCGCGCTCGATTCCGTCGGCGCAAAGCTCGTGCGCGAAATCGAACCGGGCGAAATGCTTGTGTTCACCAAGAACGGCGTTACGAGCAATACCGATCATTGCGGCGGGGAAAAACGCTTTTGCGCGTTTGAATATTTCTATATCGCCCGTCCCGATTCCGTGATCGACGGCTGTTCCGTCCACGAAGCGAGAAAACGTACGGGCGCGATGCTTGCCAAACAATATCCCATTGAAGCCGATGTCGTCGTCGGCGTGCCGGATTCAGGCTTGGACGCGGCGCTCGGTTATTCGCAGGAATCGGGGATTCCTTACGGAATCGGCATTATCAAAAACAAATATATCGGCAGAACGTTTATCGCGCCCGGACAAGCCGCGCGCGAGGATAGAGTACGCATCAAACTCAACGTGCTTACTTCGTTAGTCAAAGGCAAGCGCGTTATACTCATCGACGATTCAATCGTACGCGGAACAACCAGTGGCAGAATCGTGCGGCTTTTGCGCGAGGCGGGAGCAAAGGAAGTGCATATGCTTTCCTCCGCTCCGCCGTTTTTAAATCCTTGCTATTACGGTACGGATATCGATTCGCGGGAAAATTTGATTGCTTGCAAGCATTCGTTCGAAGAAATCGCAAAGATTATCGGCGCGGACTCGGTGGGGTATCTCGACGTGAAAAACGCCCGTTTGATTACGGGGAAGGAAGGGGGATTTTGTACGGCGTGTTTCGACGGAGACTATCCTACGCAAATTCCTTCGGGAAACAAAAACAGATTCGAACGGTTGGAGCGCCCCATCAGCGAGAATCCGAAATTTCAAAGAAAGACAGGAGAATAAACATGGAAAAAAGTTATTCGGAGAGTTATAAACAGGCGGGCGTGGATATTACCGCGGGCTATAAAGCGGTAGAGCTCATGAAAAAGCACGTCGCGCGCACCATGCCGGACGGAAAAAGCGATATCGGCGATTTCGGCGGGGCTTTTCCTCTTTCGCTCGGCGGGATGAAAGAGCCTGTTCTCGTTTCGGGAACGGACGGCGTAGGAACCAAACTCCGTATCGCGCAGCTCCTTGATCGGCACGACACCGTCGGCATCGACTGCGTCGCCATGTGCGTAAACGATATCGTCTGCTGCGGCGCAAAACCGCTTTTCTTTCTCGACTATATTGCTTGCGGTAAAAACGTTCCCGAAAAGATCGCTGAAATCGTGGGCGGCGTTGCGGAAGGCTGCGTGCAGGCGGGTTGCGCGCTCGTAGGCGGCGAGACGGCGGAACATCCCGGAACCATGCCCGCAGACGATTATGATTTGGCGGGTTTTTCCGTCGGTGTAGTCGATAGGAGCGAAATGATTGACAAGAGCGCGATGCAAGCGGGCGATATCATGATCGCGCTCCCTTCCTCGGGCGTGCATTCCAACGGATTTTCTCTCGTGAGAAAGGTGTTCGATATCGAACGCTGCGATTTGAACGCCCCCGTCGAAGAACTGGGCGGAAAATCGCTCGGAGAAACGCTGTTAACGCCTACGAAGATATATGTGAAACCCATGCTTGCGCTCTTCAAAGAGGTTGCGGTAAAGGGTGTTTCTCACATTACGGGCGGCGGATTTTACGAGAATATGCCCCGTTCGATTCCGAAAGGGCTGGGGGTTAAAATCCATAGAAGCGACGTAAAAACGCCCGCTATATTTACGCTCATACAAAAGAGAGGGGCTATTTCCGATCACGATATGTTCAATACGTTTAATATGGGCGTCGGCATGAGCGTCGTCGTCAAAAAAGAGGACGCAAAGCGCGCCGTTGAGATTTTGAAGTCGAACGGCGTAGAGGCGTACGCCGTGGGAGAAATCGTAAAAAGCGACGACGGCGTGGTGTTGTTATGAAAAAAATCGCAATCGCCGTGCTCTGTTCGGGCGGCGGCACGAACTTTCAGGCGATCATGGGCGCGCAGGAAGCGGGGCTCATTCCGCACGGCGAGGTGAAACTCGTCGTCACCGATCATAAAGAGGCGTTCGTTCTCACGCGCGCGGCGCGCATGGGGATTCCGGCGGTCGTCTTTGACAGGAAAGAGTCCGATCGTTTGCAGCGCGAAGAAAAAATACTTTCCGTATGTCAAGAAAGAGGGATCGAATTCATCGTGCTTGCGGGGTTTATGACCGTTTTGAGCGGGAACTTCGTCAAGCGTTACGAGGGACGTATAATCAACGTTCACCCTGCGCTGATCCCGAGTTTTTGCGGCGAAGGCTACTACGGATTGCGCGTACACGAGGCGGCTCTTGCGCGCGGCGTGAAAGTAACGGGCGCAACGGTGCATTACGTTAACGAAGTCTGCGACGGCGGTTCCATCATATTGCAAAAGGCGGTGGAAGTGAAAGAGGGCGACACGCCCGAAATTTTGCAAAAACGCGTTATGAGCGAGGCAGAATGGATCATTCTGCCGCAGGCAGTCGAACTTGTATGTAAAAAATTATCGGAGGAAACAATATGAGAAAGACCATGCAAAAAGCGTTGGCGGGGAAATCCTACGTCGGGCGCGGAATCGTACTCGGCAAGAGCAAAGACGGTAAAAAAGCGGTGTTCGCTTATTTTATATCGGGAAGAAGCGCAAACAGCCGCAACCGTATCTTTGTGGAGGACGGCGACGGACTGAAAACCGAGCCGTTTGACGCGAGCAAGGTGGAGGATCCTTCGCTCATCATCTATTCGCCCGTAAAAGTCGTGGGAAGCGACGTCATTGTGACTAACGGCGATCAGACGGATACCGTCGAAGAATATTTAAAAGCGGGAAAATGCTTCCGCGGCGCGTTGAAAACGCGCGTATTCGAACCGGACGGTCCGAACTTTACGCCGCGTATCAGCGGCATTCTGCATTTGAAAAAGCCGTTTTCTTACGAGCTGTCTATTTTAAAGAGCGCGGATAAAAAAGGAAAAAAATGCAATCGCTTCTTTTACGATTACGAACCCGTAAGCGGTACGGGGCATTTTATCAGCACATATCAAAAGGACGGCAATCCGCTTCCCTCGTTTACGGGAGAGCCTGTTCCCGTGCTCGTTCCCAACGATTTAAAAACGTTTGCCGACGAGATCTGGAACGCGCTCGACGAGGAAAATAAAATCTCTCTGTATTGCCGTGCGATCGATTTGAAAACGGGCGAGACGGAGAATATATTAATCAATAAATACGAGAAGTGAGGAATAAAAAATGAACGAATTTTCTTTGAAATACGGCTGCAACCCAAACCAAAAGCCCGCGCGCATTTTTATGGCGGACGGCGGAGAACTTCCCGTAGAGATTTTAAACGGAAGACCGGGGTACATCAACTTTTTAGACGCGTTCAATTCGTGGCAGCTCGTAAAAGAGATTAAGGAGAATACGGGCATGGTTGCCGCAACGAGCTTCAAGCACGTTTCTCCGACGTCTGCGGCGGTCGGCAAAAAACTTTCCGAAACGCTGAAAAAATCTTGCTTTGTGGACGATATCGAGGGACTGGACGATTCTCCGCTTGCATGCGCGTATGCAAGAGCGCGCGGAACGGACAGAATGTCCTCTTTCGGAGATTGGATCGCCCTTTCGGACGAGTGCGACGAGGTGACGGCGAAGATCATTTCGCGCGAGGTGTCGGACGGCATTATCGCGCCCGCTTATTCTCCCAAAGCGTTGGAAATTTTAAAGACTAAGAGGAAAGGCGGCTATAATATTGTCAAGATCGATCCCGACTATGTGCCGGAGGAAACCGAGCGCAAGCAAGTATTCGGCGTTACCTTCGAACAAGGAAGAAATCATTTTAAAATCGACAAAGAATTGCTTACCAATATCGTGACGAAGAATCAAACGCTGCCCGAGGACAAGGCGATCGATCTGATTATTTCGCTCATTACGCTCAAATATACGCAGAGCAATTCCGTTTGCTTTGCCGCGGACGGACAGGCGATCGGCGTCGGCGCGGGACAGCAGTCCCGCATTCATTGCACGCGGCTCGCCGCACAAAAGGCGGATTTGTGGCATTTGCGTCAGCATGAAAAAACGCTTTCGCTGCAATTCGCGGACGGCGTGGGCAGACCGGAAAAGAACAATATCATCGATCTCTATCTCTCGGACGATTACGAGGAAGTGCTGGCGGAAGGAGAATGGCAGAAGAATTTCGCCGTCAAGCCCGCTCCCTTTACCCGCGAGGAAAAAAGGGCGTATTTAAAGACGGTAACGGGCGTTTCTTTGGGAAGCGACGCGTTCTTCCCGTTCTCCGATAATGTCGACCGCGCGGCGCTTAGCGGCGTTTCCTATGTGGCGGAACCGGGCGGTTCCGTACGGGACGATCTTGTGATCGAAGCGGCGGATCGGTATAACATGGTAATGTGCTTTACGGGAATGAGATTGTTCCACCACTGATTTTGCAAAAAGAGCGCGTATTCGGAAGGACGTTTTCCTTTGCGTTGCAGATCGTGAAACGGAAAAAGCGTTTGATGTTTCCGTAAGGGTGCAGAAGGACTCTGAAATAAGAAGTTTGTGCATGAGGTGATTTCTATGGATATTTTGGTTATCGGCGGGGGCGGTCGGGAACACGCTGTCGTCAAAGCGTTGAAAAAAAGCGGAAGGTGCGGCAAAATATATGCGCTTCCCGGGAACGGCGGGATTGCGCGCGACGCGGAATGTTATCCCGTAAAGGCGACGGATATCGACGGTATCGTAAACTTCGTGAAAACGCATCGGGTTGATTTTGCCGTCGTCACACCCGACGATCCGCTCGTATTGGGCTGTGTCGACGCGCTCGAAGAATTGGGGATTCCCTGTTTCGGACCGCGCAAAAACGCCGCGATCATCGAAGGAAGCAAGGTTTTCTCCAAAGATTTGATGAAAAAATACGGCATTCCCACGGCGGAAAGCAGGACGTTTTCGGACGCGGACGAGGCGATCGCATATTTGAAAGGCGGGGATTTTCCCGCCGTGATCAAGGCGGACGGTCTTGCGCTCGGAAAAGGAGTCGTAATCGCGCACAATTTCGGGGAAGCGGAAGCCGCCGTAAAAGAAATCATGTGCGATAAAATTTTCGGCGCGAGTGGGAATAGGGTTCTTATCGAAGAATTTTTAACGGGACCCGAGGTATCCGTGCTGTCTTTTACGGACGGCAATATCGTCGTTCCCATGGTTTCTTCTATGGATCATAAGCGCGCGAAAGACGACGACGAGGGTTTGAATACGGGCGGCATGGGAACGATCGCTCCCAATCCTTATTACACCGAAGAGATCGCAAACGAGTGCATGGAAAAGATTTTTCTGCCCACCGTGCGCGCGATGCGCGCCGAGGGGAGAACGTTTCAAGGCTGTCTTTATTTCGGACTCATGCTCACGCCGAAGGGTCCCAAAGTCATCGAATACAACTGTCGTTTCGGCGATCCCGAAACGCAAGTCGTTTTGCCTCTTCTGGAAAGCGATCTTTTGGAAATTATGATCGCCGTGCGCGAGGGGAATCTTACGGAAGATATGGTGCGTTTCTCCAAAGGAGCCGCTTGCTGCGTGGTGCTTGCTTCCGAGGGGTATCCCCGAAAATATGCGACGGGGTATGAGATCACGCTACCCGAAACGAAGGAAAACGAAAATATTTATATCGCGGGCGCAAAAGAAGAGAACGGAAAACTGCTCACTTCGGGCGGAAGAGTGCTCGGAGCGGTCGCAACGGCGAAAAATTTGCAGGAAGCCGTTAAAAATGCCTATGGTTTGGCGAAGAGAATACATTTTGAAAACGCATACATGAGAAAGGATATCGGCGCGCGCGCATTGCTTGCCGTAACGGGGAAATAATTATGGTTTATCGCATTTATGTAGAAAAAAAGGACGGATTCGATTTGGAAGCGAAATCGCTCCTTTCGGACGTGAAAGAACTGCTCGAAATCGGCGGAGCGGAAAAAATCCGCGTCATTAACCGCTACGACGCGGAAGAAATCGAAAAAGATTTGTTCGATTATTGCGTAAAAACGGTGTTTTCCGAACCGCAGATGGATCGCGCTTCGGAAGAGATCGACCTTTCGGGAGCCAAAGTTTTTGCGGCGGAATATCTTCCGGGACAGTTCGACCAGCGGGCCGATTCTGCGGCGCAGTGCATTCAGTTGATATCCAAGAAAAAACGGCCGCTCGTGCGCACGGCGAAAATTTACGCCGTCTACGGGAACGTCACCGAAGAGGAGCTTGCCACGATCAAACACTACGTCATCAACCCCGTGGAGAGCCGCGAAGCAAGTCTTGCGGCGCATACCACTCTGAAAATCGATTATCCCGTTCCCGCCGAGGTGGAGACGCTCCACGGATTTTTACAGCTTGACGGCGAGGGGCTTGCGGCGTTCGTAAAAAAATACGAACTTGCCATGGACGTCGACGATATTACGTTTTGTCAGAATTATTTTAAAACGGAAAGGCGCGATCCCACGTTGACCGAAATCCGCATGATCGACACCTATTGGTCCGATCATTGCCGTCATACTACTTTTTTGACGACCATCGACGGAGTGCGGTTCGAGGACGAGCTTTTACAGAGCGCTTACGAGGAATATCTTGCCGTCCGAAAAGAGGTCGGTCGCACCAAGCCGATCAACCTTATGGATATCGGTACGATCGCGGCGAAAGCGCTGAAAAAACGCGGACTGCTGGACAAGCTGGACGAATCGGAAGAGATTAACGCCTGTACGGTGAAAATGAAAGTCAATCACGACGGAAAGGAAGAGGACTGGCTGCTGCTCTTTAAAAACGAGACGCACAACCATCCTACGGAGATCGAGCCGTTCGGCGGCGCGGCGACGTGTATCGGCGGGGCGATCCGCGATCCTCTTTCCGGAAGAAGCTACGTCTATGCCGCTATGCGCGTAACGGGCGCGGCGAATCCTTTATTGCCCGTGAAAGAAACGATGAAAGGGAAGCTTCCGCAGCGCAAGCTTGTCGCCACGGCTGCCGCGGGATATTCGTCTTACGGGAATCAAATCGGTTTGGCGACCGGTCAGGTGGATGAAATTTATCATGCGGGGTACGTCGCAAAACGGCTGGAAATCGGCGCGGTTATTGCGGCGACGCCTGCGGAGAACGTCCGCCGCGAAACGCCTTCGGCGGGGGATAAAGTCATTCTTCTGGGGGGGAGAACGGGGCGAGACGGCTGCGGCGGCGCTACCGGTTCGTCGAAATCCCACACGCTGCAATCGCTTACTCATTGCGGTGCGGAAGTGCAAAAAGGGAACGCGCCCGAGGAGAGAAAACTGCAACGGCTGTTTCGCAATCAAGAGGCGATGCTGCTGATCAAGCGGTGCAACGATTTCGGCGCGGGCGGGGTTTCCGTCGCCATCGGCGAACTTGCCGACGGTTTGAAGATAGATTTGAACGCCGTTCCCAAAAAATACGACGGGTTGGACGGAACGGAGCTTGCCATTTCCGAATCGCAGGAGCGCATGGCGGTCGTCGTCGAAGCGGACAAGACGGAGCGGTTTATCGAGCTTGCCAACCGCGAAAATTTGGAAGCGACGGTGGTTGCGGAAGTGACTGAAATCCCCCGTCTCGTTATGCAATGGAACGGAAAAACGATCGTTGACGTTTCGCGTGATTTTCTCAATTCCAACGGAGCGGAAAAGCATATCTTTATCGCGCCCGAGAAGATCAGAGAATATAAAAAAAGCATTCCCGAAAATTTTACGGACGGATATCGGGACTTGGCGGGCGATTTGAACGTATGCTCCAAGCGCGGTCTTTCCGAACGGTTTGATTCGACGATCGGCGCGGGCACGGTGCTCATGCCTTTCGGCGGAAAATATCAAATCACACCTCCGCAATCGATGGTGCATCTCGTTTCGACGGAGAAGGGACATACGGATACCGTTTCGTATATGGCTTGGGGCGGCAATCCCTACATTGCCGAACAAAGTTCGTATCACGGGGCGTATCTCGCCGTTGCGGAAAGTTTGAGCAAATTGATTGCGTCGGGAGCAAACTTCGAGGACGTGTATTTGACCTTCCAAGAATATTTTTTAAAGCCCGGGCGCGATCCCGCCCGCTGGGGACAGCCCCTTGCGGCTTTGCTCGGCGCGTTCAAGGCGCAGCTCGATTTCGGCGTGGGTGCGATCGGCGGCAAAGATTCCATGAGCGGTACGTTCGAAAAGATTGACGTCCCGCCCACGCTGATATCTTTCGCGGTGACAACGGGCAGAGCGGAGGAGGTCGTTTCTCCCGAATTTAAGGCGGCGGGACATAAAGTCGTGCTTTTGAAACCGGACTGCGAAAACGGATTGCCCGTTGCCGGCTCGCTGATAAAAAACTTTGCGCTCGTTACCGAACTTTTGCGCGAAAAGAAAGCGGTTTCCGCATACACGCCCGTCTACGGCGGCGTTGCCGAAGGGGTAATGAAGATGTGCTTCGGGAATCGAATCGGTTTTGCGTACGATGACGGCGTTTCCTTAGAAGAAATATTCGGTTATAATTACGGCGCGTTCGTTTTGGAACTTGCCGAAGATTGTCCTATCGGTATTGCGTTAGGGGAAACGACGGATAAGCGGGAAATCGTTTACCGTGGCGAAAGCGTTAGCCTTTGTTCTTTGCAGAACGCTTACGAAGAAAAGCTGGAACCCGTTTACGCTTGCAATATCGGCGGAACGGAAAAGACGGAGACGTTTACCTACGATAAGCGCAGCGAATGCGTGTGCGTCAAGAAATGCGCGAAACCGCGGGCGCTTATCCCTGTGTTCCCCGGCACAAATTGCGAATACGATACGGCGAAGGCGTTTGCCGATGCGGGCGCGGAGACGGAGATCTATGTGATTCGCAATCAGACGGCGGAGGAAGTATCCCGTTCCGTGGAAGAATTTGCAAAACGAATCGAACGAAGTCAAATTCTTTTCATTCCCGGAGGCTTTTCCGGCGGCGACGAACCGGACGGTTCGGGCAAGTTCATTACGGCGTTCTTCCGCAACGAGGAGATCAAAGAACAAGTGGAGACGCTGCTTGAAAAACGCGACGGACTGATGGGCGGAATCTGCAACGGATTCCAAGCGCTCGTTAAGTTGGGGCTTGTTCCTTACGGCAAAATTATCGAAACGGATGAAAATTGTCCCACGCTCACCTACAACAATATTGCCCGCCATCAATCCCGTATCGTCAACGTGCGCGTGGCGTCGGTAAAATCCCCTTGGCTTTCGGGCGTAAAGGCGGGAGACATCGTGTCCGTGCCCGTTTCACACGGCGAGGGCAAGTTTATCGCTTCCGAATCGTTGATAAGACGGCTGGCGGAAAACGGGCAGATTATGACGCAATACGTCGATTTGGCGGGAGAACCTACAATGGATATTCGTTTTAATCCGAACGGCAGCGCGTATGCGATTGAGGGAATTTTATCGCCCGACGGCAGAGTGTTCGGTAAAATGGGACATTCGGAACGCAAGGGCTACGGATTATACCGAAACGTGCCCGGCAATTACGACATGAAACTGTTCGAAAGCGCCGTTGCGTATTTCAAAAAATAAGAAAAGGAGACCGAAGATGAAGACGGATATTCAAATTGCACAGGAGGCTAAGCTCGAACATATTTCGAAAATCGCGCAAAGAGCGGGGCTTAGCGAGGAAGAAATCGAATATTATGGCAAATATAAGGCGAAAGTAGATCTTTCCGTCATGAAAAGGGATAAAAAGGACGGAAAACTCATTCTTGTAACGGCGATCACGCCTACACCCGCAGGAGAGGGAAAGACGACGACCACGATCGGGCTTGCGGACGGGCTTTCCCGTATCGGAAAAAACGTAGTCGTCGCTCTGCGCGAGCCTTCTTTGGGCCCCGTGTTCGGAATCAAAGGCGGCGCGGCGGGCGGCGGATACGCGCAGGTCGTTCCCATGGAGGATATCAATCTACACTTTACGGGCGACTTCCACGCGATCGGCGCGGCGAATAATCTCCTTTGCGCCATGCTCGACAATCATATCTTTCAGGGGAACGAATTGAATATCGATCCCGACAAGATCACGCTGCGGCGCTGCGTGGATATGAACGACAGACAGTTGCGCAATATCGAGGACGGATTGGGCGGCGGTAAAAACGGCGTGCCGCGAAAGGACGGCTACGATATCACGGTTGCAAGCGAGGTTATGGCGGTTTTGTGCCTCGCTACGTCTCTGTCCGATTTGAAAGCGCGGCTTGCTCGTATCATCGTAGGGTATACGAAGGACGGGAAACCCGTTACGGCGGGGGAATTAAAGGCGGCGGGCGCCATGTGCGCGCTCTTGAAGGACGCGTTAAAGCCCAATCTCGTGCAGACGCTCGAAGGTACGCCCGCTTTCGTACACGGCGGTCCGTTTGCCAATATCGCGCACGGATGCAATTCCGTTATCGCTACCAAAACGGCGTTGAAACTGGGCGATTATGTAGTGACCGAAGCGGGCTTCGGCGCCGATCTCGGCGCGGAGAAATTTCTGGATATCAAATGCCGCGCGGCGGGGCTGAAACCGAACGCCGTCGTCGTCGTCGCCACGGTGCGCGCTTTAAAAATGCACGGCGGTCTTGCCAAAACGGAGTTGGGGCAAGAGAATCTCTACGCTTTGGAAAAGGGGCTTCCCAATCTGTTGCGCCACGTTTCCAATATGAAGAACGTTTACGGGTTGCCTGTCGTGGTCGCCGTCAATCGTTTTCCGACGGATACGGACGCAGAGATCGCGCTCGTCATTGAAAAATGCAGACAGCTCGGCGTAAACGTAAAACTTTCCACCGTTTGGGCGGAAGGCGGAAAGGGCGGCGAGGAGCTTGCCCGCGAAGTCGTCTCGCTGTGCGAGGAGAAGAGCGAATTCCGCTATTGTTACGACGAGACGCTTCCCATCAAAGACAAGATCAACGCCATTGTCGCCAAAATTTACGGCGGCGACGGCGTGATATATACGCCCGAGGCGGAAGAACAGATCGCGCGGCTTACCGAGCTTGGCTTTGATAAAACGCCCGTCTGTATGGCGAAAACGCAATATTCTTTCTCGGACGACGCGGCAAAACTCGGCGCGCCCGAAGGATTTTCCGTTACCGTAAGACAGGTGAAAATTTCGGCGGGGGCGGGATTCGTCGTCGCGCTCACGGGGAATATTCTCACGATGCCCGGGCTGCCCAAAGTTCCCGCGGCGGAAAAAATCGACGTCGATGAAAACGGCGTCATCTCGGGACTCTTTTAATGTTGGATCTTTCTTTAATGCAGCGCGCGGTACCGCTTCTTTTAGAGTGGTACCGTTTGTCTAAACGCGATCTCCCTTGGCGGGGAACGCGCGATCCGTATCGCATTTGGATTTCGGAAATCATGCTCCAACAGACGCGCGTCGAGGCGGTAAAGGGATATTACGCGCGTTTTTTGCAAAAATTTCCATCGGCGGAGGATCTTGCGCGTGCCGACGAAGAGGACGTGTTAAAAGCGTGGGAGGGGTTGGGATATTATTCCCGCGCGAGAAATTTACACAAGGCGGCGAAGCTCATTGCGGAAGAGGGATTTCCTCAAACCTTTGAGAAAGTGCGCGACCTTCCCGGAGTGGGGGATTACACTGCGGGCGCAATTTGCTCCATTGCGTATAATTTACCCCGTCCCGCCGTTGACGGAAACGTTTTGCGTATTCTCACGCGGCTGTTTGCGGACGATAGCAACATCGACGAGGCAAAGACGAAGAGCGATTTTGCCGATTTGCTGCGGCGTGTTTATCCGCCGCAAGCGGGGGATTTCTGTCAAGCGCTTATGGAGCTGGGCGCGCTCGTATGCGTTCCGAACGGCGAACCTCTTTGCGCGGAATGTCCTTGGCGGGAGATATGCCGCGCGCACCTTGCGGGCGTGGAAGAGCGTTTTCCCGTGCGCAACGACAAAAAAGCGCGTAAAATCGTTCGGCTTTCGGTATTCGTGCTCGAAAAAGAGGGAAAATACGCCCTGCAAAAGCGGGAAGAGAAAGGACTTTTGGCGGGACTTTGGCAATTTCCGCTTTGGGAAGGGGAAAAAGACCCTTCGGACTTTGGGGCGGTTTTGTGGCAAAAGACGGCGAAACATATCTTTACGCACGTCGAATGGCACATGACGGGGTATCTCGTGCGCGCAAAATTATACGATTCCGCGTTCACATGGGCAACGGCAGAAGAGATAAAAACTTCTTACGCGCTTCCCTCGGCATTCAAAGCGTTTATGAACTGGGTGAAATGAAAAAGTTCGGGTACGCCGAAAAGAAATTAAAATGACAAAAAAGAACGCCCGTGTTGACAAAAACGCGGGCGTTTGTTATAATAAGCTTGTTATGGACACAAAGGGAAAATTCATTGTATTCGAAGGAACGGACGGCAGCGGCAAGAGTACGCAGATGAAACTCCTCGGGAAATATCTCGTTTCTAAGGGGGTGAACGTATTTCTTACCTGCGAGCCGACCGATTCTCCTTTCGGCGCGCAGCTTCGCGCTTGTCTCACGGGCAGAATTCAGACGGACGAGCACACCATCGCCGCGTTGTTCGCGGCGGATCGGTTAGACCATATTTTTAACGCGGTGAACGGAATCAAACAAAAATTAGACGATGGATTTACCGTGCTGTGCGATCGTTATTATTTTTCGTCGCTTGCCTATAACGGCGGATTTGTGCCGTACGAATGGGTGCTTGCGCTCAATACGCCCGCCATGCAGACGCTTAAAGCCGATCTTACGATCTTCATCGACCTTTTGCCGGAAGAGGGAATGCGGCGCGTTTTGAAGCGAGGCGCGGCGGAACGGTACGAAACGATTGGACAGCAGAAAAAAATACGCGACCGATATTTTGAGCTTTTCGATAAGCTGGGAGCGGGAGAAAATATCTCCGTGATACGAAGCAAAGAAAATAAAGAGGAGACGCAGGCGGATATCCGCGCTTTAATAGACGGATTATTCGCGTTTTGAGTATGGAAAAAACGTTGTTGGTAGGAGAAATTTTAAAGCCGCAGGGGATTCGCGGCGAGGTTAAAATAAAGCCGTTTACCGATTCTGCCGAGGATTTCCGCGCATATAAACGCATTTTTTTGGACGGTACGGAATATAAGGTGCTTTCCGTCCGCGTGGGCGACGGCGCGGTTTATTTGGGTCTGAAAGGCGTGTCCGATCGCAACGCGGCGGAGCTTTTGCGCGGGAAGCAGGCGATCGTTCTGCGCGAGGACGCGCCGCAGCCGGAAGAAGGGCGGTATTATATCGTCGATTTGTTGGGCAGCGAAGTCGTTACGGAGGACGGAGAGCTTTTAGGCGTTTTAACCAACGTGCAACAGGCGTCCTCGGATATTTATACGATCGAACGCGACGGAAAGGAAATTCTGTTTCCCGCCGTAAAGGGCGTAATTACGCAGATCGGTCTCGAAGAAAAAAAGATCACGGTAAACAAAAAAAGATTTGGGGAAGTGGCGGTTTTATAAATGAAAATTACGATATTGACGCTTTTTCCCGAAATGTTTGCGCCGTTGTTTGCGAGTATCGTGGGCAGAGCGGTGAAAGAGGGAAAATTGCAAATCGAAGTCGTGAATATCCGCGACTACACCGAAAGCAAACAGAAAAAATGCGACGACTATCCTTTCGGCGGCGGAGCGGGGCTTGTGATGACGGCGCAGCCCATCGGCAGCGCGATCGAAGCGGTCGATCCCGAACACAAGGCGCGCCGCATTTTTCTTTCGCCAAAAGGCAGGGCGTTCCGCCAAGAGATGGTGTTTTCGCTCGTGGGAGAAGAGCATCTCGTGCTGTTATGCGGGCATTACGAGGGCGTAGACCAGCGCGCGATCGATTTGTTTATCGACGAGGAGATCTCCATCGGGGACTATGTTTTAACGGGCGGCGAGCTGCCCGCCATGGTCGTTACCGATTGCGTGGCGCGGTATATCGACGGCGTTTTGTCGCCCGAATCGCTTGTGCAGGAGAGTTTTTCGGAAAATCTGCTCGAATATCCGCACTACACTCATCCCGCGGAATACCGCGGTTTGAAAGTGCCCGAAGTTCTCCGAAGCGGAAATCATGCCGAGATCGATAAATGGCGGCGCGAGCAATCGATTGCCATCACGAAGAAAAACCGTCCCGATTTGTTAAAGGGTTGAACGATAAAAATCGTTGAAAGGGGGATCGAAAAGGTTATGAGAAAGGGGCGGAGCAAGTGAATCAAGACAATCGAGTTAATTCTAAAATGATTCAATGGTTTCCGGGACACATGGCGAAGGCTATGCGGCTTATGGAAGAAAATTTACGCTTGTGCGACGCGGTCGTATTCGTGCTTGACGCGCGCGCTCCCGCTTCGACTTACAACCCGAAGCTGAAAGCGCTCGTCGGAAATAAACCCGTGCTTTATCTGTTCAACAAAGCCGATCTTGCGGGCGCAAAGGCGGACGAGCTTCTTTCCGTTTTGAAAGAAAGCGGAACGAAAGGATTAACGCTCAATTCTACGTTGCAGAACGGAAAGCGGGAACTCATTGCAGGGATGAGCGCGCTCGTAGCCGAAAAATCGCGGCGGCTGAAAGAAAAAGGATCGTTAAAACCGCTGCGCTTTTTGATCGCGGGCGTGCCAAACACGGGTAAAAGTACGGTGATTAATTTGCTGTGCGGTTCGCGCCGCGCCGTTACGGGGGATAAAGCGGGCGTTACAAAAACCAAGCAATGGGTAAAATGCGGCGCGTTCGAGTTGATGGATACGCCCGGCGTCATGCCGCCTTCTTTTCAAAATCAAACGCTTGCGCGTCGGCTTGCCTATATCGGCAGCGTGAAGGACGATATTCTCAGCATGGACGAAATCGCGCTTGCGCTTTTGGAAGATCTTTCCTCGCTCAACCCTGCGGGACTTTCGGAGCGTTACGGAATCGGGAAGGGAAGCGCGCCGCTTGAAATGCTGAATCAAGTATGCGCGCGGCGCGGTTTTTTGCTGAAAGGGAACAACGATTATGATTTTGAACGCGGCGAACGCGCCGTCATAGACGATTTTCGTAAGGGGCGTCTCGGGAAAGTATGTTTCGATTGTGAGGACGATATGAAAGAGGTAGGCTTAATTTAACGTTATGGATTTACTTACGACGGAAAAAGAGTATTTCGATCGGGGTTTTGTCGCGGTAGCGGGCGTTGACGAAGTGGGACGCGGTCCTTTGGCGGGACCGGTAGTGTGCGCGGCGGTGATTTTGCCGCTTGAAGAAGAGAAACGCATCGTCGGGATAGACGACAGTAAAAAGTTGTCTCCGAAAAAGAGGGAATATCTCGCGGAAAAAATCAAAGAAAAAGCTCGCGCCTTTGCAATATGCGAAGCGGACGAGAGGGTGGTGGACGAAATAAACATTCTGCAAGCGACGCGTATGTGCATGAAGCGCGCCGTTTTGGCTCTTTCCCCCGCGCCCGATTTTGTATTGACAGACGGCAATATGACGCTGGATATACCGTTTCCCCAAAAAAGCGTGATCAAGGGCGATTCGCTCGTATGTTCGATCGGCGCGGCGAGTATCCTCGCCAAAGTTTACAGAGATCGTTTCATGAAGGAATGCGCGCGGCTCTATCCGGAATATGGTTTCGAGCGCAATATGGGGTACGGCACGAAAGAGCATATCAACGCGATCAGGGAGGTGGGAATTTGCAAAATTCACCGCAGGACTTTCGTAACAAAGTTTTGGGACGGAAGGGAGAGGAATTAACTTGCAAGTATTTGAAAAAACGCGGTTATAAAATCTTGGAGCGCAATTACACAACGCCGTTCGGCGAAGCGGATATTATCGCCTATAAAAAGGGAACGTATTGCTTTGTCGAAGTGAAAGCGCGCGAAAGCGACGCGTTCGGATTGCCTTCCGAGGCGGTAACCGAAAAGAAGCGCGAGCGTTACCGTAAAATCGCGCGGAGTTACTGTAACCGTTTGCGGGAGGAGGCGGATTGCCGTTTTGACGTCGCCGCCGTTTACGAAAACGGGATCGAATATTACGAGAATGCGTTTTTCTAACGCAATTTGAAAAAGCGCGGTATGCGCTTTTTTTAAAATACGCGCCGAAAAGAAAATATCAACGCACAATTTATGGAAATAAGGTTTCGGGGGTTGCGCTTTTTGGCAAAAAATGGTATAATAAATCATCTGAATTTTTACGGCGGAAACGTTGCTTCCCGCCTCGGAGGAATATGGCAAAGACCAAAGCGCTAAAAGACAAAATAGAACTTTCGCTGCGAGCGCCGGCATATGCGGCTTACGCCGATTGCGCTTTGCAGACTGCCGTCTCGTTGCAAATTACAAATAACAGCGCGGAAACGGCCGAGCTTCGCGTTACGATTTCGGATAACGACGGGCTGCTGATCCCTTACGAAGCGAATATTACCGTACCGTTTGAAAGCTCGGTGGAAGCGACGGCGGACAGCGTATTTTCTCCACTCTTCCTTTCGGAATTGAACGAGAGAAAAACTTGTACGGTGCAAGCGGCAGTCTATGCCGAGGACAAAGAATTAACCCGCGCGCAGGCGAACGTAGAAGCGCTTCCCTTCGACGTATGGGAAGGGTTGCAAGGCAATGCGGAGCGTCTTGCCGCATTCGTCCGCCCCAGGCTTTCCGACTGTTCGCGCGTACTTGCAGAGGCGGGAAAACGGCTGAAAAAATGGAGTTCGGATATCGAATTTTTCGGTTACACGGGCACAGATAAGAATGCGGTTCGGCAAATCGCCGCCTCTCTGTTTGCCGCGCTGAAAAGCTATAACATTGAAAAATCGGAGGAGACGGATCTCTCGCAGCCCGCTTGCGCGTCGCCTGCGGAATCCTTGCTGAAAAGCGGAAAAGGGAGCGCGTTGGAAATCGGCGTTTTGGCGGCCGCCTGTTTGGAAGCGGCGCGGCTTCATCCCGTGCTTGCGGTGGGAAGCAGCTCCGTCGCCGTGGGCGTATGGCTGTATGATAGCTGTTTTTTGGACAGTGTAACGGACGATTGCGAAATCGTGGGTAAATATGTATCCGACGGGATTAATAATCTCAGCTTTTTCGACGTAGAGGACGTCTTTGCGGGCAGCAACTATGCGTTTACCCCGTCCGAAGCGCATTTTTCCAAAAAATTAAAAGCGGGTGCGTTCGAATATTTTACCGATGTTCGTCGGTGTCGGTTGGACGG
Organism: uncultured Clostridia bacterium; assembly: GCA_964481555.1. GTDB lineage: Bacteria > Bacillota > Clostridia > Christensenellales > Borkfalkiaceae > Gallimonas. The sequence continues at coordinate 26,673 of CAYZTP010000003.1, read as the reverse complement.
TATTCTTCCTTTGCCTCTTCGCGGAAAGTCGATGGGCGGTTATGAACTTTTGAGCGAGGCGGATATGTCGGCGGAAAGCGCGCCTACGCCTTTGCCCGAACAGCGCAAACTCAGTTTTGAAACGAAACAGCCGAAAAACAAGCAGTGGGAGCGGCGGTTGCTCGACCTCACGGCAAAAAACGCGCTGCTCAATTTTAACGGGAAAAACGCTTTGCATATCCGCTGCGCTGACGTAAACGGATTGTACGCACGTTTGACGGATCGGGGGAGTATGCGGTTAAAATCCGGCGAAATCGACGGGGAACCGTTCGGAAGCGCCTATTCCGCCGCCCAGACGGAACTTCTCTCGCTGGAACAGCAAAAGGGCATTCTCAGGTCGTTTGCCGACGCAAAGACGACGGCGGAGACCGCCGTAAAACTGTTGCGCCGCAACCGCGAAGCGAACGAGGAAACGGGCGCGAAAATATTGTATTTGGCGTTCGGTTTTTTGGAGTACGTCTCCAAAGAGGACGGAAAACCCAAATTTGCGCCGCTTGTTTTGACGCCCGTCGATTTGAAACGGGCGAAAGGTAACGAGGATTACAGCGTATCCGTTCCGGAGACAGAATACTTTGTGAACGCCACTTTGCTCGAATATCTCAAACAAGAATTTAATATCGACATACGCGGCTTGGGCGGCGACGTTTCCGTACTCAAAATATCCGAAATATTGGCGATGGTGCTCGCCGAGACGGCGGGAATGAAAGGTTGGAAAGTAGTGAACGACGTGTATCTCGCCGCGTTTTCTTTCCAACGGTATTTAATGTGGAACGATATCCACGCGCACTTCGACGCGCTGCAAAAGAATGCGACGGTCGCGGCGCTTTTAAACAACCGCGCCGAACGCGCGCCGCAGCCGTCCGTAAAGGAAGAGGACGAGGCAGATCCTGCGGGTACGCTCGTTCTTCTTCCTGCAGACAGTTCGCAATACTCTGCCGTTGCGCTGTCGCGCACGGGGGCGAGTTTTGTTTTGCACGGTCCTCCCGGAACGGGCAAGAGTCAAACGATTACGAACATCATTTGCAACGCGTTGGAGGACGGAAAACGCGTATTGTTCGTCGCCGAAAAAAAAGCCGCGCTCGACGTGGTGAAAAAGCGGCTTGACGGCGCGGGCGTGGGGGAGTTTTGTTTGGAATTGCATTCCAACAAAACGGACAAGGCGGACGTTCTGCGGCGCATGGAAACAACGCTTGCACTTGTAGGAGAAGGGCAAACGGAACTGTCGTCCCGCGCGGAAAAAATCGTCGCGCTTAGGGAAGAACTGAAAGCGCCCATCCTTGCGCTGCATAAGAAACGGAGACTGGGAATATCCATTTATCAGGCGATTCTATTGTATCTGCAAAACAAGGACGCGCCCGATATCCTCGATATCGAAACGTCTTTTTACGATTCGCTTACGGAGAGCAAACTTGCCGAGTGTAAAAATATGATCCTTTCCGCGGCGGCGGCAGCAAAGGAATGCGGAGGCGTATTCCGTTCTCCTTTTGAAAACGTGAACGTCGCCGAATACACACAGGAACTGAGAGATCGCGTTTTCTGCTCCTGCGAAGTGGTCATTACCGAAATCAAACACTTAAAGGCGTATCTCGCGCTCTTTTTGGAATTTTACCGCCAAAAAATTTCAACCGTCACGCAAACGAAGCTCGATAACGTCGCTTATATCGCGCGTAATCTTTCTTCGGGGGCGTACGATAAATATTTTACGGATATCGGCGAAGAGCAATTTTATACGTTTTATAATGCAAATCGCCGATTGGACGAATTGCTCGGTTATTATTATAAACATTTTAAAACACTTGTGGACGTGAATAATCTCGCGGACGTGAAACGGGTTCTTGCGGAGGAGCGGGACTATCGAACCGAAAAAGCGGCGCTGACCGCCGTAAAACGGTTGTCCCGTGCGGCAAGACACGAAATCGCATCCGAGGATACGGCAAAGTATTTGCAGACGCTCGCAGATATTTACGACGCGATGGACGCGATCAAAGGTATCCCGCTTGCCGCTTATTTTACCGATCGCAGCGGGGAAATCAATTTCAAAAAACGCGGCGAATATTTGAAAGACTTATACGCCTTGCACGAAATATGCGCGAAAACGTTTATGGAATACAATCCCGATGCGTTCAACGGAATGTGCTTGCGCGCGCAGAACGGCTATACGCGCCCCGTGCTGGAAGGGTATCTGAAAGCGAACGAGGCTTTTAAATGTGCGCAGGACAGCTTTATCCAAATTGTACGGGCAGACAGACAAAAAATCGTACAGGAGGACGTACTCGATTACTTTTCTTCCAAAGCTTCCGCCCTTATCGACAATATCGATATGCTGCCGAATTGGTGTATGTACAAAAAGACGGGGTTGCGGCTGAAAGAACTCGGTTGCAGCTTTATCACCGATTCTCTTGAAAGCGGGCGGCTTACGGGGGAGAATATTCTGTCGGGCTTTGAAAAAAACGTCTATCAAAACTTTTTGAATATCAATATTCCCGCCGATCCCGATCTTTCGCGCATGACGGTGGGTACGTTGGAAGAAACGATTGAAAAATTCCGTGCGGAATGGGAGGAATTTTCCCGTGAGGCGTGCAAAAAGGTGCGCGGGGATTTGATTGCCCGTTTGCCCGCCGCAAACGGCGATGGACCGCTCTCCGTCGAGCTTTCCGCCTTTACTCGTCTTGCAAAGAGCAATCTACGCGGTACGGGATTGAGAGCGCTGTTCGCGGAAACGCCCGAGCTTGTAAAGCGCGTGTGTCCGTGTATGTTAATGAGTCCTGTGACCGTGGCGCAGTATATCCGTCCCGAAGCGGACGTATTCGACCTTGTGATTTTCGACGAGGCTTCGCAAATGACGACGGCGGAAGCCGTTGGATCCATTGCGCGCGCGAAAGCGGCGATCGTGGTGGGCGATCCCAAACAGCTGCCGCCCACCGCCTTCTTTCGTTCCGCCTATGTGGACGAGGACAACCTCGAAAACGAGGATCTCGAAAGCATACTCGACGACTGTCTCGCTCTCGGGATGCCGGAGCGGCACCTTATATGGCATTACCGCAGCCGTCACGAATCGCTGATCGCATTTTCCAACAGTATGTATTACGATAACCGTTTGTGTACGTTCCCTTCGCCCGACGCGCTCGAAAGCAAAGTGAAACTCGTGCAAGTAGACGGAGTATACGACCGCGGTTTTACGAAGTGCAATAAAAAAGAAGCGGACGCGCTCGTGGGAGAAGTATTGCGGCGGCTTTCCGATCCCGTATTGTCCCGTTCCAGCATCGGCGTCGTAACGTTTTCGAGCGCGCAGCAGAACCTCATCGAAAAACTTCTTACAAAGGCGCTCTCTTCGAGCAAATTAGAGAGCGCGGCATACGATCGCGAAGAACCTCTTTTTGTAAAAAATTTGGAAAACGTACAGGGAGACGAACGCGACGTTATTCTCTTTTCCGTCTGTTACGGACCGGACGGCGCGGGCAGAGTGTCGCTCAATTTCGGTCCGCTCAACCAATCGGGCGGCTGGCGGCGACTGAATGTCGCCGTGTCCCGCGCACGCGAAGAAATGGTAATCTTTTCCACCATGACGGCGGGCATGATCGATCTTGCCAAAACCACGTCGAAAGGGGTGGCGGGACTCAAACGTTTTCTTGAATTTGCCGAAAAAGGCACGCAGGCGCTCGCCGTACGCTCTTCCGTTGTCACAGAGGGCGCGGGGATCGGGAAATTTATCGCCGCCGAATTGAATGGCTACGGCTACGAATGCCGTTGCGACGTGGGCGTAAGCGATTTCAAAATCGACGTCGCGGTGATCGATCCCGACAATCCGCATAACTTTTTGCTTGCCGTAATATGCGACGCGACGGATCGCTTTTCCGTAAAAGACAGGAACGTATTGCAGATTCAGTCGTTGAAGCGCGGAAATTGGAACGTTCTGCGCGTAAATTGCGTGAATTATTACAACAATCCCAAACGAGAGATCAAGCGCATCAAAGATATGCTCGATAAAATGACGGGCGCGGAGAAAAAGGGGAACGCATGGCTTACGAAAAACGCGAAGACCTACCGCGCGGTTAAGGAGACGGGCGGAGAGGTGGCGGCGTTCGTCACAAGCGGCGTGAACGATGGGGAAATTTGCGCGCGATTGAAAGAAATTGTTGCGACGGAGGAACCGATTTCCCGTGCGTTTTTAAAAACGCGCTGTCTTGCGTCGTTCGGAATTTCCAAAACGGGAGCGAGATTGGACGCGCGGCTCGACGCGTTGATCGACGCGTGCGCTTTCCGCCGCGAGCGCGTTTGCGGAAGGGATTATTATTATAAAAACGACCGCGCGCTCGCCATCGGAAAATTCCGTACGGAGAGCGAACCCGTTTTGCGCAAGACGGAAGATGACTTTACGCCTTTTGAAATTATTTCTATCGTGAAGTGCGCGCTGGAAGAGCGGGTCAGTCTCTATCTCGACGAGATATCCGCGCTCCTTTGCGGCGTGCTGCGAATTCCGCGCCAAACGGAAAAACTTTCCGCCTTTTTCCGCGATTGTATTGCTTACGGCGAACAGAAGGGCGTTTTGGTTCGTTCCGTATCCGACCGTATTACGCTTGCGTAACAGAAAGCGGCTGCCAAGATGAACGATGAAAAAGAACAAGCGAAAATTCCCCCGAAAGGCGTCCGGCTCAACTTCCGCCCGTTGTTGTTTTGCGCGGTTTCGTTGGCGTTCGGAATCTTTTTGTACGGCAGAATCCGTTTCGGCGGATTTGCGCCCTCCGACCTTGTATTTCTAATCCTGTTTGGGTTTTTCATGCTTCGTCCTCTCAGACTGAAACGTATCGCGCTCGCGATCGCCGTGTTTTTTGCGTTTGCGGGACTCGGCGCCGGACTTTTGCACGGTTATACGCAGGCGTTCCTTTCGGGAAAAGAGGGCGCGCAATACGGCGTTTCGGGCACGGCGATCTCCGTTACGGCGGGAAACGGCTATACATCCGTCGTCCTCGGCGATTTGTTTTTCGACGGCGAGGAAACAGGCGGAAAGATGCGCGTTACGCTCGGCGAGGAGATACGGGCGGGCGACGTCGTTTATTTTACCGCGTATGTGACACGCGTATCGCTCGACGATTTTGCAAACAACACGTTAACGCAGAGTAGATACGTTTCCGGAATCCGTTACACGGCTTCCGTTTCTTCATATCAAGCGACGGGGAAAACAAAGAATCCTTTCTTACGTTTGAACGCCGCCCTTTACGACGTGTTGGATTCTCATATGGAACGGGAGGAAGCGCAGGTCTCCTATGCGTTGTTGACGGGCAATTCGGGCGCGATGGACGACGGCGTGACGGAAGTCGCGCGCAAGGGCGGCATCGCCCATATCTTCGCTGTTTCGGGGCTGCATATCGGTATTCTGTATTCCGCGGCGTATCTCTGTTTCCGTCCGATCGGGAGATACCGTTTTATCCCCGCGATAGCGCTTGCGTTTTGCTACTGCGCGTTGTGCGCGTTTACCGCTTCGTCTTTGCGCGCCGTGCTGATGTGCGCCGTTCTCGGAACGTATAAAGCGATCGGAAGAAAGACGGATTTTTTGCAATCCGTCTCTTTTGCCGCCGTTGTGATCTTGACGTGTTCTCCCGCGCAATGGTTTTCGGTCGGGTTTCGTCTTTCTTTCGGCGCGTGTTTGGGGCTTGCGCTTTTTTCCGGATCGTTTTCCCGATTGTTTGCGAAACTGCGTTTGCCGCGTATGCTTCGCGGATATCTTGCGGCGAATTTATCCGTACAATTATTCACGTTTCCCATTCTCATCGAAAGTTTCGGCTACTTTTCCGTTTGGGGATTTTTACTCAACCTTGTCGTCGTTCCGCTTTTGCCCGTTTTGTTTTTAGGACTTTTGATTTGTGCGGCGTTAGCGTTATCGATCGCGCCTGCGGCGGCGTTCTTTCTCGCCTTTCCCGAGGCGGCGCTCGCGCTGTTTTTGCTGTTTTTGTCGGAAATCGACGTTTCGCTCGTCGTCACGGGTTTTTCGCTCGGTACGGGAATGCCGGTGTGGTTGATCGGTTGCGTTGCGCTTTCACAACGGTTTCGCTTGAAGTTCGTCGCGCGAACCGTTGCAGCGACGGCGTTCGCCGCGCTCTTTTGCTTTTGTGTTTTGACGGAAAACGTTGTGTTTTACGGCTGTCGGATCGACGCGTATTGCAGCGACGGCGCTTCCGCCGTGTTGGTTCGCACGAATTCGCAAAGCGTTCTTGTGATCGACGGGGACATTTCGCTGTCGCAATGCGGGGATTTTCTTGCAAGGCGTTACGGCGGTACGCTCGACGGCGTAATCATATTATCTTCCGAAGAGGCGTCCGCTATCAATACGGCGGCGTTTTTAAACGCCGATGAGATTCGTGCGCTGAACGTATGCGAAACCGGTTTGAGGGAAACAAATATTTTGTTCGGCGAAAGCTTTTCGTACGGAGAGATAACGTTCCGTTACGAAGGGGAGACGAAGCTCTCTTTCTTGGCGGAGAGGATTGTCGTGGAGTTGGATTTTGAAGAAACGGGCGAAATCGGCGCGGATCTGCGAATTGACGGAAGCGAAAGCTTGATCTATTTTTTAAGAGATGGTATAATAAAGACGAAATGAAATTCGTACAGCTTGAAAATCATTTAAAAGAAAAACTTTGTCCGATTTATTTGGCGGAAGGGGACGAGGCGTATTTTCGGGATCATGCCGTAAAGCGCATACGGGAGACGTGCGCGATTTCGCAGCCCCTCGTCAATGAAATTCGCTACGAGGGAGAATCGTTGAAAGGGGATCGGCTGTTTGCGTTTCGCGATGCGCTGTACAGTCTCCCGTTGTTCGATGAAAAAAGGCTTGTTCGCGTATATGAATTTTATCCTTCCGAACGCGAATGGGAAACCGCGCTTGCCTCTTATGCCGCGAACCCTTGTTCTTCCACCGTGCTTGTCATTGTAAACGGCGGAAAAAAAGCGGGAGCGGCGGAACTCAAAAAAAAGAGCGGCGTGACCTTTATCGATTGCGCGAAAGAAAACGAAGAAACGCTGACCCGCTGGCTGTTTTCCCTTTTGCGCAGGGAAGGGCTGCTTGCCGATTCCGACGCGGCGGCGCTGATGGTGCGCTATTGCGCGCAGGATGCGGCGCGGCTGCGCATGGAAGCGGAAAAGTTAAAGCTTGCCCTCGGACAGGGCGGCAGGGTGACTTGCGAAACCGTAGAGGCGTTTGTCGCAAAAGATACGGAATATAAAATTTACGAGCTGACGCAAGCGGCGTCCCGTCGGAATTGTTCGGCGTTTACGGAAATTTTAGGCGATATGTTGCAGAAAGGATACGACGAGAACGCGGCGCTTTCCGCATTGACGGCGCATTACAGGACGCTTACGGAAATAAGTCTGGCGAAGGGGAGCGATGCGGAGATCGCAAAAACGCTCGGAATCAAACCGTATGCGGTGCAAAAGAACAGGGAGACGGTTTCCCGTTTGGGAAGGGAGCGCGCGGAGGAACTCTATCGCGGACTTTACGCGCTTTCTTGCGGGGCAAAAAGCGGGCTTTATACCAAAACGGGAGCGCTTTATGCCGCGATCGCGAAAATATTTTTTGAATAAGGTAAAATAAAAAGATTTTTTTCGGAAAATACTTTGCTTTTTTTTGTCGCAAAAGATATAATAATGTTATACGGTTCACTGCCGAAAAGGAGATCTGTCTATGTGGGAATCGATTAAAAATGCGTTTGCACAATTCAACGGCGCATATATCGCGGAATGGATATTATTCTTTTTGCTGATTTATCTCGTTTTGGGAGTGTTGAAAAGCAATAACGCAAAAAAACTGATTGCCGTTTATGCCGTTTTGCTCGTTTCCGTCGGCGTGGTGATGATGGCATCGAACGCTTCGAGCGATGGGGAAGGCATTTATGGCGCGACCGCGTATATCGTGTTCGTGTTCTTAATTTCGATGTTTTTTTTACTGCTGTTTGCAACCGAAATCAAACGGCAAATCTGGTCGGGCAAGCACGCGGTGGCTTCCACGCTCGATCCTTCGAAGTCGGCGGTGGGCGCCCGTGCCGAGGAATATGTTTCAAGTATCGTAAAAGCGGTGCAAAATCTCTCGAAAAACAATACGGGCGCGTTGATTGTGCTTTCTAACGGCAATCTTCCGAAAGAAATCGTGGAAAGCGGCGTTTCGCTCGGCGCGCAGATTTCGTCTCAGTTGATAGAGGGGATCTTTATCAATAAAGCTCCTTTGCACGACGGCGCCATGATTATTTACGGCGATAAAATTCAAGCTGCGGGATGTTTTCTGCCGCTCACCCAAAAAGATTTTCCCAAGGATTACGGAACGCGGCATCGCGCGGGAATCGGCGTGACGGAAGTGGCGGACGTATCGACGATTATCGTTTCGGAAGAGACGGGAATCGTATCCACCGTGAAACACGGCGAGATTACCCGATATGCCGATTCGGAAGCGCTGAAAAAATTCCTGCACGAATATTATTGGAAAGAATTTAACGCGGAGGGCAGAAGATAATGAAATTCGGTAACTTTTTGAAATCGTTGTTTACAAAAAATATTTTATTGAAACTGCTTGCAATCGTACTTGCATTTTTAACGACGGTCATCGTTCATTCGTTATGAGAAACTGTCTGCGGATTCCGAGGATCTATCTCCCCCGCAAGGGATTTAAAAAGTGGGCGGTTATCGCTTGCGATCAGTTTGCGTCCGATAGGACGTATTGGAAACGCGTCGCCCGCACGGTGGGGGGCGCGCCTTCTGCGCTCTCCTTTATTTTGCCCGAAGTTTATTTGGGAGAGGCGGATGAGGAGCGGATCGAAGAGATACATGAAAGTATGTACGCCGCTCTTGAAAACGATTGGATGCGCAAGCTCGACAGAGGGTGCGTGTTCGTAAAGCGGACGACGAAAACGGGCGTGCGGAGAGGGATTCTCGTCTGCATCGATTTGGAAGAATATTCTGCGGAAAACGGAGATAAAACCGCCCTTGTTCGGGGAGCGGAAGAAATAATCCCTTCCCGGTTGCCGCCCTGCCTCGCGCTCCGTCGCGGCGCCGCGTTGGAGTTCCCGCACGCCATGCTTCTTTACCGCGATAAAAAGGATAAATTGATGCGCGCGCTCGAAGGGGAGGACTTGGAAAAGCTTTACGGCTTCGAATTGATGGAACACGGCGGAAACATCGAAGGATATTTTATCCCGGAATATTTGGCGGCGGACGTCGCCCGCGAGCTGATGGGGAAAGCGGATCCCTGCTTTGCCGTCGCGGAGGGGAATCATACCATCGCCGCGGCAAAGGCTTACTGGGAAGAAATCAAACAAAAACTTTCGGCTGCGGAACAACGCAACCATCCCGCGAGATTTACGCTTGTAGAATTTGTAAACGTCTTTGACGAAGCCGTCGTCTTTCATCCCATTCATCGGTTGGTCAAAGAGGTGGAAAAAGAGGCGTTCTGCGATTATTTCTCCGGAGAAATAAATTGTACGAGGGAAGGAGATTTGCTCTATCCCGCGCTTCCTGCGGATGGGGAAAGCGTTGCAAAGGTCGACAGCGTAATCGCCCGATATTTGAAAGCCAACGGCGGCAATATCGATTATATCCATGGGGAACAAGCGCTTGCGCAGTTTTCGCATGAGGAAGGAAATGTGGGAATCGTGTTGAAATGTATTGCCAAAGACGATGTTTTTTCCGTATTGAAGAGCGGAAAAAAATTCCCGAAAAAGACCTTTTCCGTAGGGGAAGAGACGGAAAAACGGTATTATCTCGAAGGAAGGGAAATCAGTTATGATTAAGGTTTGCAAATTCGGCGGAACGTCTATGGCGGACGGAATGACGATTCTTCGCGTAAAAAAAATTCTTGAAAGCGATGCCGCGCGGCGGTACGTGGTCGTTTCGGCGCCCGGGAAACGCTTCGGCGGAGACGTGAAAATAACGGATTTGTTATACGAAACCTATGAAAACGTAAAAGATACCGGCAAATGCGGCGCACAGTTCGAAAAGGTTGCCGAACGTTTCCGCGGAATCGTGCGGGAGCTTGATCTTGCGTTCGATATCGACGCGCTGCTTGCGGAAACGGAACGGGAAATTTGCGCGGAAAACAGCGCGGACTTTACCGCTTCGCGCGGGGAATATCTTTCTGCACGGATTATGGCGGAACTTTTACGCGTTCCCTTTATCGACGCGCGCGAAGTTGTGAAATTCGACGAAAAGGGAAAACTTGACGAAAAATCGTACGACTTGCTTGCCGCGTCGCTCAAAGGGAAACGCAACGCCGTCGTCTCCGGTTTTTACGGAGAGGACGTAAACGGAAAAGTAAAGACGTTTTCGCGCGGCGGGAGCGACGTTTCGGGCGCGATTGTGGCGCGCGCGGCGGGCGCCGATCTCTATGAGAATTGGACGGACGTCAGCGGATTTTTGGCTTGCGATCCGCGCATCGTAGAAAATCCCGCGAGAATCCGTTCTCTTTCGTATAAAGAATTGCGCGAGTTATCGTATATGGGCGCGAACGTTTTGCACAGCGAATCCATTTTTCCCGTACGCGAGGTGGATATGCCCATCCGCATTAAAAACACGTTCCGTCCCGAGGACGTGGGAACGGATATTTTACCTTCTTCCAAATATCGTTTCGGCGGACAAATCGTGACGGGAATTGCGGGGAAAAAGAATTTTACCGTTATATTCGTAGAGAAAACGCTGATGAATTCCGAAATCGGTTTTGCAAGGAAAATTCTTACCGTGTTCGAGCGGTATCATATCTCTTTCGAGCATATGCCTTCGGGGATCGATACGCTCTCGTTCGTGATTGACAGCGCGGCGCTTGGCGGCGATATTCTTGAAAAAGTAACGAAAGAGATCGAAGAAGTCGCTTCGCCCGATCATATGCGCGTAATTTCCGATATCGCGCTCATCGCCGTCGTCGGTCACGGAATGAGTCGTAACGTAGGTACTTCGGCGCGCATTTTCAATGCGATCGCGCAGGCGGGGGTCAACGTAAGAATGATCGATCAGGGTTCTTCCGAGCTGAACATCATCGTCGGCGTAGACAACGACAATTACGAGCGAACTCTTCGCGCGGTATATGACGAATTTTTTAAAAACTGAGCTGAAAACAGACAAAAACCGCACGGGAGTTCGTGCGGTTTTCACTTTTTTTTCAGATCTTTCATAGTATGCGGTATGATATGCTCCTTGTTCGATTTATCTCATACAATCGCAGAAGAATATTTGAGGACATTTGAATTTCCGTGGGAGACGTTAAGCGGTTTAGGCGGTTTTATTTTAGAAACGGGCGGAAAGCTCGGCACGGAATATCGGCAAATTTTACCGAAGGTTTGGGTGCATGAAAGCGCAACCGTTGCGCCCACGGCTTATTTGGGCGCGCCGTGCATCATATGCGAGGGCGCGGAAGTGCGCTGCGGAGCGTTTATCCGCGGATGCGCGTTAGTGGGGAAAGGCTGCGTCGTGGGGAATTCGACGGAGCTGAAAAACGCCGTCTTATTCGACGGCGTTCAAATTCCGCATTTTAATTATGTGGGGGACAGTTTGTTGGGTTTCCGCGCGCATATGGGAGCGGGCGCGATTATATCCAACGTAAAAACGGACAAATCTCCCGTTTGCGTAAAGGACGGCGAGAAAAAATACGAAACAGGTCTCAAAAAATGCGGCTCGTTTTTAGGCGATTTTGCGGAGATCGGTTGTAACTGCGTGCTCAACCCCGGGACGGTCGTGGGACGGCATACGAGCGTTTATCCACTGACTTCTCTGCGCGGCGTTTATCCCGAAAACAGCATAGTAAAGAACGGGAATGAAATCGTGAAAAAACATTGATGATTTTTAAAGCCGCCGCGCATTCCGCGCAACGGCTTTGAGCTTTTTTAAACTAAACATTGAACCGAAATAGTACCACGTCGCCGTCTTTCATAACGTACTCTTTTCCTTCGGAGCGCACTTTGCCTTTTTCCCGCGCGCCCGCTAAGCCGCCGCACTCTAACAGCGTTTCCCATTCCACGACTTCCGCGCGGATAAAACCTTTTTCAAAATCGGTATGAATCTTTCCTGCCGCCTGAGGGGCTTTCGTGCCCTTTACGATCGTCCAAGCGCGCGTCTCTTTTTCTCCTGCGGTCAAAAAAGAAATCAGTCCCAAAAGAGAATAGCTCGCCTTAATAAGTTTATCCAAACCGCTCTCTTTCAGTCCGAAATCCTCTAAAAAGACGGCTCTGTCCTCTTCGCCCATTTGCGAAAGTTCTTCCTCCGTTTTTGCGCAGATAACGATGACGCCCGCGCTATGTTTTGCGGCGTAATCTTTTACTTTCAAGACGAGGGGAATGTCGTCCTCTCCCGCGCCCATGTCCTTTTCGGAAATGTTCGCGCAATATACGACAGGTTTTGAGGACAGCAAAAAGAGATTGTCCATCAGCGGCTGTTCTTCCTCGGTAAGGGGTAGGCTGTTTGCGGGCTGTTCCGCCTCTAAATGGGCGAGCAGTTTTTCGAGAAATGCAAATTCCGCCGCCGCGCTCTTGTCTGAACCGCCGCGCGCCGCGTTTTTAATGCGGTCCTGCCGTTTTTGCACCGCCTCGATATCCGAAAGAATAAGCTCTAAATTAACGGTTTCGATATCGCGCACGGGATCAACGGAGTTTTCCACGTGAGTAACGTTCTCGTCCTCGAAACAGCGCACGACGTGTACGATCGCGTCTACTTCGCGGATATGCGAAAGGAATTTGTTTCCCAAGCCTTCGCCGCGGCTGGCGCCTTTCACAAGACCTGCGATATCGACGAATTCGACGACGGCGGGCGTCACTTTTTTGCTGTTATAGAGCGCGGCAAGCTTTTCCAGCCGTTCGTCGGGGACGGCGACGACTCCCACGTTTGGTTCTATGGTGCAAAAGGGATAATTCGCGGCTTCTGCTCCTGCGTGCGTAATTGCGTTAAAAAGAGTGGATTTGCCGACATTGGGCAGTCCTACGACTCCGAGTTTCATAATTCACCTGTACGTTATGTTTTTTCGTGTTCAATTATACAATAATTGTTCACAAACGGCAAGTCTTTCGTTTGCCTTTTCCGCAAAATTATGTTAAAATTGTGCAAAGGAAAAAGAAGGAAACGCTTATGGATTACAAAACTTATATTGCCGCGCGCATTCCCGTAGAAGGGATTCCGACGGAGGAGATTGCAGATGCGATCGTTGTTCCTCCCGATTCTTCCATGGGGGATTTCGCGCTTCCGTGTTTTAAATTCGCTAAAATTCTGCGCAAAAACCCCGAGGCGATCGCTGAGGATCTGAAAAACAACTATCCGACGGATGGCGTAATTTGCGAAGTTTCCGCCGTAAACGGTTATCTCAACTTCAAAATAAACAAGCAAGGCTTCGCCGACGAGGTGTTATTCCGTATTTTAAACGAAAAAGAACGGTACGGTTCGTCCGACCTCGGCGCGGGTAAGACGATTTGCATTGATTATTCCTCGGTGAATATCGCAAAGCCGTTCCATATCGGGCATCTTTCCACAACCGTGCTGGGCGGCGCGCTCTACCGTATTTTTCATTTTTTGGGCTATCGAACGGTGGGAATCAATCATCTCGGCGATTATGGCACGCAGTTCGGGAAACTCATTTCCGCATATAAGCGTTGGGGAAACAAAGAGCTTGTTGAAAAAGGCGGGATCCGCGCTTTAAACGAGCTGTACGTGCGGTTCAACAAGGAAGCTACGGAAGAAATGCAGGCGGAAGCGCGGGAATATTTTCGGCTTATCGAGAACGGGGACAAAGAAGCGGTTTCGCTCTTTACGTGGTTTAAGGATCTGACCTTGACCTATGTGCAGAAAATATATGACAGATTGCATATCAAGTTCGACAGCTATGCGGGCGAGAGTTTTTATATCGACAAGATGCAGCCTGTTATTGACGAATTGCGCGAAAAGGGTTTATTGAAAGAGAGTCAGGGGGCACAGATCGTCGATCTGGAAGAGTACGGTATGCCGCCTTTCATTGTATTGCGCTCGGACGGCGCGTCTCTCTATGCCACGCGCGATTTGACGGCAATCAAGTACCGCAAGGAGACCTACGACTTCGATAAGTGCCTTTACGTCGTTGCCTATCAGCAGAACCTGTATTTCAAACAGCTCTTCAAGGTTGTCGAGTTAATGGGCTACGAATGGGCGAAGGATCTCGTTCACGTTGCTTACGGTATGGTGTCGCTTGAGGATGGGGCGATGTCCACGCGGGAAGGGAAGGTCGTTTGGCTCGAGGACGTGATGGACAAATGCGTGGAAAAGGCGTACGCGGTCATCGACGAGAAAAATCCCTCGCTCGAAAACAAAGCGGAAGTTGCGCAAAAGGTGGGCGTCGGGGCGGTCGTATTCGGCGCGCTGTATAACAACAAAATTAAGGATATCGTCTTTTCGTACGATAAAGCGCTCAATTTCGACGGCGAAACAAGCGTTTACGTGCAATATTCCTGCGCCCGCGCTTCGTCCGTGCTTGCCAAGGCGAAATCGGAAGGACTCTCGTGGGAGACTTATCCCGCATATACGCTTTGCGAACAGGAATTCAGTCTGTTAAAAACGTTGGGGGAATTCCCCGATACGGTAAAAGCGGCGGCGGAGCGGTACGAGCCGAGTTTTATCGCCCGCTTCTGCGTGGACGCGGCGCAGAAGTTCAACAAGTTCTACTTCGATTGTAAAATTTTGCAGGCAGAAGAGGGCGCGCGGGAGTTTCGGCTTGCCTTGACGCAGGCGACGTTGACCGTGCTTACGACCGCGCTTGAATTGCTCGGAATCGAAGTTCCCGAAAAAATGTGATGAAAGCGGTTTTATTCGATGTGGACGGTACGCTACTCGATACCGTTTGCGATATCCATATTTGCGTGAACGATATGCTCAAAAAATACGGCTATCCCGAAATATCGCTCGAACAGACAAGAACGTATATCGGAAACGGCGCAAAAAAGCTGATCGAACGCGCTTTGCCCGCAGGCGCGCTGAATTTCGAAGAATGTTATACCTATTATCGCACGCAGTTTGCAGGAAACGGCAACGAACATACCCGTCTTTTTGCGGGGGAATTGGAAACGCTCTCCCGTTTGAAAGCGCGCGGATTTCGGCTTGCGGTTATAACCAATAAGCCGCAGGATGCAACCGAGGGCTGTATAAGGAAGTTTTTTCCTGCGGGACTGTTCGATTTTGTCGGCGGAGATTCGGGGCTGTTTCCTTGTAAACCCGATCCTTCTTTGGCGCTGTATGCCGCGCTGAGCCTGCGCGTTCCCGTTTCCGAATGCGTTTTTATCGGCGACGGCGAAACGGACATACAGACCGCCCGCAATGCCGGAATGGAACATATCGCCGTATTATGGGGCTATCGCTCAAGGGAACAGCTCGAACAAGCGGGCGCTTTCAGATTCGCTGCCGGTTTTGCCGATTTGGAAAAATTTCTTTGATTTTTCATGAAATTTTCATGAAAAACTATTGATATTCAGTCTCAATTATGATATAATGCATTCGATCCGAAAGGAAGTCGATAAGATTTAAGGAGAAATGATTATTATGAAGAGATGTGCTGTATGCGGCGAGATCGTCGCAGACGATGTGGAAGAATGCCCCGTATGCCACGCGAAGAAGTTTGTTCCCGTAGAAGAAAATAAGGGATTCGCTTGCGAGCATCACGTCGGCGACGGGAAAGTGGAAGACGCGGAGATCATGGAAGGACTTCACGCTCATTTCGAGGGCGAATGCTGCGAGGTGGGTATGTATCTTGCGATGGCGCGCGTTGCGGAACGCGAGGGTTATCCCGAAATTGCGGAGGCTTACAAGCGTTATGCTTACGAAGAAGCGGATCATGCAAGCAAATTTGCAGAGCTTCTCGGCGAGGTCGTAACCGATTCCACGAAGAAGAACCTTGAACTTCGTGCGGCTGCGGAAGCGGGCGCTTGCGAAGGAAAGCTTGCAATCGCAAAGAGAGCGAAAGAACTCGGATATGATGCAATTCATGATACCGTGCATGAAATGGCAAAGGACGAAGCGCGTCACGGCGCAGGCTTTAACGGGCTTTTGAAGAGATATTTCGGCGAATAATCGCAATAAAAGATTTGAAAGGACGGGTTTCCGTCCTTTTTCTTGTATAAATGAAAATTTTATAAAAATGAAAATCATAGAAATGTAGCGATTTTATTTGACGATTTTTAAAAATATCTTAAACTGACAGGACAGAAAGCGGAAATTCGGTTGTAAACCCCAACATTTGACAATGAGCCTAAAAAAGAGACGTTTTTTTCACGCGATTTTTGCGCTCCGCATAAGATATCAAGG
>CAYZTP010000003.1:0-10256 GCA_964481555.1 uncultured Clostridia bacterium | reverse complement strand
TAAAAAAGAGACGTTTTTTTCACGCGATTTTTGCGCTCCGCATAAGATATCAAGGAATCGGAACGGGGGCGAAGATTGGGCAAATATTTCGGAACGGACGGATTCCGCGGGCGCGCTAACGAATCGCTGACGGCGGAACAAGCATTTATGGTCGGGCGGTATCTCGGCTATCTGTTTTCACAAAAGAGAGAGGAAAGGGCGAAAATCGTAATCGGCAAAGATACGCGCCGTTCCTCCTATATGTTGGAATATGCGTTGGCGGCTGGGATCACCGCTTCCGGTGCGGACGCCTATCTCTTGCACGTTACGACGACGCCTTCCGTCGCTTTCGTCGCGCGAACGGAGGGGTTTGCCTGCGGGGTGATGATCTCCGCAAGTCATAACGGGTACGAAGACAACGGGATTAAAATCGTGAACGGAAACGGTGAAAAAGCGGAGGACGTATTGCTCGGTCGTATCGAGGATTATCTCGACGGCAAGGAGGAAATTCCGCTTGCGACGGGCGGCGAAATCGGCCGTACGATCGATTACGTTGCGGGAAGAAACCGTTATCTTGCATATCTGCTTTCTCTTCCTCGCCGCTCTTTTCGGGGGTTGCGCGTGGGGCTGGACTGCGCGAACGGAAGCGCGTGGGCGATCTCCAAAGCGGTATTCGACGCGCTCGGAGCAAAGGTGACGCTGACGGGCGCGGATCCGGACGGCATGAACATCAATAAAAATTGCGGTTCCACTTCGCTTGGGACGCTGCAAACGCTCGTGAAAGAGAACGGTTTAGATGTCGGATTTGCCTTTGACGGGGACGCGGACCGCTGTCTATGCGTCGACGAAAAGGGCGAAGCGGTGGACGGCGACGGTATTTTGTACTTTTGCGCGAAGTATATGAAAGAGCGCGGCGAACTCAACGGAAACGCCGTCGCGGTTACGGAAACGAGCAACACGGGATTGCTCCGTTCGCTTGATCGGGAGGGCGTTTCCTGTTACCGTACCAAGGTGGGCGACCGCTTTGTATACGAGGAAATGACGAAGCGCGATTTATCGCTCGGCGGCGAACAATCGGGACATATCATTTTCCGCAAATACGCGACGACGGGAGACGGAATCCTCACCGCCGTGAAAGCGGCGGAAATTTGGGCGGAGAGTAAGTGTCCGTTTTCCTGTCTTACGGAAGGGTTGACACTCTTTCCGCAAGCAAGTTTAAATATCCCCGTGCGGGAGAAACGTTTGATTTTGCAAAACGGAGAGGTGCTTGCCGCAAAAGCCCGTGCGCAAACATTGCTTGGCGACGGGCGTTTGGTTTTGCGCGTTTCGGGTACGGAATCCGTCGTGCGCGTCTTAGCCGAAGGCGAGCGGGAAGAAGATTGCCGCATCGCGGTAAAATTGGTGGAAAGGGCGGTTTGTTCCGCCGAGAGGGGAATATGTGCGGAATCGTAGGATATCTCGGAAAAAAACAAGCCGCTCCCGTGTTGCTTGAAGGGTTGAAAAGGCTCGAATACAGAGGATACGATTCCGCGGGAATCGCCGTTTTGCAACAGGGCGGCTTTGCCGTTGCGCGGCGGAAAGGGCGCGTGAAAGAACTGAGCGCCGCGGCGGGAATAACGGGGAACGTCGGCATAGGACACACCCGTTGGGCGACGCACGGCGCGCCGTCGGAACGCAACGCCCATCCGCATATTTACGGCAGATTTGCCGTAGTGCATAACGGAATTATCGAAAATTTCACGGAACTGAAAGAGGAGTGCTTAAAGCGCGGAGAAAAGTTTTCTTCCGAAACGGACAGCGAAGTCGTCGCGCATCTGCTGGAAAGGGAATACGACGGGAATTTTTTGCTTGCCGTCAAACGTGCGACGGAAAGACTTACGGGATCGTTTGCGATCGCCGTGCTCTGTTTGGAAGAACCGGACGTTATGATTTTGGCGCGCGAAAAAAGTCCGCTCGTGGCGGGCAAGGGGAAAGACGGCTTGCTTGCGGCGAGCGATTTGCCCGCCGTCGCGGAAGAAGGGGCGGAGCTTTATGCGCTTGCAGACGGAGAATTCGCCGTTTTACAAGGGGACGCCGTAAGATTTTACGATAAAAATTTAAACGCGGTCGTAAAAGAACGGTTGCAATTCGATTGCCGCGCCGATTCTCCCGATTTGCAAGGATTTCGTCATTTCATGCGTAAAGAGATGTCTGAAATACCGAAATCGGTGGCTGATTCTCTTGTGAATTTTCTCCAATCGCCCGTTCATTCCGCGTTTTGCAAGAGGTTGGGTCAAACGCAAGCGATTCACATTGTCGCTTGCGGTACGGCGTATCACAGCGCGATTGCGGCGAAATACGCGATCGAAAGTCTTGCCGGCGTGCCCGTCGAGGCGTGCGTCGCCAGCGAATACCGTTACCGTGACGTCATCGTAAAAGACGGCACGCTTGCGATTGCCGTAAGTCAAAGCGGGGAGACGGCGGATACGCTTGCCGCGGCAGAACGGGCAAAGAAAAAGGGCGCGTATCTTGCCGCGCTTACAAACGCGCCGTTTTCTTCCGTTACGCGCATTGCCGATTTCGTCTTGGAAACGCGCGCGGGCAGGGAGATCGCCGTCGCCGCCACAAAAAGCTACAACGCCCAGCTTGCGATGTTATATTCTCTTGCCGTCGCGCTTGCCGCGCTCAAAGGGAGGACGGCGGATTTCTCTGCTTTGGAAATTCTGCCCAAGCTTTGCGAACGGGCTACCGTATGCTGCGAGGACGTGCGTTACTGGGCGCCCTATTTTGTCGGCGCGAAGAGCGCGTATTTTTTGGGGCGGGGAGCGGATTACGTCTCCGCGCTGGAAGGCAGTTTAAAGTTGAAAGAAATTTCTTATCTGCCGAGCGAGGGGTATCCCGCGGGGGAATTAAAGCACGGTACGCTTGCGCTGATCGAAAAAGATACGCCCGTCGTGGCGGTTTTAACGCAGAGCGCGCTTGCCGAAAAGACGATGAATGCCGTTCACGAGGCGTATGCCCGCGGCGGTAAAATTTTTCTCGTTACGTCTATTCCCGAATACGCGGAAAGAAAAGAGATCGCTTCAAGCGTGATAATCCCCCGATGCGGAGAACTGTTTTCGCCCATATTATCGGTGATTCCCTTGCAGGCGCTTGCCTATTATACCGCTCTTGCGCGGGGGAACGATCCCGATAAACCGCGCAATCTTGCAAAAAGCGTCACCGTCGAATAAAATTAAGCCGACCGCAGGGTCGGCTTTTGTACTACCGAAAATCAAATTGTTTTGGATAAAAATAATTCCGTCGCCTGATCGGGAGCCGAAAGCGTTCCGCAGTCTTTGTATCCGAGCTTTTTGTAAAAATATTGTGCGCTCTCATCCGATTGCGTTGAGACCAAGATCCACCGATAACCGAGCGATCGCATTTCTTTCTCCCAAAAATTCATCAGCGTGCTTCCCAAGCCGCGCTTTTGAAATTCTTCGCGGATGTACAGGAGCGTGCAAAACGGAGTGTTGTCCCAAAATAAGTTATATCGGAGCAACCCCGCAGGCTGTCCGTTTACGGAAAGGACGTATCCTTGCCGAAAGCGCACCTTTTTTTCAAATTCGCATTCCGATAAATGGCGGTCGAGCGACATCCAGAACGCCTTGTCTGCTTTTTTAACGGGGCGGATTTCGAACATTACCCGATTCTCCGCACAAACGGGTGATAATCGAGAATGCGTTCGATCTCGTCGAGTACGTCCTGCGCAAGCGCAAACCCGCTCGCCCGTGCGTTTTGTTCTAACTGTGAAGGTCTGCTTGCGCCCGTAATGACGGAGGAAATTTGTTTCTTGCGCAAGATCCAAGATAGGGCGAGTACCGAAAGGGAAATTCCGAGCGATTCTGCGATCGGGATCAACCGTTCCACCTTGTCAAGATTTTGCTCGGTGAGAAGATTGTTGATCTGCTTATCTGCCTGCCAGGTCGCGCGCGAGCCTGCGGGCAGAGGCTGTCCTTTGCGGTATTTTCCCGTCAGAAGTCCCTGCGCTAAGGGCGAGAAGGGTACGATTCCTACGCCGTTTTTCTCGCAGATGCCGAAAATTTCGTCCTCGATATATCGATCCGTCATATTATATTGCGGCTGAATCACGCTTAAAGGGCGCAAGTGATTTTCCTTGATAACGTGAAGCGCCTCGGTGATCTGCACGGGAGACCATTCCGATACGCCGAAGTAAAGAATTTTCCCCGCCGCAACCATATCCGAAAGAACTTGCATGGTTTCTTCGACGGGGGTCGTCGGGTCGAAACGGTGACAGAAATAGAGATCGATATAATCCACTTGCAGATTTTTCAAAGACCGATCGAGCTGCTCCACGATGTGTTTGCGCGAAAGCCCCCAATCGTTTGCCCCTTTTCCCATGGGGAAGAATACCTTCGAAGAAACGACGAATTCGTTTCTCGAATGTTCTTTGAGCGTCTTTCCCAAAAAGCGTTCCGCCGCGCCGCCCGAATAGGCGTCCGCGCAATCGAAAAAGTTCACGCCCAAATCGAACGCTTTGTTTACGGTCTCTTTGGCGGTTGCTTCCGCGCTTGCGCCCGAAAGATCCGTTACCCAACTACCCAAAGCGATTTCGCTTACTTTTAATCCCCATTTTCCTAAATTACGATATTGCATAAAAAACCTCCTTCTTTATTGTTTGTTTTCTTTATTTTTCGTTTGCATTGAGCATCGGTTTCATGCGTTTTTCTTCTCTTCCGTAAGACCATTTCAAAAAGATAGGAGTCAGAATAGACGAAATGAGAATGATAAGAATCACGAAAGGGAATACGGCGGGATCCACAAGCCCGCTCGCAACGCCTTTTTCCGCGCAGATCAGCACGACTTCGGCGCGCACCATCATGCCGAGTCCCACGCGGAGACTGTCGTGGAAAGAGAATTTGCATATTTTTGCGCCGATTCCGCATCCGATCAGTTTCCCGAGGAGCGCGGCGATTACGTAGACGATTCCGAACAGCAGAAAAGTCGTGCTGATTTCAGAGAAATATTCGATATTTGCAATGCCGATATTGGCGAAAAAGACAGGCGAAAAGAAGAGATAGCCCATTGAATCCATCTTGGATTCGACGTAGGGCGTTTCGGGAAGCGTTCCGCCGAGCAGAATTCCCGCAATGTATGCGCCCGTGATATCGGCAACGCCGAAGAATTTTTCCGCACAGTAAGAATATACGAAACAAGCGGCAAGCAATAATATGGGTACGCGGCGGTTGTGGGGAGAGCGGCGTTCCATTGCGTTGAACAGTTTTCTCAGTCCGACGCCGAGCGCGATCGCCGCAATAAAAAAGACGACGATTTTGACGACGACCATCGCGGAGTTGGGGTTGAACCAACTCCAACTCGTTTCGCTCTCCGCGCCCGAAGAAAAGCCCGTCAGTACGGATAGGATGATTATGCCGATTACGTCGTCAATCACCGCCGCCGCCACGATCGACGTGCCGACTTTACTTTCCAGTTTTCCCAATTCTTTTAAAACGGCAACCGTAACGGAGACGGACGTCGCCGTAAGTATCGCGCCGTAAAAGAGGTTGGACAGAACGTTTTCGAATCCGAAAAAGCACGAAGCGACCAGCCAGCCGAATCCCATGGGGACGATTACGCCGAACAGCGTAATGACGATCGCCGCTACGCCCGTTTGTTTCAAAGCCTTTATATCGGTGCTGAGTCCTGTCGAAAACATGATGAGAATCACGCCCAGCTTGCTGAATACGCTTAATACGAGGGAGACGTCCTCGCTGAAAAAGGCTTCTTGCAGCGGCTCCCACGGTACGTATTTTAATAAACCGATGAGAATACCTGCGGCAAGCATACCGATTACGGCGGGCATTCCTATACGGTGCGCGCCCAGCCCCATCAGTTTACCGAGGCAGAGGATGAGGGCGAGCGGGAGTAGAATTTCAAACGCTTCCATTGTATGTTTCCTTCAATCCCGCTGAGCGTCTTGCGGAATCTTCCTTATTATAGTCCTTTTTTTTTAAAAAGCAACTTTTTTGCAATGAGTTTTCCATTGCGTTTTTTACGTTCTATTATGATACAATATGCGCAGAGCTTCTTAACATGATTTTTTGCGAGAAGTGGACGAAAATAAGTTTTTTGAGATAAAAGATAGGGATGAGAACGGCAAGACGTGCGATTTGCGATATGGTATTCATAGAGCAGATTGTTTCCTTTGTTAGTTTTTTGCAACGAAACTATAACGCAAAAGAAACTTTCTCAGTTTCACATCTATTGGAATCCTGCAAATTGGACGCGCCTAAATAAGAGAATGGACTTGACACAAGAGAACATATTTGATATAATGATAGCAGAAAAGGAGATTCATCATGAAAATTGCTGTATGTTGCGATCACGGCGGTCTTAGTTTAAAGAACGCTGTTGTAAAATTTCTAACGGAGAACGGTTACGAGACGACGGATTTCGGCACTACGACGGAATGCTCCTGCGATTATCCCGATTTCGCGCTTCTTGCGGCGGAAGCGATCGCGCGCGGGGAGTGTGAAAAGGGGATTTTCGTTTGTACGACCGGAATCGGAATTTCCATCGCCGCCAATAAAGTTCCGGGAATTCGTTGCGCGCTTTGCACGGAACCGCTATCCGCAAAAATGACGAGACTTCACAACGACGCGAACGCGCTTGCGCTCGGAGGCGGCTTTACGGGCGTCAATCTCGGGCTTGAAATTGTGAAAACATTTTTAGAAACACCTTTTTCCGGAGAAGCAAAACATCAACGCCGTATCGATAAAATAACGCAAATCGAGCGCAAGTACAACAAATAATCGTAATTCATAACGTCATTGGGCGTAATTTTTAAATAACAACGGAGTTTGAATGACAACCGCACTGCGAGAAAAAATTATAGAATCGTTAACCTCTATTCTGCCGATCGCGCTCATCGTTCTGTTGCTGAGCGTCACGTTTACGCCGCTCGACACGGGTACGTTTTTGCTGTTTTCGGTAGGAGTAGTGCTTCTGATCGTCGGCATGGGCTGTTTTACGTTGGGCGCGGATATGTCGCTGCAAACCATCGGTGAAAAAATCGGTTCTGCAATGACGCATTCCCGAAAAATATGGTTGATTTCTCTGCTGTCGTTTGTGATCGGAATTATCGTAACGCTTGCGGAACCCGATCTGCAAATTTTAGCGGAACAAGTTCCGTTGCCCATCGCTTCGGACAATGCCTTTCTACAATCGTTTTGCGATCATTATTTGTTGATAATCACTGTGGCGGTAGGCGTCGGTATCTTTTTGACGGTCGCCATGCTGCGCATTGTCTTTCGTATCAAACTTTCTACGATTCTCATTATTCTATACGCGATCGTCTTTATTTTATCCGTCGTATTGGGAAAGACTGTAGGCGTGGAATTTTGGGCGGTCTCGTTTGACGCAGGCGGCGTTACCACCGGTCCTATGACGGTGCCGTTTATCATGTCGCTCGGCGTCGGCGTTGCGTCAATCCGAAGCGACAGTAAAGGACAGGACGACTCCTTCGGTCTCGTAGCCCTATCGAGCGTGGGACCGATCATTGCCGTGCTGACGCTCGGAATTGTTTTTAAAATCGAGAACGTGGAATATACCGTAAGCGCTCTTACGGAAGTGGCCGATACGCACGGCGTGCTGTTTGAATATTTGCACGGCTTTGCCGACTATGCTGTGGAAGTAGCGGTGGCGATCAGTCCGATTATTGTATTCTTTCTGCTTTTCCAACTGTTTAACCGTTCGTTCCATAAAAAACAGATCGTGCGGATTGTCGTCGGTTTTTTATATACCTTTGTGGGACTTGTACTGTTTTTAACGGGTGCAAACGTTGGATTTATGCCCGTCGGGACAAAGATCGGAATGGCTCTTGCGGAATTATGGGGCGGTTGGCTGCTGATTCCCATAGGAATGATTATCGGCTATTTTATCGTTTCGGCAGAACCTGCCGTTCATGTACTCAATAAACAAGTCGAACGTATGTCGGCCGGCGCGATCAGTTCTTCCGCCATGAAAAAAGGGCTTTGTATCGGCGTTTGTTGCGCTATCGGATTGGCAATGCTGCGTATCATCACGGGAATCAATATCATGTGGATTATTGCGCCGGGGTATTTGATCGCCATGGGTTTAACGTTTTTTACGCCGCCCCTTTTTACGGGTATCGCGTTTGACTCGGGCGGTGTTGCAAGCGGCGCAATGGTGTCGTCTTTTGTTCTGCCTATGGCAATCGGCGCGTGCAGCGTTTTACAGGGCACAGATTCGATTATGACGCTTGCATTCGGCTGCGTGGCTTTTGTCGCGCTCGCTCCGCTCATTAGCATACAAGTGCTTGGAATTTCTTATAAAAACAAAACCAAAAAGATCAAACGCAAGTTCCTTTCCGTCGAGGATAGGATCGTCGAATACGAGGTGTATTAATGGCGGACTACAAAAAAACGGATAACCGGGGCGCAAAGATTGTAAATACCGTGATGGACAACGTAAAAAATATAACGGGCGTAAAAGTTGGCAAAACGCAGAATAAATTACCGAACCGTTCTAAATTATTAATCAGTATTGTCAATCACGGCGATTATTTCCGTTTGAAAGAAATTCTCGACGAAAATTCCGTATCGCTTAGTTTTTCGTTTGCGGGTACGGGAACGGCGCGCTCCGCCGTGCTCGACTATCTCGGAATCGGTGAAACGGAAAAAGACGTGATTCTCTCTTTAATTCCCGAAAGCGACGAAGAAGCGATATTAAGGGAAATCCGCACAAGAATGTCCCTTTATTTGGTAGGGAGAGGAATCTCTTTTACTGTGCCTCTTAGCGGGATTTCCGAAATTATAGCAAACGGGCTTAGTAGCGCGGCGAAGGAAAAAACGATCGACGGGAGTAAAATTATGACAAGCGAAAACAGAAAGTACGATTTAATCATCGCAACCATGTCGCCGAATTATGTGGACGAAGCGATGACGGCGGCGCGTATCGCAGGCGCGGCGGGCGGTACGATCATCCGCGCGCGGGCGGTAGGAAACGATAAAGCAGAACAATTTATCGGCATCCAGCTCGCCAAGGAGCAGGAGATTTTAATCATTTTGACGAAACATGAAGGAAAACTCGCCATCATGCAAGCGCTTACCGAAAAAATCGGTTTAAAAACGGATGCGGGCGGGTTGGTCTTTTCTCTTCCCGTAGACAGAACAGCGGGTATTGCAGTTGCGGAAGAAGAGGAAAACGGAGAGAAAAAAGAGTGAACCAACAACGTATAATCGCCGTCGGCGGCGGGGAACTGAAAAACAGCGAGACGTTGAAAATCGACGAATACATCGCTTCCGAAGCCCAAAAAGCGGCGGGGGATCGCAGAGTCTGCGGATTATTCGTTCCGACGGCAAGTCATGATTGTATGCCGTACTATAATACTTTTCATAAAGTATATACGGGAAAATTCAACGTTAAAACGGACGTCGCTTTAACCGTCGGGCGGGAATTCGATCCCGAAAGAATGAAAGAAAAGTTTCAGAAAGCGGATTTTATTTACGTCGGCGGCGGAGATACCGTATTTATGATAGAACACTGGAAACAAAGCGGGCTTTTGGCAATGATAGAGGACGCATATCATCGCGGCGTGTTACTTTGCGGACTTTCCGCCGGCGCGATTTGTTGGTTTGAAGATATGTATTCCGATTCCGTCGTTGAAGGGGACTATGCAATGTATTCCGGATTAGGCTGGATAAAAGGAAAAATTTCTCCTCATTATGACGAAAGAACGCTTGACTTTGACCGGATCGTGTTGTATAATAAATATCGCGCTTGGGGGTTGGAGAACGGCTCGGCATTGGAATTTGTCAACGGAGAACCCGTAAAGACAATTTCGGGCGGCGGTAAAGTTTATGTGCTCGACGCAACTTCGGGTGAATTAAAAAAAGCGGTTTATTCCGCCTAACAAAGAAATTGCCGTCTCGGTATCTCTCGCCGAGTAAAAATTAAGAGAGTTGCGGATTTAGCGTAAAGCTCCGCCTCGGTACCTCAACCGTGTAAAATTTATGAGGAAAATGCGGACGTGGCGAAATTGGCAGACGCGCAGGTTTCAGGTTCCTGTGGGAGACCATGGGGGTTCAAGTCCCTTCGTCCGCACCACGTCGCAACGTTGCGCCTAAAAACGCAGGTTGCTCCTTTTCCCGAAAAAACTTTTGCTTTGCAAAACTTTTTTCGGGAATCCTGTATATAACAATATCTTTTTAGGGTATGAAGCTACTGTCCTACTAAATACAGCCCGAAAACGAGAGCTTTCGGGCTTTGTAATACTA
>CAYZTP010000002.1:0-80302 GCA_964481555.1 uncultured Clostridia bacterium | reverse complement strand
GGCAAGGTTGGAATTAGTCCCGCTTTTCGGGCGGACTTTATATCCGCAAAAATAACCCGTTTTTGCTCGTTTTCATTATTTAGTTGAAAATAGGGAACTTAACTTTGCTATTCGGTTATGCAAAAAATCTTTACATTGTTTAGAAAAATTGCGTTTAAATGATTGACAACCGCCGTCGCTTTTGGTAAAATAAGCTTTGTTCGCCGAAGAAAGGCGTTTCTTTTTGTATGCAAAAAGCGAACGCTCGGCTAAAAAACGTTTCTTCCGCGTTGCTTTTGCAACCGCGAGGATATTCCGAAATAAACAAAAGGAGGTAAAAAGATGCCCACGATCAACCAACTCATCAAGAAAGGCAGAGAGAGAGAAGCGTTCAAGTCGAAATGCCCTATTTTAGACAGATGCCCCCAAAAGCGTGGCGTTTGTCTTTCCGTAACGACGACGTCTCCCAAAAAGCCTAATTCTGCGTTGAGAAAGATTGCGAGAGTGCGCCTTACCAACAAGCAGGAAGGTACCGTGTACATTCCCGGAGAAGGACACAACTTGCAGGAACACAGCTCCGTGCTGATCCGCGGCGGGAGAGTAAAGGATCTTCCCGGCGTGCGTTATCACGTTATCCGCGGCGCGCTCGATACGGCAGGCGTTGCAAAGCGCAAGCAGGCGCGCAGCAAATACGGCGCGAAACGCCCTAAGTAATTCGGCGCGTTATTACAATTCACAAACCTACTTATTTCGGAATATCGCCCCGATAAGTAGGCAGTATTCCCGCAAGGGGAGAAGATTTGCAGCCGGATATCCGAAAACTTTATCATTTTTCGAATTCGGGCGCGCAATAGCCAAACTTAAAGGGCGGCTTATAAAAGCCCCCGCGGCACAGCCGCAAAATCAATATCAAGGAGGATACAAAAATGCCCAGAAGAGGGAAAGTACCCAAGAGAGACGTGCTTCCCGATCCCGTGTACGGCAGCAAAGTCGTTACCAAGCTCATTAACCAAGTGATGCTCGACGGCGAAAAAAGCGTAGCGCAGCGGATCGTTTACGAAGCGTTTAGCCAAATGGGTGAAAAATTAGGGAAAGACCCTATGGAAATTTTCAATCAGGCGCTTACCAACGTAACGCCTCTTGTGGAAGTAAAAGCAAGAAGAGTCGGCGGCGCGAACTACCAGGTTCCCGTCGAAATCAGACCCGAGCGCCGTCAGACGCTTGCCATTCGCTGGATTGTTCTCAATACGAGAAAGAGAAGCGAAAGAGAGATGAGCAAAAAGCTCGCAGCCGAACTGATGGACGCTTATAACAATACGGGCGGATCGGTAAAAAAGAAAGAGGATACGCACAGAATGGCAGAGGCCAATAAGGCGTTCGCTCATTTCAGATTCTGAGAAGAGTAGGAGAGGAGTAAACATTGTATGCCTAGAGAATACGACTTAAAACACACCAGAAATTTCGGTATTATGGCGCATATCGACGCGGGCAAAACGACCACGACCGAACGCATTTTGTTCTACACGGGAAAGACGCACAAACTCGGCGAAGTACACGAAGGCGCCGCGACGATGGACTGGATGGTGCAAGAACAAGAGCGCGGGATTACGATTACTTCCGCGGCGACGACTTGCATTTGGAAAGGCTACCGGTTCAATATTATCGATACGCCGGGACACGTCGACTTCACGGTGGAAGTCGAGCGTTCCCTTCGCGTATTGGACGGTTCCGTTGCGACGTTCTGCGCGAAAGGCGGCGTTGAACCGCAGTCCGAAACGGTGTGGCGGCAGGCGGACAAGTATAAGGTTCCCCGCATTGCATACGTCAATAAGATGGATATTAACGGAGCGGATTTCTTTCATGTGGAGAGCATGATTCGCGAGCGTTTGGGCGCGAATCCCGTTCCCGTTGAACTTCCCATCGGGAAAGAAGCCGGATTCCGCGGAATTGTCGATCTTATCAAAATGGAAGCGGAGATTTATTACGACGATCTCGGCAAGGATTTCCGTAAGGAGCCGATTCCCGAAGATATGAAGGAACTCGCGGCAGAATACCGCGCAAAGCTTGTAGAAGAGGCGGCTTCCGCCAACGACGAGCTGATGGAGAAATTCTTCGAGAATGGCGATCTTTCCGAAGAGGACTTGATTGCCGGGCTGAGAGAGCGCTGCCTGAGAACGGAAGCGATTCCCATGCTTTGCGGATCTTCTTATAAGAACAAGGGCGTGCAGTTCCTTTTGGACGCGGTGATCAATTTCCTGCCCAGCCCGCTCGACGTCGACCATGTGAAAGGAACTAACCCCGATACGGGCGAAGAAGAGGAGAGAAAAACTTCGGACGAAGAACCGTTTGCGGGACTTGCGTTTAAAATTGCGACCGACCCGTTTGTCGGCTCCCTCGCTTATTTCCGCGTTTATTCGGGCGTTTTGGAATCGGGATCTTACGTTTTTAACTCTACCAAAGGCAAGAAAGAACGCGTAGGCAGACTCGTACAGATGCATTCCAACGAACGGAAGGATATCGACACGATTTATTCGGGAGATATTTGCGCGATTGTCGGACTCAAAAACACGACGACGGGCGATACGCTCTGCGACGAAAAACATCCCATCGTACTCGAACAAATGGAATTCCCCGATCCCGTCATTCAGCTCTCGTTAGAGCCGAAAACCAAGGCGGGACAGGAAAAGATGACGCTTGCGCTCATTAAGCTTGCGGAAGAGGATCCCACGTTTAAAACTTGGACGGATCAAGAGACGGGGCAGACGATTATCGCGGGGATGGGCGAATTGCACCTTGATATCATCGTGGACAGGCTTTTGCGCGAATTTCACGTGGAAGCCAACGTCGGCGCGCCTCAAGTCGCTTATCGGGAAACGTTCAAAAAGCCCGTCGAAGCGGAAGGTATGTATAAGCGTCAGTCCGGCGGTAAAGGTCAGTACGGTCACTGTAAAATTCGCATGATTCCCAACGAACCGGGCGCAGGCTACGCTTTCGAAGACCTTACGGTGGGCGGATCGATTCCCAAAGAATATATTCCCGCGATCGACAAAGGAATTCAGGAAGCGGCAAAGAACGGTTTCCTTGCCGGTTACGAGGTCGTGGACTTTAAAGTGGAAGTTTACGACGGTAGTTTCCACGAGGTGGACTCTTCGGAAATGGCGTTCAAAATCGCAGGTTCGATGGCGTTTAAGAACGGTATGTCGAAAGCCGGCGCAGTGTTGCTGGAACCCGTCATGAGAGTGGAAATCATCACGCCCGAAGATTATTTCGGCGATTTGATGGGCAACATCAGCGGACGCCGCGGCAACATTTTGGGTACGGACGATCGCGGCGGCGCAAAAGTGATCGACGCGGAAGTTCCGCTTTCCGAAATGTTCGGTTATGCGACCGACCTTCGTTCCCGCACGCAGGGCAGAGGACAGTTCTCGATGCAGTTCGATCATTATTCCGAAGTGCCTAAGAGCATTTCGGAAAAGATCATTGCTACCCGCGCAAAGAGAGAAGAGTAATTTTTCGTTATAAGAGAGGAAATTTTCGTAAATTTTGCGAAAAAATATATGCAAAGCATTTGCAAATTTTTTCTCAATCGGTTATAATATAGCCGATAAAGCAGTACAGCTTTGTATCATGAAATGATAGATAGCTGCGATTTCGGAGTTCGCTCCGGAATAAGTTATCAAAAAAATAAAAAAATTATGGAGGAATTTCCAAAATGGCAAAGGCAAAATTTGACAGAAGCAAGCCCCACGTCAACATTGGCACGATCGGCCACGTTGACCACGGCAAGACCACTTTGACCGCAGCTATCACCATGGTTATGGCGTGCAAAGGTCAAGCTCAGAAGATGCGTTACGATGAAATCGATAAGGCGCCCGAAGAGAAAGCACGCGGTATCACAATCAACACCGCACACGTTGAGTATGAGACGGACAAGCGTCACTATGCGCACGTCGACTGCCCGGGACATGCAGACTATGTCAAGAACATGATCACCGGCGCTGCTCAGATGGACGGCGCAATCCTTGTTGTTGCGGCAACCGACGGTCCCATGCCCCAGACTCGTGAGCACATTCTGCTCGCTCGTCAGGTAGGCGTGCCTTATATCATCGTATTCTTGAACAAGATCGATCAGCTTGACGATCCCGAATTGTTAGAGCTTGTTGAAATGGAAATCAGAGAGTTGCTCTCTTCTTACGATTTCCCCGGCGACGATATTCCGATCATCAAAGGTTCCGCGCTCAAAGCATTGGAAAAAGCGACGAGCGGCGCTTCCAACGAAGAGATCCTTGCCGCTCCCGAGTGCCAGTGCATTCTCGAGCTCATGGATACGATCGACGAGTATATCCCTACTCCCGAACGCGACGACAAGAAGCCTTTCCTTCTTCCCGTCGAAGACGTGTTCACGATTTCCGGTCGCGGCACCGTTGCTACCGGTAGAGTAGAAAGAGGCGTCGCGCACGTGGGCGATCCCGCGGAAATCGTCGGCTTGATCGAAAAACCCCGCGGCACGGTTATTACCGGTCTCGAAATGTTCCACAAACAGCTCGACGAAGCGATGGCGGGCGATAACGTCGGCGCGCTTCTTCGCGGCATTAACAGAACGGATGTAGAGAAAGGACAGGTTATCGCGAAACCCGGTACCGTTCCCACCGCTATGAAGTTTGAAGCTCAGGTTTACGTTTTGACCAAGGACGAAGGCGGCCGTCACACGGCGTTCTTCAACCACTATCGTCCCCAGTTCTTTATCAGAACGACGGACGTTACGGGTTCTATCGAGCTTCCCGCAGGCGTTGAGATGGTTATGCCCGGCGATCACGTCACCTTGACTGTCGAGCTTATCAAGCCCGTTGCAATCGAGGAAGGACTTCGTTTCGCTATCCGCGAGGGCGGCAGAACGGTCGGTTCCGGCGTTGTTTCCAAGATTCTGTAATTCCAAAAAAATAAAAAAAGATGGTTGAAAAACCATCTTTTTTTTTAAAAAAAGCGGGACAAACGCGGACGCTAATTCGTTGTATAATAAAAGATATTTTCAGAGGGTTACATTATGAAGACCAAAAGTAAATTTTATTGTGCGGTTGCGTCCTTATTGGCGCTGTTCGCGTTCTTGCTTTGTTTTACAGCCTGCGATGAGGGCGGCGTGGTGAACGACGATACCGATTTTTCCGGCGGCGCCGACGTCGTTACGGAAACCGTCAACCGTAAAATCGTTTATTCGGTCTCCGTCTATGCGGAAACGAACGACGTGGACGCGGCATACGGAAGCGTGAGTGCAAAATGCAGCGAACTGGGCGGTTATGTGCAGAGTCAAGATGTTGATAGAGATAACGACGGTACGTCGCGCGTAAATTTGGTATACCGTGTGCCAACGGAAAAATTGAATGATTTTTTAAGCGCGGTAGAAGCTTGCGGCAATGTGTATTCCACGTCGGTTTCGACGGACGACATTACGACGCAGTATGTGGATGCTTCCGCGCAAAAAATCGCCCTTGAAGAGCGTAAAAAGTCTCTTCAAGAGATTCTTACCCAAGAGGGGATTGCGACGGGAGATAAAATAACCGTCATCAACGAAATATATGAAGTCGAGGAAGCGTTGCAGGCGATCGAACTGCAACTGAAAAACTATGATTCCTTGGTTGATTTTTCTAAGGTGTCGTTAACTATCTATCGTTCGGGCGCGGATATCGGTGCAATATTTACGGGCGTGATTATAGCGCTAAGCTTAATTTTATTGATTGTGTGCGTATGCGTTTTGGAACACAAACGTAAAAAAGCCGTGCGTATCGCCAACGAATACAAAGCTATATGCCAAAATGATCGTAAGAATCAATAAGGATTGCGTTGAGCGATCGTCGGACGTTTGTGACGGAGAAAATAAAAATAATTTTATTATAAAGTAAAAATAACCGTATTTCGGCAAAAAAAGAATAAAATTTTTTTCTTTTTATTGACAATTTTAGTTAGGTAAGATATAATCATATCGGACGGAGCGTTGCCCGTCCGATATGGTTATTCTAAGAGTAATCAAAAAAAGTGTGATGGAAGGAGAAAATTGAAATGAAACTGTTTAGGAAATCCGCGCTCTGTCTTTTATTAGGGGTGTTTGCAATTTTGCCGTTTGTTTCGGCTTGCGGCGAAACGCCGAATATCGAAAAAGAACCGACGGAAGAACCGACGGAAACGCAAAATCCCGAATCGGAAACGAATCCCGATCCCGTCGTGGAAAAAAAGGAATATACGGTTTCTTTTACGGAAGAGACGTATATGCTTGCGCTTGCAGAGTCCGCAGACACGTTAACAGTTTCCGCAGTCGTTTATTGTAACGGGGAGACGGTAGAGGACGCCGCGCCTGTATATACGAGCGGGGATGAAACCGTTGTGTCCGTTTCTCAAACGGAGGGAACGCTATGCGCCGTTTCCGCGGGAACGGCCCGTATAACGGCTTCGTACGAGGCGGACGGTTCTGTTTACGCCGCCTATGCGGACGTTACCGTTCTTGCTTCCGTTACCGCGGACGCGGTGAATTCTTACGACGAAACCGCCGTAAATCTTTATGGAAGAACGTATTATTCTTCGAAACGGTTGGTGTTGGATAACGTATGTACGGGTATCGAAACGGCGTTTGCGGGTACGCAATTAACGCTTACCGTTTCGGGTGAAAATACGCAAAAGATCCGCGTTTTTATTGACGGGGAAACGGAAGGCGCCGAATATATCATCGGAAAATCCGCCTCTTATCCCGTTTGTGAAAACTTAGTCGCGGGCGTACATACCGCGCGTATTTTAAAAGCGTCCAGCCCTCAGTACGGAAGGGTATATTTACCCGCAAGCAACGCATTTTCTACGGACGGCGTCTTTCTTGCCGCTCCCTCTAAATCGGAGCTGAAAATCGAGTTTATCGGCGATTCTATTACGGCGGGGTGCGGCGCTTTGGGAACTTCCGCCCAAGCGGAACAATCGGTTGAAAATTCCGACGCAACCAAGGCTTATGCCTATCTTGCCGCGCAATCGCTCGGCGCCGACTTTTCGATTATGGCGCAAGAGGGGTATTGCGTAAAAGACGGAACATACAATATGTATAACGCCTATCAACAATATTCCACTTATTATAATAGCGCGAAGTTCGACGTATCTTCGTTCGACGCGGATATCGTCGTTCTTGCTTTGGGAGAGAACGATATGTGGCACGCTACGTCCGACGCTTTTAGCTATACCGTAGATCAATTTCGGCAGGATTATGCGGATATGCTTCGCATGATCCGCGAATATCATCCAAACGCGCAGATTGTCTGTTTGTATGCGTTGATGCCCGCTTCTTCAACCGTGCAGGCAATGCAGACCATTCAGGGTGCGATTGAAGATACGGGAGACGAGCAGATTACATATTTGCAGATGATGCCCAACGAGTTGGGCGGAAACTATCATCCCAACGCCGCAACGCACGCTTCCAACGCGGGAAAGCTTGTTGCGCATATTCAGGGACTGCTTGCATGAACGGAGAGACGTTATGAAAAAGTTTTTGCTCTGTATGATGACGGCGCTTTTGTGCGTTTCGTTGTGTTTTGCGTCTGCCTGTAAGGATGGGGAACAAGAAAGTAAATTGCCCGAAGAAGAACAACCTGCAGAAGAACAACCGACCGGAGAACCCGTTTATATCGAAGGGCGCGAAGTGATTACGGCGGAACAAGTGAACACGTTCGGCGAAGAATACATTCGTTTGTACGGCAGAACATACGTCGCTTCCAAGCAGCTCTATTTGGAAAACGCTTCTACGGGCGCGGAAATCTGTTTTTATGGCACGCAGCTTTCCGCAACGTTCGTTTCCGCTTCCGTTACCATGTATTGCAGCGTGTTTGTGGATGGCGGGAGCGAAGGGCAGTTTTTACCTATAACCAGAAATAAATCCTATTTGTTGGCGGAAGGACTTGCGGAGGGCGTGCATACCGTGCGTGTAATTAAAGCGACAAGTTCCCAAAACGGAAAACTAAGTATTCGTTCCTTTGCGACGGATGGCAGCTTTCTCCGTCCCGAGGCGACGCAGTCGCTGTCTATCGAATTTGTAGGGGATTCCATTACCGTGGGCGCGGGCGTTTACGGCTCGGGGTCGGATTCTTGCACCGTTGCGAATTCAGACGCTTCCAAATCTTACGCCTATTTGACGGCGCAGGCGTTGAATGCCGATTGCTCGCTGGTTGCAACGGAGGGAATATGCGTCAAAGCAAAAAAGGCGTTGCAAGTGAATATGTGCGAAATGTACACATACGTCTCTTCCACTAACCATTCGCTATATTCGTTTCCGAAAACGCACGACGTCGTCGTGATCGCTTTGGGAACGAATGATGCTTGGTCCTATACGGGGAGCTTCGCCGACCAATTCGCGGAGGATTATTTGCAATTACTTACGTTGATTCGGGAAAAGAACCCCGAAGCGGAGATCGTATGCGTTTACGGCATGATGGGTACGAATGCCGAACTCGTAAAGGGATTGAACAGTGCGATTGAAGCGGCGGAAGATCCCAAAATCAGTTATTGCGCTCTGCCTGCCGATCATAACGGCGCGGAGGGACATCCTTCCTTAGCGGGAGCCAAAAAACAAAGCGAAACGCTCACCGCTTATTTACGGCAGTTGCTCGGATAAATGAAATCGCAACGTCATAATTAGATCGCTTTTACGATCGAGTCGCAAGTCCGATTTACGCAAAACAGGATTCGCCGGGTTTGGTTATTTTGTAATATCTTCTCAGTCTGCCGCAGTGTTCCGCCGTGCGCGCCGCCAAATATCCCGCGCTTTCCGATATCGATTTGAAATATCGATATTGGAATAGGGCAGAGGGCGCTTCCCGAGATATCGATGGTATTCTGCGAATCGCCGATAATTTTGTATTTTTAAACGAAATTTGTTAGCGAATAAAACACGGCGAATCGCCGTGTTTTTTTGATGGATAAAAATTTCGGTCAGCGGATGATACGGGAGCAAGCGACCGCGAGCGCGCCCGGTCCGATATGACAGGACACGGAAAGGGAGAGCGGATCGGAAAAGGTAACGGGAACGGAAGGAAACGCCGTTTGCAATTCTTTTGCGAAAAGCTCCGCTTCCTCGTAGTTTTGCGTATGCGCTACCGCAAGCGACATCTCGCCGTTTTTCATCAGATCGGAAAAGCGCGTTTCAAGATCGTGCCTTATCGCTTCCGTCATCACTTCTTTCGCTTTTTTCAGCGTCTGAACTTTTTTAAAAGCGTCCAGCTTCTCGCCTTGAATCTGCAAAACGGGTTTGATTTTCAAAATCGAACCGATGAGCGCCGCAGCAGGGGTCAGCCGTCCGCCCTTTTTTAAATATTTAAGCGTATCGAGCGAGATATAAATACTGCTGTCGAATTTTGTTTTCAGCAAAATTTCTTTGATTTCCGCCGCCGTTTTGCCTTGTTTTGCAAGCGTGATCGCGTCGTAAACGCTTTGTTTTTGCGTAATGGAAATGCGTTGATTGTCTACGACTTGCACTTTGCCGCCGTAGTCCTTGGCAAGCGCTTCCGCCGTATGACAGGATTCCGAAAGTCCGCTCGACATAGGAATATGCACGATTTCGCTGCCATCTTTTAAAAGACCGTCCCATAGTTCCGTCACGCTCAAAACCGCGGGCTGGGAGGTGGAAACGGCGGCGTCATGTTCGAGATGCCGATAGAATTCTTCCTGCGTTAAATTAACGTCTTCAAAGTATTGTTCACCGTCGATTAAAAAGGGCATCGGGAGTACGGAAATTCCCAGTTTTTCCGCTTCCGCTTGCGTGACGCCGCTGTTCGAGTCGGTGACGATTTTTACGTTCGTCATGTTTACTCTCCGATATGAATTTGTTCACGTTGTGAATAGTCATATTATATCAAAGCGTATGCAAAAGGTCAAGAGATTGAGAGAAGGAAATGCCGCCGTTTTAAAAAAATTTCCCGTAGAGAGCGAAGAAGGGGGAAACGGCGCGGGCGCGGGATATTTTTGTTTTCGCTTTCATATCATAGAGTATGCAATTTTTGTTCCGCCATCGCGCGATATTGGGCGTATTTTGTATTTTGCTTGCGGTTTCGGTTGCGCTGTGCGCCTGTTTTTTCGCACTCTCCAAAACCGCCGCGGGAGCGCAGAGACTGACTGTCGTAATCGACGCGGGACACGGCGGGGTGGACGGAGGCGTTGTGGGAGTCGAAACGGGTATTAAAGAGAGCGATATCAATTTATCCGTCTCCCGTATATTGCAGAGCGATTTCGAAGAGCGGGGATTTCATGTGGTTATGACGCGCCGTACGGAAGCGGGTTTGTACGGAGCGGCGACGACGGGTTATAAAAAACGCGATATGCGCAAACGCGCCCAGATCATCAACAGCAGTTCGCCCGCGCTTGTCATTTCCGTACACCAAAATTTTTTTGCCGACCGCTCCCGCCGCGGCGCGCAAGTGTTTTTCCGGGAAGAGAACGAACGATCGGTAACGCTTGCCTGTATGATTCAGTCCGCTTTGAACGCCATGCCCGAATGCGTAAGAAAGAGCGAGCCTTTAAAAGGAGATTATTATATTCTGAACTGTAACGAATATGCGTCCGTGATCGTAGAATGCGGTTTTTTATCCAATGCGGATGACGAAGCGTTGCTCGTAACCGTAGAATATCAAGAAAAAATTGCCGAAACGATTGTTTCCGGCGCGCTTGTTTTTCTCGCCTCCGCCGCATAAAAAAACCCGCTTACGCGGGAATTCTTAAAGTTCGCGTATCAGTCCTATCGCAATCTGCACCGCCAAAACGAACGCCAAGGGCGTAAAAACGTCGAACAGCCCGCTTTTTGTTTTGGAACGCGCGTCCGCGATAAAGGTGATTACGGTCAAAACCGTAAAAAGGAAGAGTTCGACGACGATAAACAGCGTCATGCTCGGCGGGGAGCTTAAAAAATGCGCCGCCGTAAAATAGACGAACAAAAACAGCGCTCCGACAATGAAAACGAAAAAAGCTTGTTTTTCCACCGTCCAAAACGGCGGTTCCCCGCTCTGCGGTTCTTCGTTCTCATCGGCTTTTTGCGGGGTATCCGTCAATTCGTTCAGCGGCACGCCGTATAGCTTGGACAGCGCAATCAAATTGGCGGTAGTGGGGAGGGAGTCGCCCGATTCCCATTTTGTTACCGCCTGTCGCGTAACGCCCAATGCCTGCGCCGTCTGTTGTTGAGTCAATCCTTTTTTGTTTCTGTAATCTTTCAGCTTTTCGCCGAGCTTTTCTTTCGTTTCTTCCATGTCTGCACCTCTCCGATATTATACAAGACTTTGTTTCACCTGTCAATGCAAGAGTTGGTTGCCTAAGCGGTTTTTCGTTTTTATCTATGCGGGAGACGATTTCGGTTTAAAATTCGGGGGTGCGTTCGATTGACTTGCCGCGGCGTTTGTGCTATAATCGGACTAATGAGTTACTGTCATAAAAAAACATATCCGCTGAAATGGACGGATCTCGACTTTAAGGACGAACCCAAACTTTCCTGTCTGCTCTCTTTTGCGCAAGAGGCGGCGGGGTCGAGCGCGGACGAAATCGGATTCGGTTATCACGATTTGCTGCCCAAGGGACTTGGATTCCTCGTCGTAGCCACCCATTGCGAGTTGTTTCGCGCCGCCAAGCACGGGGAAACGCTTACTGTGGAGACGTGGCCGCTTCCGCCCCGTCACGTCATTTTTGAACGGCATTACCGCATCAAGAGCGGCGAAGAGATCATTGCCGCGCTTGCTTCGCGTTGGTGTCTCGTCGATTTAAAAGACTTTTCGCTCTGCACACCCGACGTTTTGGGAGAGATACACGAGAATTGTCCGTATAATCCCGAAAAGTCTTTGGAAATAAAAAATTGGAAAATTCCCAAACTCAACGGCGCGGGCTGCGAAGCGTTAAAAATAAAAGTGGGAAACAGCCAGTGCGACCATTATCTTCATGTGAACAATACCCGTTATCTCGATTTTTTTCTTGATTGCTTCACAATGGAAGAGCTGTCCGCCCGTTCGGTGAAGTCCTTTCGCATCGCCTATAACAAGCAGGCGAAAGAGGGGGATACGATTACCGTCTTTCGAAAGGACGGCGGGGACGGAACGAGCGTATTAGAGGCTTTTTCGGAAGGGGAATTGATTACGCAATGCCTGTTCCGTTTTGATCGATAAGGAGGAAACAAATGAAAAAAAGTTTAAAACCTGCGACCTGTTTATCTCCGACGCCTGCCGTAATGGTTACTTGCGGCACGTTTGACGAGGCGAATATTATAACGCTGGCGTGGGTGGGAACGGTGAATTCCGTGCCGCCCGTTATCAGTATTTCCGTGCGTTATTCCCGTTATTCGCTGCCTCTGATCGAAAAGACGGGGGAATTTACCGTCAATCTCGTTACGAAAGATTTGGTGCGAGCTACGGACGTTTGCGGCACGCTTTCAGGCAAGGACGTCGATAAGTTTGCGATTACGGGGCTGACGAAAGGGAAAGGACAAGCCGTTTCCTGTCCGTATTTGGAAGAAAGTCCCGTCAGTCTCGAATGCAAGGTGATCAACCGCGTCGATCTCGGCACGCACGCCGTGCTGTTCGGTGAAATAAAAAACGTGATCGCCGACGAGAAATATTGTGAAACGGGACGGTTGAATTTGCCCGAAGGGCTGCTTGCGGCTTATGTAAACGGGAATTATGTCGCAACGGGTGAAACGCTCGGCAAATACGGATACACGGCGGTGAAAAAGTCATGAAAAAGCAGCCCGCAAATAATATCAAATCGGGTCCCGATAAGTTCGTCCGTATTATGAAAAAGCTGTTCGTGATTTTCGCGGTGATTGCGATTCCCATGCTGATGGTGTGTTTGGTCTATGCTTTTAACGCATCGGGTACGTTGAAGGCGGTTTTTATCGTTCTTTCGTGCGCCGTCGCGCTTTTGTTTCTCTTCGCCTACGGATTTTACGCCATGCACGTTTCCATGGGAACGGTGTTGAGCGTTCAAACGACGGAAAAAGTCGTGCATCTCGTCACAAAACGCAAGACGTTTACTTACGACGTGCGTATGGGCTGCATCGAAATGCGGAAAAAGAGAAACCGCTTTATCGGTACGTTCGCCACGCAGGATTCGCGGGATAAATTTGTATTTTACAGTCACGCGCCGTTTTCGAAATGGTCGGACGGACAGTTTTCCGAAGAAGATATCCGCAAATTTTATGCGCGGATCGATGAAGTATCACGGGCATAATTGCTTGACTTGTATGCAAGCGAAAGATATAATATTATCATTAAAACAATGAAGAGAGGCGTTACTATGGGTCAAATCAAAAAGGTTGTTCTCGCCTATTCGGGCGGACTGGATACCTCCGTCATCATTCCTTGGTTGAAAGAAAATTACGATAATTGCGAAGTCGTTGCAGTTTCGGGCGACGTCGGGCAAGGCACCGAGTTGGATGGATTGGAGGAAAAAGCAAAAAAGACGGGCGCAAGCAAACTGTATGTGCTCGATTTGAAGAAAGAGTTTATAGAAGATTACGTTTATCCGACTATGCAGGCGGGCGCGGTTTACGAGGATAAGTATTTGCTCGGCACGTCGTTCGCGCGTCCCGTTATTGCGAAAGCGATCGTGGACGTCGCGAAAAAAGAAGGCGCAGACGCGATCTGCCACGGTTGTACGGGCAAAGGAAACGATCAAGTGCGTTTCGAACTTACCATTAAAGCGTTCGCTCCCGAAATGAAAATCATCGCGCCCTGGCGCATTTGGAACATTAAGAGCCGCGAGGAGGAGATCGAATACGCCGAAGCGCACAATATCCCTTTAAAAATCAATCGGGAAACGAATTATTCCAAAGATAAAAATCTTTGGCATCTGTCGCACGAGGGGCTTGATCTCGAAGATCCCTCCAACGAGCCGCAATATGAAAAAGAAGGATTTTTGGAGTTGGGCGTTTCTCCGCTTCAAGCGCCCGATAAGCCCGCATATCTTACGCTTCACTTTGAAAAGGGCGTGCCTACGGCAATCGACGGGAAGCAGATGGGCGCGGTGGAACTGATCGAGACGCTGAACAAAATCGGCGGGGAAAACGGCGTGGGGCTTGCCGATCTCGTCGAAAACCGTTTGGTCGGCATGAAATCGCGCGGCGTTTACGAAACGCCGGGCGGCACGATATTATACGAAGCGCACCGCTTGCTTGAAACGATTACGCTTGATAAAGCGACGCAGCATTACAAACAGCTTGTCGCCTTAAAATTCGGCGAAATGGTTTACGACGGTCAGTGGTTTACGCCGCTCAGAGAGGCGCTTTCCGCTTTCGTCGCAAAAACGCAGGAGACAGTAACGGGCGACGTGAAACTCCGCGTCTATAAAGGCAACGTCACTTGCGCGGGCATCGTCTCCCCTTATTCCCTTTATAGCGAGGATATCGCCACTTTCGCAGACGACGGCGGCGCGTATTCTCAAAAGGATTCGGAAGGATTTATCAATCTGTTCGGCTTGCCTGTTAAAGTGAAAGCAATGCTCGATCAAAAGCGGAAATAAGATGTACAAAGTCTTTATCGACGGAAAAGCGGGAACGACCGGTTTGAAAATTTACGAGCGTTTGCAAAAGCGGGACGATGTTCAAATTGTCTCGCTTTCCGAGGATTTGCGCAAAAACGTCGCCGCGCGGAAAGACGCGATCAACTCTTCCGACGTGACCTTTTTGTGCCTGCCCGACGACGCGGCGCGCGAAGCGGTATCTTTGGTGGAAAATTCCCAAACGATCGTGATCGACGCGTCCACCGCGCACAGGACGGCGGAGGGCTGGGCTTACGGCTTTGCAGAGCTTTCCAAGGGACACCGAAGACGGATTGCGTCCGGGAAACGTATCGCCAATCCGGGGTGTTATGCAAGCGGATTTATCGCGCTTGTCTATCCCTTGGTGCAGGCGGGCGTTCTTCCCGCGGATTATCCGCTCGTGTGCCATGCGGTAAGCGGATATTCGGGCGCGGGCAAGAGCGGGATCGCGCAATATGAGAACGGCGCCCGCGGCGCGGAATTCGACGCGCCCCGCCTTTATGCGCTCAACCTCGAACACAAGCATCTTGCCGAAATGGTTGCGCAATGCGGTTTGTCGCATAAGCCGATTTTTAATCCGTACGTCTGCGATTATTATAGCGGCATGACGGTGAGCGTTCCGCTTTATTGTTCTTTGCTGAACGAGCGCGTGAACGTACGAGACCTTTCGGATCTCTATCGGGCGCACTATGCGGAAAGCCGTTTCGTACGGGTCGGCAAAGAGGAGAGCGGTTTTATCGCGGCGAACGCGCTTTGCGAAACCAATATGCTTGAAATACTCGTAAACGGAAACGAAGAACGCGTATTGCTTACGGCGCGGTTGGATAATTTGGGAAAAGGCGCTTCGGGTGCGGCAATTCAAAACATGAATATCGCCTTAGGACTTGACGAGGGCATATCGTTATGATATAATCAAAAGGATAACGAAAGAGGGATTTTATCGGAAATGTGGAAAGAAATCGGGGGCGGCGTGTGCGCGCCCAAGGGTTTTAAAGCGAACGGCGTTCATTGCGGAATCCGTAAAAATAAAATCAAAAAAGATTTAGCGCTCGTTGTAGCGGATCAAAAATGTACGGCGGCGTGCGTTTGTACGTCGAATCTTGTAAAGGGAGCGCCCGTTCTCGTCACGCAGAAGAACGTAGCGGACGGTTATGCGCAGGCGATCATCGTGAATAGCGGCAACGCAAATACTTGTAACGAGAACGGCGTTGAGATCGCGGAGGAAATGTGCGCGCTTGTAGAACGGTATACGGGTGTGAAAGCGTGCGACGTCGTGGTTGCCAGCACGGGCGTGATCGGGCAGACGCTTTCGATCGATCCGATTGCGGGCGGTATGGAAGAACTCGTAAAAGGATTGGGCGATAACAGTTCCGCCGCGGCGGAAGCGATCATGACGACGGATATCGTAAAAAAAGAGCTTGCGTTTTCCTTTCCGCTCGGCGGAAAGGAATGCAAAATCGGCGTTATTTGTAAAGGCGTGGGCATGATTTGTCCGAACATGGCGACGATGCTCATGTTTATTACGACGGATGCGGCGATCTCCTCTGCAATGCTGCAAAAAGCGATTTCCGCGGACGTAAAGGACTCGCTGAATATGCTTTCGGTGGACGGCGATACGTCCACGAACGACACGTTGGCGATCCTTGCAAGCGGACTTGCGGGAAACGACGAAATTACGCAGCCGAATGCGGACTATAAAACATTCTGCCGCGTCCTTCATGAAGTAACGACGAGATGCTGCCGTATGCTTGCGCGCGACGGCGAAGGCGCGACGAAACTCATTGAGTGCCGCGTGCAGGGCGCGAAAAGCAAAAAAGACGCGCGGATCAGCGCAAAGTCGGTCGTTCATTCAAATCTTGTAAAGGCGATGATTTTCGGCGCGGACGCGAACGGCGGGCGGGTAATGTGCGCTCTCGGTTATTCGGGCGCGAATCTCGACGTCAATAAAATCGACGTGGATTTTTGTTCGGCGGCGGGAACGCTTCCCGCTTACAGACAGGGCAGCGCGGTGAAATTCTCCGAGGAGGAGGCAAAGAAAATCCTTTCCGAAGAGGAGATTGTCATCGATATCCGTTTAAACGACGGCAATTATAATGCGACGGCTTGGGGCTGCGACCTTACCTATGACTATGTGAAGATAAACGGAGATTACAGAACGTGACCGATCAAGCGATAAAAGCGGAAATTCTTTTAGAGGCGATGCCTTATATCGAAAAGTACAGAGATAAAGTACTTGTAATTAAGTACGGCGGAAACGCCATGACGAGCGAAGAACTGAAAGCTTCCGTCATGCGCGATCTTACCGTGTTGCGTTTTGTCGGAATCAAAGTCGTTCTCGTACATGGCGGCGGACCTGAAATTTCGCAAACGCTTTCACGCATGGGAATAGAGTCCCGCTTTGTAAACGGCTTGCGCTATACCGACGAGGAAACGGCGGAAGTCGTGCGCATGGTGCTTGCGGGCAAGATCAATAAAGAGCTCGTACACAGACTCGGCGCGCTCGGGGCAAAATCGATCGGTATTTGCGGCATCGACGGCGGGCTTTTGCTGTGCGAAAAAGAAAGCGAGGATTTGGGCTTCGTCGGGAAAATTACAGGCGTGAACACGCAGATTATCGAGGACTGTTTGGAACGGGGCTATCTTCCCGTGGTTTCCACCGTCGGATACGACAACGAAGGCAACATTTACAATGTGAACGCGGATACCGCGGCTTCGGCAATCGCGGGCGCGCTTAAAGCGGAGAGCTTGATTTTACTGACGGATATCCGCGGGTTGCTTCAAAATAAAGAAGATGAAAACAGCTTGATCAAAAAAGT
Organism: uncultured Clostridia bacterium; assembly: GCA_964481555.1. GTDB lineage: Bacteria > Bacillota > Clostridia > Christensenellales > Borkfalkiaceae > Gallimonas. The sequence continues at coordinate 62,981 of CAYZTP010000002.1, read as the reverse complement.
TTACGTTTCGGATATTCCGTCGCTTATCAACGAGGGAATTATTTCCGGCGGCATGATTCCGAAAACAAATTGTTGCAAAGAAGCGATCCGAAGAGGCGTAAATCGGGTTTTCATTACCGACGGACGGGTGAAGCATTCCATTTTGCTCGAACTCTTATCCGACGAAGGAATGGGAACCATGTTTGTAAAAGGCGACTGATTTTTCAATCGCTTTTTTTACAGCCTTAACGGGAGGAGAAGAATATGAATATAGAAGAAATCAAACAATTAGACGATACTTATTTTGCGGAAGTGTTTTCGCGCTATCCCGTCGCGTTCGAGGGCGGCAAGGGCGCGACGCTTTCGGGTGCGGATGGAAAGACGTATATCGATTTCGGCGCGGGGATTGCCGTGAACAGCTTCGGCGTGAACGATGAAGAATGGAAAACCGCAGTCAAAGCGCAGCTCGATAAAATTCAGCACGTCTGCAATTTGTATTATAGCGAACCGCAGGCAAAACTTGCGGAACTCATCTGCCGCAAGGCGGGCGCCAAACGGGTGTTTTTCGGTAATTCGGGAGCGGAAGCCAACGAATGCGCTTTTAAAACCGCGCGCAAATATTCCTATCTCAAATACGGCGCGGGAAGAAATAAAATCGTCTCCCTGAAAGACAGTTTCCACGGCAGAACGCTGTTTACGCTTTCCGCAACGGGGCAGGACGTTTTTCATCGGTATTACGATCCGTTTGTCGGCGGCGTAGAGAGCGCGGAAGCGAATATGAAGGATATCCGTCGCGCGGCGGACGAAACCGCTTGCGCTGTCGTAATCGAGTGCGTGCAGGGGGAGAGCGGCGTGACCGCCCTTGACGGGGATTTCGTGCGCGCGCTTGCAAGAGAATGCAAGGAGAGGGATATTCTTCTCATCTGCGACGAGGTGCAAACGGGACTTGGCAGAACGGGTAAGTTCTTTGCATATGAACATTACGGCGTTTCGCCCGACATTGTAACCACGGCGAAAGGAATTGCGGGCGGATTGCCCCTCGGCGCGTGCCTCATGTACGAAAAAACCGAACATACGCTCTCTTTGGGAGATCACGGCTCTACGTTCGGAGGCAATGCCGTGGCTTGCGCCGGCGCGTTGAGTATTCTTTCCCGTATTACGGATGATTTTTTGCTCGAAGTGCAAGGAAAGAGCGATTATCTGCGCTATAAACTCAAAGGCTTTGACGGCGTGAAAGCGGTGACGGGGTTGGGACTGATGATCGGGTTGGAGACGGAAAAACCCGCTGCGGAAGTCGTTAACGAATGTTTGAAAAAGGGCTTGCTGTTGCTTACGGCGCACAAGAGAGTGCGTTTGCTGCCGCCGCTGAATATAACGAAAACGGAAATGGACGAAGGTCTTTCTATCATAAAAGAGGTATTACAGGCATGAAACACTTACTTAAACTCGGAGATTTAACGCGGGAGGAGATACTTTCTCTTCTCAACCTTGCCGATCAGCTCAAATACGAGCGCAAAAGCGGCGTATTCAAAAAGTATTTGGAAGGCAAAAAGTTAGGTATGATTTTTCAGAAATCTTCTACCCGCACACGGGTTTCCTTTGAAACGGGAATGTACGAATTGGGCGGTTACGCGCTCTTTTTGTCCAATCGGGATTTGCAGATCGGTCGGGGCGAGCCGGTAGAGGATACCGCGCGCGTGCTTTCGCGCTATCTCGACGGCATTATGATTCGCACGTTCGCGCAAAAAGAGGTGGAGGATCTCGCGACGTACGGCTCCATTCCCGTTATCAACGGTCTTACAGACTATTGCCATCCCTGCCAGGTGCTTGCGGATCTCATGACTATTCGGGAGAGAAAGGGTTCGTTTAACGGGCTTAAAATGTGTTTTATCGGCGATGGAAATAATATGGCGAATTCTTTGATGGTCGGCGCGATTAAAACGGGAATGCAATTTTCCATCGCCTGTCCGAAGGGATTCGAGCCGGACGCCGCGCTTATGGCGTGGGCGAAAGCGAACGGCGCTTTCTTGATGACGGACGACGTAAAGGAAGCGGCGAAAGACGCCGACGTGTTATACACCGACGTATGGGCTTCGATGGGACAGGAAGAGGAACGGAACGAGCGCGCCGAAGCGTTCGTAGGTTTCCAAATCAACGACGGCGTGATGAAAGTCGCTAAAAAAGACGCGATGGTTCTGCATTGTCTGCCCGCGCACCGCGGAGAAGAAATCACGGCGGAGGTGTTCGAAGCGCACGCCGACGAAATCTTCGAAGAAGCGGAGAACAGACTGCATGCGCAAAAGGCGGTTTTGTGCAAATTGCTGAAATAAAAAATAAGGAGACGGTATGAAGAAAAGGGCTTTTCTCACGCTGGAAAACGGAAAGACGTTCGAGGGATTCTCGTTCGGCGCGGAAAGGGAAACGGTGGGCGAGCTTGTGTTTACCACCGGTATGACGGGTTATCTCGAAACGCTTACCGATCCGAGCTATTACGGGCAGATCGTTACGCAGACGTTCCCGCTCATCGGAAATTACGGCGTGATTCCCGCCGATTTCGAAAGCAAAAAATGCTGGGTTACGGCGTATATCGTGCGTGAAAAATGCGACGATCCGTCCAACTTCCGTTGCGGCGGCAGAATCGAAGAATATCTCAAAGCGCAGAATATACCCGCCGTCTACGGTATTGATACGCGCGAACTCACGCGCACGGTACGCGAGGCCGGCGTGATGAATGCGGCGATCTCCTTCCGTCCCTTTCATGATTTCGAATTGCTGAAAGAATATCGGGTGAAGAACGCCGTTTCCTCCGTTACGACGAACAGAATACAGACGGCGGGCGATGAAAACGGATTACACGTCGTGCTGTACGATTTCGGCGCGAAAAAAAATATCGAGCGCGAACTTGTAAAACGCGGCTGCCGCGTAACCGTCGTGCCCGCGCAATTTTCCGCAGAGGAGGCTTTGGCGCTCGATCCGGACGGGATAATGCTGACGAACGGTCCCGGAGATCCTGCCGAAAATACGGAAATCATACAAAATTTAAAAAAGCTTGCGGGAAAGAAGCCGATATTCGGCATATGTTTGGGACATCAGCTCTTCGCGCTTGCCATGGGCGGCGAAACGCGCAAAATGAAATACGGTCACCGCGGCTCCAACCAGCCCGTGAAACAGCTTTCCACGGGACGGGTGTTCATTTCCTCGCAAAATCACGGTTACGAGGTCGTTTCCGAGTCGTTAAAGAGCGGAACGCTCAGTTTTGTGAATGCAAACGACGGCACTTGCGAAGGGATCGATTATCCCGAAATCGACGCGTTTACCGTACAATTTCACCCGGAGGCTTGCGGCGGTCCGCACGACGCGAACTTTTTGTTCGATCGGTTTATCGCGCGCATGAAAAAGGAGAAATAATATGCCTAAGAGAAGCGATATTAAAAAAGTACTTGTGATCGGATCGGGACCTATCGTCATCGGTCAAGCGGCGGAGTTCGACTATGCGGGCGCGCAGGCGTGCCGCGTGCTGAAAGACGCGGGTGTGAACGTGGTACTCTGTAATTCAAATCCCGCGACGATTATGACGGATAAAATGTTGGCGGACGAAATCTATCTCGAACCGCTGACGGAGGACAGTTTAAAGCGTATTATCTTGAAAGAACGACCCGATTCTCTGCTTGCCTCGCTCGGCGGACAGACGGGGCTGACGCTCGGTTGTCAGCTTGCCAAGTCGGGCTTTCTTGCGGAAAACGGGGTGAAGTTGATCGGCGCAAAATTGGACGCGATCGACCGCGCGGAAGATCGCGAGCTGTTTAAAGAGACGATGCAGAAGATCAACCAACCCGTCATTCCTTCCGATATCGCTTATACGGTGGACGAATGCGTTGCGATCGCAAACAAGTTGGAGTATCCCGTCATCGTCCGTCCCGCGTTTACGTTGGGCGGCGCGGGCGGTGGCATGGCGAGGGACGAGGAAGAACTTCGTTTAATAGCGCATAACGGACTCATGCTGTCGCCGATTACGCAAGTACTCATCGAAAAATATATCGGCGGGTGGAAGGAGATTGAGTTCGAAGTGCTCCGGGACAGCGCGGGCAACGTGCTTACCGTCTGTTCGATGGAAAACTTTGATCCCGTCGGCGTGCATACGGGCGATTCTATCGTTATCGCGCCCGCGGTTACGCTCTCCGATAAAGAATATCAAATGCTGCGCACCGCTTCGCTCGATATTATTACCGAGCTGGGAATCGAGGGGGGCTGTAACTGTCAATTTGCGTTGCATCCCGATAGTTTCGAATATGCGGTTATAGAGGTCAATCCCCGCGTGTCGCGTTCTTCGGCTTTGGCAAGTAAAGCAACGGGTTATCCCATTGCGAAAGTCACGACCAAGATAGCGCTCGGTTATACGCTCGACGAGATCAAAAACGACGTCACAGGAAAGACGTACGCCTGTTTCGAACCCGCTCTCGATTATGTAGTCGTCAAACTTCCAAAATGGCCGTTCGATAAATTTCTGTATGCAAAGCGCGGTTTGGGATCGCGTATGAAGGCGACGGGGGAGGTGATGGCGATTGCGCCCACCTTCGAACAGGCGATCATGAAAGCCGTTCGCGGCGCGGAAATATCTCTTTCTACGCTCAATTCGCCCAAATTCTCGGAAATGAGCCGAGACGAGCTTTTAAACGAATTGCATAAGACGACGGACGAGAGACTGTTTGCCGTGTTCGCTTCGATCAAAGCGGGAATCACGGTGGACGAAATCTTTGAGATTACGAAAATAGATCGTTGGTTCTTGCATAAATTAAAGAATCTCAGCGATTTCGAAAACGGCATTGCGAACCGAAAGCTTACCCGCGCGGAGTATCTCGCGGGGAAAAAGATGGGTTATACCGACGCGGATCTGGGAAAAATCAGCGGCAATCCGCTGCCGGCGCGCCGCCGCGCCTGCTTTAAAATGGTGGATACCTGCGCGGCGGAATTTTCGGCGCAGACGCCTTATTTTTATTCGACGTTCGACGAAACGGAGCATGACGAAGCAAAGCCTTTCGTAGACAGGAGTACGAAAAAACGGGTGATCGTAATCGGATCGGGTCCTATCCGAATCGGACAGGGGATCGAATTCGATTATTCCTCGGTGCATTGCGTTTGGACGTTGAAAGAACTCGGCTACGAGGTTGTTATCATTAACAACAACCCCGAAACGGTCTCTACCGACTTTGATACCGCGGACAGGCTGTACTTCGAATCCCTTACGCCCGAAGACGTGCAGAACGTAATCGACGTGGAAAAACCTTACGGGGTTGTAATTACGTTCGGCGGGCAGACGGCGATTAAGCTATGCGGCTATCTTGCGAAAAAGGGCGTTCGCATTTTGGGGACGAGCGCGGACAGCGTGGACAGAGCGGAGGACCGCGAACGTTTCGACGAATTGCTCGAACAATTCGATATCGCCCGTCCCGAGGGACTGACCGTGATGACGAAGGCGGAAGCGGTTGCGGCGGCGGAAAAGCTCGGGTATCCCGTTCTTCTTCGTCCTTCTTATGTGATCGGCGGACAGAATATGACGATCGCATTTACCGAAAACGACATATCGCGCTATATGGATGTGATTTTGGCGCAGCATATCGAAAATCCCGTTCTCTGCGATAAATATTTGATGGGTACGGAACTCGAAGTGGACGCCATATCCGACGGCGCGGACGTGCTGATCCCCGGTATCATGCAGCATATCGAACGCGCCGGCGTGCACTCGGGCGATTCGATCGCGGTTTATCCGCCCTATCATTTGAGCGACGCCATGCTGAAAACGGTAGTGGATATCTCCACGAAACTTGCGCTTTCTTTGAACACGAAAGGACTGATCAATATACAATATCTTATCTATCAAAATAAACTGTATGTGATAGAAGTCAATCCGCGTGCGTCGCGTACCATTCCCTATATTTCCAAAGTGACGGGCGTTCCTATGGTAGAGCTTGCCACGAAAATCATGGTGGGCGCGAAACTGAAAAAACTCGGTTACGGCACAGGGCTTTATCCCAATTCTCCCTATGTTGCGGTGAAAGTTCCGGTATTCAGTTTTGAAAAACTCAACGACGTCAACTCCCAGCTCGGACCGGAAATGAAATCGACGGGAGAAGTGCTGGGAATCGGCAAGACGATTGAGGAGGCGCTGTTCAAAGGGCTTGTTTCGGCGGGCTTTAAAATGTGCCATCCCACGAAGGAGAAACCGGTCGGCGTGTATTTTACGATCAACGATCAAGATAAATTCGAAATCGTGTCTATCGCCAAAAAATTTGCCGATTTGGGCTGTAATATTTACGCAACGGCGGGGACGGCTAAGGTAATTTCCGCGCTCGGGATCGACGTGACGGTTGTCGAGCGACTGAAAGCCACCAAACAAGTATGCCGCCTTATGGACGAGGGGAAAATAGACTATATCATTTATACGGGCAAGACGGACGTCGATTCCATTCAAGATTATATCAATTTGCATCATCACGCGATCCTGCTCGGGATTACCGTGCTCACATCGCTCGACACGGCGAATGCGCTTTGCGATATTATCGCAAGTAAATTTACGGAATATAATACGGAGCTTGTCGATATAAACCGTCTCAGAACAAAGAGAACGGAACTCAGCTTCGTTAAAATGCAGTCGTGCGGAAACGATTATATTTATTTTGAGGATATGGACGGGCAGATCACCTGTCCCGAATCGCTTGCCGTCAACTTTGTCAGCCGTCATTACGGAATCGGCGGAGACGGGATCGTCCTCATGGAAAAATCGACGGTTGCAGACGCGAAAATGCGTATTTTCAACCAAGACGGAACGGAAGGAATGATGGCGGGTAACGCCATCCGCTGCGTGGCGAAATATCTTTATGAAAAGGGGATCGTTCCCAAAGAGGAGATGACGATCGAAACGAACAGCGGGATCAAATGCGTGCGCGTATTCTCTTTCGGCGGGACGGTATCTTCCGCGAGCGTTGATTTGGGACTTGCGGAGTTGGACGGTGAAAAAATTCCGTCCGTTTGGAAAGGCGAACGAATCGTCGGTCAGCCCATGCGCATCGACGGCGAAGAGTATAGCGTTACCCTTGTCAATCTCGGGAATCCCCATTGCGTGATTTTCTGTCCTAAGGTGGACGACGTTCCCGTGGAAACGCTCGGGCCAAAAATCGAAGAGAGCGAGTACTTTCCGAATAAGGTCAATGTGGAGTTTATCCGCGTCGTCAATGCCTATACCATAAAAATGCGCGTATGGGAGCGCGGGAACGGCGAAACGCTTTCTTGCGGAACGGGCGCGGCGGCAGCCGCCGTGGCTTGCGTTCTCAACGGATATTGCGTAAAGGACGCCGATATCACCGTCAAAGTGAGAGGGGGAGATCTGATCGTTAATTACCATTCGGACGGACACGTGACGCTTACGGGCGGCGTGAGTAAAATTTATGAAGGGAAGGTGGAATTCTGATGCGGGAAAGTTTTTATGAAGAAAGTGCGGTCTCGTCAAACGGCCGTACGGAAGCGAAGTTCTATACGGCGTTTCACGTCGTCAGCATTATATTACTCATACCCGTTTTTTTCCAAGCTTTCTTTTCTTACGCTTATATCAGCGAGCAAGTGCAGAACTTTCGGGACGGCAACATAACGAGCCTCGGTCTCATCGTGTTTATCGCGGGTTGGATCGTAATATTGCTGTTGTTTATCGCCTTGTTTCTCTTCTTTTTTCTTTGGAAGCGCCGCTTTAACGTGAGTTACGATTATGTTTTCGTAGAAGACGAATTGCGCGTTTCCAAGGTATTCAACGGGAAGAAACGGAAGTTTTTAAAAAAATTCGACGCCGATCATATTTTACAGATCGGTTGGGTAGAGAGCGAATCTTTCGGCCGCGTTTCGTCTGGATATGCAAAGCGCGATATCGTTCTCCTTTCGCCCAATAAAACGCCGCAAGAAGGAAAAGAATTTTATTATATTTTATATACCGCTCCTTATGAAAAAAAGATATATATCTTCGAAGCGAGACAAGAATTTCTTGAATGTCTCGTCCCTGCGGTTGGCATGACGAAATTGGTAAGGAAATGAGCGTTTATCTCGATAACGCCGCGACGACGAAGCCCGACGATGCGGCCATTGCGCGTGCCGGCGAATATTTAAAGGAAAAATTTTACAATCCCTCTGCATTGTACGGCGGGGGGATTGCCGTCCATAACGATATCAAAAGGGCAAGAGAAACGCTGTTGAGCCGTATAGCCGATCCGCGGACGTACGATTTGATATTTACCTCGGGCGGTACGGAAGCGGATAATACGGCGGTGTTTTGCGGCGCGAAAAGGGGCAACGCCGTAACGACGCAAGGAGAACACGCGGCTGTGTTTCAAAGTTTTACCGCGCTCAAAAATCGCGGAATAGAAGCGCGTTTCGCGCCTTTGAACCGAGACGGCAGCGTGGATCGGGAGGCTCTTTTGCGCCTGGTAGACGAAAAAACGAGCTTCGTTTCCGTTGTTCACGTCAATAACGAAACGGGAGCGGTCAACGATATTTCCGAAATTGCGGAAACGGTCAAACGGAAAAATCCGCGTACGATCTTTCACAGCGACGGCGTGCAGGCGTTCGGCAAAATTCCCGTTCGGCTGGCGAACGTCGATCTGTATTCGGCGAGCGCGCATAAAATCGGCGGCGTAAAAGGCTGCGGCGCGCTCGTAAAACGGAAATCTCTTGCGATGTCCCCGTATCTGTACGGCGGCGGACAGGAAAACGGACTGAGAAGCGGCACAGAAAACGTATTCGGAATCATGGCGTTTTGTTACGCTGCCGAACGGAGATTCGCTTCGTCGGACTTTGAAGGCGAACGCATTCGCGGTTTGCGCGAACGGTTATGGTCGATGCTTGATCCTTCGTATTTTAAACGTCTTTCGCCCGAGAACGGAACGCCGTACATCCTCACCGTGACGGCGGAAGGGCTTCGCGGAGAAATCTTGCAACGGCTTTTAGAGGCGCGCGGCGTGATCGTCGGAACGGGCAGCGCGTGTTCTTCCAAACGACCGTTCAGCCGCGTCGTGCAGGCGTGCGGGTACGAAGAAAAGCAGCTTTACGGTGTTTTACGGATGAGTTTTTCTCCCGAAACGACGGAGAATGAGATCATCGAAGCGGCTTTTGCGCTCAATGAATCGGCAAAGGAACTTTCGAAGAGGACAAAATAATATGGAAAAAGTAATCATTATCCGCTATGCGGAAATACATTTAAAGGGAAAAAACCGCGGTTATTTCGAACGCGTTTTTGCGAATAATTTAGAACGCGCGCTGAAAGGAATCCGTCACGAATTGCACCGCACAAGCGGGAGATATCTCGTCGCAAAATTCGAGGAAGAAAAAACGGAGGAGATTGAATCGCGAATCGCTTGCGTTTTCGGCGTTCATTCCTATTCCGTGGGGCTTGCGACGGGCGGGGAGCCGGAAGAAATCTATGCGGCTTGCAAACTCGTCGCTCCGCAAAACGGAACGTTTAAAGTGGATTCCCACCGTGCGTATAAAAATTTCCCTATGACGTCGATGGAACTGAGCGCTCAGATCGGCGGGCGGTTGCTTGCGGAAAATCCGCTCCTAAAAGTAGACGTGCATTCTCCTCTGCACACCGTTTATATCGACGTGCGCGCCAAGGACGAGACGCTTGTTTTCGGCAGTTTTGAAAAAGGGCTCGGCGGTATGCCCGTCGGTACTTCCGGGAAAGGTCTGTTGCTTCTTTCCGGCGGGATCGATTCCCCCGTCGCGGGTTTTTTGATGGCAAAACGGGGTATGACGGTGGAGCTGCTTCATTTTCACAGCTATCCCTATACCAACGACGGCGCAAAGGAAAAGGTAAAGGAGCTTGCCGCCCTGCTCACGCGCTATGCGATCTCTTCCCGCCTTACGACGGTGAATGTCGCGCATATTCAAGAAGAAATACATTCTAATTGCGCCGCCGAGTTGAACGTAACGCTTTTAAGACGGTTTATGGTACGTATTGCGGAAAAGATTGCGGAACAAAAGGGCGCGCAATGCTTGATTACCGGCGAAAGTTTGGGACAGGTTGCCAGCCAAACGATTGAGGGGATTACATCTTCGAACGCCGTGGCGGGGATTCCCGTATTGCGGCCGCTCATCGGATTCGATAAAGACGAGATTATTGCGATCTCTAAAAAAATCGGAACGTTTGAAACGTCGATACAGCCGTTTGAAGATTGTTGCACGGTGTTTCTTCCCGATTTTCCCGCCATCAAACCCAAGCTGTCCTTTATCGAAAAAGAGGAGAAAAAGCTGGACGTTGACCGTCTTGTGGGGGAGGCGCTGCTTTCCGTCGAAACGTTTTCCGTTTAGTTACCACCAATCGTCGGGAATGGATTGCGTTTCGTCGATCTGCACGGACGGGAGACGGATGGTTTCTCCGTAAACGCCCTGCCAAATCGGTGTGACGGTATAGGTATAGCGTTCGCCTTGTCTTACCGAGTTATCGCATATGGTTTCGCGGTATTTTCCCTCATATATCGTCACGGAATTGCCGTTATTTTCTCTTTTTACGATGTATGAATAGTACTGTGTCTGACATAATTTGATATAAACCGCTCCGTTTTTCACATAAATGAGCGGTTTTTCTATTTTCGGTGAAGAAAATCGGGAACTCGTTTCTTGCGGGATTGCGCTTGCGCGGAATAATTCTTTTTGCGTTAAATAGCTTGGTGCGAGCGGATCGGCTTGTACAAGGCGGCGGTTGTTTTCGTATTCTTCTTTATCAAAGGCGATTTCTACGACGTCGTCGCACGGGAGAAAGGGCTTCGGAGCGCGGTCTTTGTAGAGCGTTTGCAGTACGGTTAAGGCGATATTGGCGGGCAGTCCTCCGCCGGTGGCTTCTATGGGGGAATTATCGCTGTTTCCAAGCCATACGGCAACGGTGTCTTCCGTCGTATAGGCGATCGTGTAGGCGTCGGTATTTCCCGCGTCCGTACCCGTCGTGCCCGTTTTTGCGCAGACGGGAAACGGGAGCGATTTTAATTTTTTCGCCGTCCCTTCTTTCGCCGTCGTTTGTAGCATATCGTTTATTAAATAGCAGACGTCGTTTGAAAAAACCTTGCGTTGGAAGGGCGAAAATTCGTATAGGATTTTTCCTTTTTCGTTTTCGACGCGGCGGACGGCGGAAGAGGGAGAAAAAACGCCGTCGTTTGTAAAGGTGGAAAACGCGTCGGCAAGTTCCGGAAGGGTAAACCCGTTGCGCATTCCGCCGAGCGCCAGCGCGAGCGTGCGATCCTCTTCGGATACGGACAAGTTCATTTTTTCCAAATAACGGGCGGCGCAGTTTGGTTTCAGCTCGTTTAAGATCTTAACCGCGGGAATGTTGACGCTGTGGGAAAGAGCGTATCTCACGCTCATATACCCTTCGTATTTTCCTCCGTAGTTGGAGGGGGTATAACCCGAATAATCGACCGCCTCGTCAAGAACGGGCGTGGCGGGCGAAATTAAGTTTTCTTCCAGAGCGGGCGCGTAGACGGCGAGCGGCTTGACGAGCGAGGCGGGCTGCCGTTTGAGAACGCCGCAGGTGGAGGCGAGCGCTTTCACGCCGTTCGTCCCGTTGCTCCTCACGAGCAGACAATGTCCGCAATCCGTTTGCGTTTGTTCGAGTTTTTCTTGCAGGGCGGGATCGTAAAAGGTAAATACGTTCAGTTCCTCTCCCGAAGACACGTCGGGGAACAGCTCGGATAGTTCTTCGTAAACGAGCGAAATATAAGCGTTTTGTTCTTGTTTCGGCGTAGGGGATTCGGGCAGCGGTTCCCGTTTCGCTTGTTGAGCGTCTTCTTCGGAAAGAAACCCTTGTCCTTCCATCAATTCGATTACGAAGTTGCGGCGGGAAAGGCATTTTTCCGCGTCTTTAAAGGGGGAATAGCGGTTGGGCGATTTTACGAGCGCGGCAAGCATGGCGCATTCGGCTGCGTCGAGATCCTTTGTTTCTTTACCGAAATAAAAAGCCGCCGCGTTGCCGATACCGAACGCGCTGTGACCGAAATATATGGAATTGACGTAAAATTCCAATATTTCTTCTTTGGAATAGCGTTTTTCAAGCTGCCGCGCGAGCTTGAATTCTTTCAGCTTTCTCGTCACCGTTTTTTCTCCCGAAAGGTGGGTGTTTTTAATGAGCTGCTGCGAAATGGTGGACGCGCCCTCGCGGAATGAAAAACCGACGGCGTTTTTGGCGGTCGCTTTTATAATGCGTTTATAATCCAATCCGCGGTGACTGTAAAACCGTTTGTCTTCGACGGCGACAAAGGCGTTTAAAAGCGGCGCGGGCAGCTCTTCGTAGGGAACGCAAGTCTGCGGCTGTTTTATTTCCTCCCCGTTTTCGTCGTAGAGACGTACGCAGTTTCTGTTGAGAGCGAGCTTTTCGGGCTGTAATTGCGTTCCTGCGGTGGCGGAAAAATAAAAGACGACGGCTGCAAGGGCGAAAACGCATACCGTTCCCGCCAGCCAAAACAATAGTTTAATCGGGCGTTTCATGAGAACAGTATTTGTGTTTTTACAAATATTTTGCGCGGATTGCCGTCCAACGATTGAAAAAATCCGCAAAACGTGATATAATTGCCCAAAGAGGAAAATGAAATGATGAGAGAGCCTGTACAAGACAAAATCGCATTGCTTGCGCAAATGGTGCGCGAGAGCGACAATATCGTGTTTTTCGGCGGAGCGGGCGTTTCTACGGAAAGCGGAATTCCCGATTTCCGTTCGGAGGACGGGTTGTACCGCATGAAATACGCGGTTTCGCCCGAGACTGTGCTGAGCGCCGGCTATTTTAAGGAGCACACGGAAGAGTTCTATCGGTTTTATCGTGAAAAAATGTTGTTTTTGCGCGCGAAGCCGAACGCCGCTCACTATAAGCTTGCCGAATGGGAAAAGGCGGGGAAATTGCGCGCCGTCATCACGCAGAATATCGACGGTTTGCATCAGCTTGCGGGGAGCGAAAAGGTCTATGAGCTTCATGGGAGCGTGTACCGTAACCGCTGCCGGAAATGCGGAAAGAAATATTCCGTAGAGACGATCGTGGGGGCTTCCGGCGTACCGCGCTGTTCTTGCGGCGGAGTGATTAAACCCGAGGTCGTGCTTTACGGCGAAGCGCTTGACGACAACGTCGTCATGAACGCGCTTGCGGCGATTGCGGCGGCGGATATGCTGATCGTCGCGGGGACTTCTCTCACCGTTTATCCCGCGGCGGGGTTCGTCAACTATTTTACGGGCAAAAATTTCGTGCTGATCAACCGCGACGAAACGTCTTACGATTCCCGCGCGAATCTTGTGATTCACGAAAGGATCGGAGAAGTGTTTTCCAAATTATAGAATCGTTCGAAGAAGAAAGAGATGAATTACCATATCGTAACCTACGGCTGTCAGATGAACGTACACGAATCGGAAAAAATCGCGGGCATTCTTGTGCAATCGGGGTATCAAACGGAGAGCGCGATCGAAGATGCGGATATTATCGTGTTCAATACTTGTTGTATTCGCGAAAATGCCGAAAACCATGCTTTCGGCAATATCGGCGCGCTTAAAAAGTTAAAAAAACGCAATCAAAATTTATTGATCGCCGTGGGCGGATGTATGGCGCAAGAACGGGGAAAAGCGGAACTTTTAAAGAAAAAGTTTCCCTTTATCGATCTTATTTTCGGCACGCATAATCTGGGCGATTTAAAAGAGTTAATCGAAAAAAAGCGGTCGCAGAAAAAAACGGTCGTTTCTCTCATAGAGGACAGGTTGGAAACGGAAGACGGGATTACGCCCGTCAGAACGAGTTATCCCAACGCTTGGGTAAATATTACCTACGGGTGCAATAACTTCTGCACCTATTGTATCGTGCCGTATGTGCGCGGGAGAGAGCGATCCAGAAGCGCCGAATCGATTTTGGACGAAGTGCGTTCTCTCGTAAAAGAAGGTTATAAAGAAATTACGCTTTTGGGGCAGAACGTCAATTCTTATAACAGCGACGGAAAGGGCGGCATGAGTTTTCCCGCGCTTTTGGACGAATGCGCGAAAATCGAGGGGAAATTCCGCCTTCGTTTTATGACTTCGCATCCCAAAGATTTTTCCGAAGATCTCTGCCGCGTCATGCAAAAACATGAAAAAATTTGCAACGCCCTGCATTTGCCCGTGCAGGCGGGAAGCAACCGAATTTTGACGCTTATGAACAGAAGATACACGCGCGAGAAATATTTAGACGGGCTTGCCATGCTTCGCCGGTATCTGCCCGACTGCGCGGTGACGACCGACTTGATCGTCGGATTTCCCACCGAAACGGAAGAGGAGTTTTCGGAGACGCTTTCTCTTGTGAAAGAGGCGGATTTCTTTTCGGCGTTCACTTTCGTATATTCGCCGCGCGCGGGAACGAAAGCGGCGGAAATGGAAGGACAAATTCCGGAGAGCGTACAAAAGGAGCGGATTATGCGCCTTGTCGAGGCGGTAAACGCCAATACGCGCGAAAAAAGCGCGCAATATGAAGGAAAAGTCACGGAAATCCTTTGCGAAGATTACGACGAGAAAAAAGGATTGTATCTCGGAAGAAACGAGGCTGGCAGAATGGGATATTTCAAAAGCGAAAAGAACCGCGTCGGCGAGTTCGTTCTCTTGCGCGTGGAGCGCGCGAACGGGATTTCTTTGTTCGGTACGGTAGAGGGGGAATGAGATGATTTCGCCGATGATGAAGCATTATCTTCAAACGAAAGAGAATTATAAAGACTGTATTCTGTTTTACCGTTTGGGCGATTTTTACGAAATGTTTTTCGACGATGCGAAAGAGGCTTCCGCCATTCTCGATCTCACGTTAACGGGGCGGGATTGCGGGATGGAAGAGCGCGCGCCGATGTGCGGAATTCCGTTTCATGCGGCGGACACTTATATCTCCAAGCTGGTCGCGGCGGGAAAAAAGGTCGCGATATGCGAACAGCTTTCCGATCCCAAAGAAAGCAAGGGAATCGTGGATCGCGACGTGATCCGCGTCGTTTCCGCGGGAACGGTGATCGAAGAAAATCTTTTGGACGAGAGAAAAAATAATTATATCGCCTGCGGCGTAAAAAACGGGGAGCATTACGCGCTTGCCTGGGCCGACATTACGACGGGCGAGTTTTGCGCAAGCGATATGGAGAGCGCGGATAAATTGCTTGCCGCGCTCGTCAATCTTTCGGTGGCGGAAATCATTTGCAACGACGGGCTTTTGTTTGAATTGAAGGACAGTATCGAAATCGAAAGAGGGCTGCTTCCCGCGCCGTCTTGCTATCTGCCTTGGGCGTTCGAACGCGTTCAGGCGGAAAAAGCGTTGAAAGAACAATTTTCCGCGCCCGTCGAAACGCTGGGGCTTGACGGAAATATTGCGGCGGTATCTGCTTGCGGCGCGCTGGTCGAATATTTGCGCCGGACGCAAAAGCACGCCTTAAAAAACATTAACAGGCTGCGTTTTTCGAATAGCGCGGGATTTATGACGCTCGACCCCGTCGCCGTGCGCAATCTCGAACTGCTGCGCAGCAAAGACGAAGGAAAAAAATACGGCTCTTTATTATGGCTGCTCGACAAAACAAAGACGGGCATGGGGGCAAGAAAACTCTCCGCCATGCTGTTGACGCCGCTTCTTGATAAAACGGAAATCGAAAAAAGATTGGACGCCGTGGACGAGCTTTGCAATGCGAGCATAGTACGCATGGGACTTTCGGATATGCTTTCGGGGATGCGCGATATCGAACGCCTTACGGGGAGAATCTCCAACGGTAATTTGCAGCCTCGGGACTGTATCGCGCTCTCCCGTTCGCTGGCGGTCGTTCCGTCCGTAAAATTTCAGTTGGCGGGATTTTCCTCTCATTTGCTGCATGAGATCGCGAACGCCCTTGTGGACACTAAGGAAATATGCGCGCTCATAGACCGCGCGATCGACGAAAACGCGTCGCTTTTGCGCGATGGCGGCTTTATCCGCCGCGGATATAACAGCGAACTTGACGAATTGCGCGAAATCAAAGACGGAAGCAAGACGCTCCTTGCCGAAATGGAAGCGCGGGAACGCGAACGCACGGGAATCAGAACGCTGAAAGTGGGTTATAACCGCGTATTCGGGTATTATATCGAAGTAAGTAATTCGTTTAAGGATAAAGTGCCTTATTCCTATGTACGGCGGCAGACGCTCGCAAACGGAGAGAGGTACGTTACCGACGAGCTGAAAGCTCTTGAAGAGAAGATTTTGGGCAGCGACGATAGGGCGCAACGGTTGGAAAACAGCCTTTACGAACAGCTCATGGAATTGCTTGCGCGTAATATTCCCGTATTTCAGCAAATTTCAGGGGCGATCGCTTCCCTTGATTGTTTCGTTTCGTTTGCCGTCGTTGCGAAGGAGAATAAATATTGCCGTCCCCAAATAACGGAGGAGGGAGCCGTCGAATACGAGGACGGCCGTCACCCCGTCGTCGAGGCGATTTCTCGCGAGCGGTTTGTTCCGAACGATTGTCTGCTCGACGGAGGCGCGAACCGCACGATGATTATAACGGGACCGAATATGGCGGGCAAAAGCACCTATTTACGGCAGACCGCGTTAATTGTGCTGATGGCGCACGTCGGTTGCTTCGTGCCTGCGAAACGTGCTTGCATTCCGCTTTGCGACCGTATTTTTACGAGAATCGGCGCGAGCGACAATCTTGTTTTAGACCGCAGTACGTTTATGGTTGAGATGACGGAAGTCGCCAATATTTTGCGTAACGCGACGAAACGCAGCTTGCTGATTCTCGACGAAGTGGGACGGGGGACTTCCACTTACGACGGGCTTTCCATTGCTTGGGCGGTAATCGAATATCTCAACGAAACGGTACGCGCGAAAACGCTTTTTGCTACTCATTATCATGAACTGACGGAGTTGGAGGGAAAGCTCGAAGGAGTTAAAAATTATAAAATCAACGCGCGCGAGGCGGGCGGAAAAATCGTCTTTCTGCGCAAAATCGTGCGCGGCGGGGCTTCGCGCAGCTTCGGCGTGGAGGTCGCCGCGCTTGCGGGCGTTCCCGATGAAGTGACTTCCCGCGCCAAGAAAATTCTGCGTTCGCTCGAAAAGAACGACCTCGCCGCCCGTCCCCGTTCCGAAGCGGAAGAGGGAGAGGAAGCGGAAGCGGGATTAAAGTTTGATTTAGCGGAACAATTAAAAGATTTGGATACAAACGCGCTTACGCCTATGCAGGCGCTTGCGCTGCTTGCGGAATGGAAGGAGAAGCTGTCGTGAAAATTAACATCTTAACTGCCGACGTCTATAACAGAATCGCGGCGGGCGAAGTGGTGGATCGTCCTTACTCCGTGGTAAAAGAACTTGTGGAAAACGCGATCGACGCGGGTGCAAGCGAAATTACCGTTGAAATCGAAGAGGGCGGCAAAAGGCTGATCCGCGTGAGCGATAACGGAGGGGGAATCGATAAGTCGGATTTGAAAGCGGCTTATCTGCCTCATGCGACGAGCAAATTAAAAACGGCGGACGATCTTTCCGCCGTGGCGACGTTGGGTTTCCGCGGCGAGGCGATTGCGTCTATCGCTTCCGTATCGAAAATGAATATCGCCTCAAAAACGCACGACGGAGCGGCGTATTCCCTTTCTTCGGAAGGGGGGATTTTGGGCGAGATACAGCCCGCCGGTTGTGCGGCCGGAACGTGCGTCACCGTCGAAAATCTTTTTTACAATACGCCCGCCCGTCTTAAATTTTTAAAATCGGACGCGCAGGAGGAAAGCGACGTCGCGAATATGGCGGCTCGTTTTATTCTCGCCCGCCCGCAGATCGCCTTTACTTATTCGGCGAACGGCCGCGTGCGTTATCGCTCGTTCGGCGACGGGGCGGAAAGCGCGCTGGCTTGCGTGTACGGCGCGGAGATTTTAAGTAATTGCTACCGCATTTCGGCGGACAAGCATGGAATTAAGCTGAGCGGCTTCCTCGGAAACCAAAATTTTTCTAAACCGAGCCGCAGCTGGCAGAGTTTGTTTATCAACGGCAGATACGTCGTCAACCAGACGGTGAGCGCCGCCGTTTCGAACGCGTATGCAAGTTATTTAATGAAGCGGCAATATCCTTTTTATGTGCTTTTTTTGGACGTTCCGCCCGAAATCGTAGACGTTAACGTACACCCCAACAAGGCGGACGTGCGGTTTGCGGATAACCAAGTCGTTTACGGAAGCGTGTATTCCGTCGTTTCGTCCGTTCTCGACGGTAATTCCCGCGCGCTTGAATATTTGGCGGACGTTCGAGAAACGGCGCCGCAAACGATGCAAACGGAGAGGGACGGGGAAAGAACCGTCGTGGGAGAAAAGACCGCCGAACGCTCTGCCGAAGGAAACATGACGGTGGAACAGGCGAAAAAAGAGCTTGCGTTCGACCTTTCTCCCGCGGAACCCGCCGTTGCGCCCTATCGCAAACCGGAACCCTTTTATATGGAAGTACGCGCGCCCAAAAGACGGGATGAAGAACCCCGAGAGGACTTTTTCGAAGAGAATAAGCGGTTGCTTTTGGAGCGGGAAAAGACGGCGGAACAGGAAAAAATCGATCCGAAGAATCTCACCTTTAAAGGAGAACTGTTCCGTACTTATCTCTTTTACGAGGCGGGCGATTGCGCTTATGTTATCGATCAGCACGCCGCGCACGAACGTCTCATTTATAACCGCCTGCGCGAAAAATGGGAGAGAAGAGAAGTTACGTCCCAGCCCATGCTTATGCCCTTTATTTATCACGCCAACGGACAGGAATACGCGTTTTTAGAGAAAAATTTCCCCGTTTTGCGCGAAATCGGTTTTGAAATCGGAGAGTTCGGAGGTACCAGCGTGAAAATATCCGCCGTTCCCGCCGATCTTGCCGCGATTGATTTGGGCGCATTTATGGACGATGTAGTTTCCTCTATGGAGTCGCTCCGCGCCGTCAAACTGACGGATATTCTCAAAGACAGACTTGCCGGTATGGCTTGTAAGGCGGCGGTTAAGGGCGGGGAATTTTTAACGGAGAGCGAGGCTCGGACTCTCATCGAAGAAATGGACGGCGATATGGGACTGAGATGTCCGCACGGCAGACCCGTTTGCGTAAAAATGAAAAAGAGCGAGCTGGAAAAGCTGTTCAAGAGGACGGTATGAAGAAGCTGCTCGTCGTCTGCGGCGCAACGGCGTCGGGAAAGACTGCGCTCGCCGTGGAGTGCGCGAAAATACTGGGGGGAGAAATTATTTCGTGCGACGCTCTGCTTGTCTATCGCGGACTGAATATCGGCGCCGCGAAGCCGACGCTTGCGGAGCGGGACGGCGTTCCGCACTATATGATCGATATCTGCGACCCGACGGAAAGTTTTTCCGTCGGCGATTTCGAACGGCGGGCGCTTCCTATCCTTGAGGATATGATATCTCGCGGCAAGACGCCCGTTTTATGCGGCGGCACGGGGTTTTATATGAACGCGCTGCTCTATAAAAGTTCGTTCGGTAATGTTACCTGCGATCCCGCCCTTCGGAAAAAATACGAGCGGATCGCGCAAGAAGAAGGGAAGGGACGGCTTCATGCGCTGCTCGAAGAAAGAGATCCCGAAAGTGCGGCGATATTGCATGAGAACGATGTCAAGCGCGTGATACGGGCGTTGGAGATTTACGAGCTGACGGGTAAAAAGAAGTCTGAACAAAACGACGGGAATCTTCCCCGTTATCCGTTCGAGGCGTTTGCGTTCGATTATCCGCGGGAGGAACTGTACGCTCGTATCGAGCGGCGTGTGGACGAGATGCTGGAACGCGGTTTAGTAGAAGAGGTGAGGGGATTGCTGCAAAGCGGCGTATCGGAAAATGCGCAATGTATGCAAGGAATCGGATACAAAGAAGTGGTTGATTTTTTAAATAACGGCATTTTGCATAGTAATATGTCAGACATAATTAAAAAAAATACGAGAAATTACGCCAAAAGACAGCTCACATTCTTTAAACGGACAAGCAATCTGCATTGGATTGCGCCGAAAGACGTGCGCGAGGCGGCGCGGGAGGTATGCGATATTTATGACGGTAGATGAAAGAATTCAAGAACAGGAGAAGCGGTTGGCGCCGCTTTTTTCCGAGATCGAAGAAGTTGCTCTGTATAATCAGAATAAAGTTTTAAACGCGTTTCAAGAGGAGCGGATTGCGTTGCGTCATTTTGCGCCGTCCACGGGTTACGGCTACGGCGACGAGGGGAGAGACGCGCTATGCAGAGTGTACGCCCGCGCGTTCGGCGCGGAAAGTGCGATCGTTTCGCCTTCGCTTTTAAGCGGTACGCATACGCTTACCGTCGCGCTTTTCGGATTATTGCGCCCGCGCGATCATGTTTTATGCATAACGGATACTCCCTACGATACGCTTCGCGGCGTAATTTGGGGGGAAGGGAACGGATCTCTTGCGGATTTCGGCGTTCAATTCGACGTCGTGCCTTTGCGGGACGGAAAATTTAACCGTGAGGCGACGGCGGCTTCCATACGCGCGCTCGACTATAAGATGGTTTATATTCAGCGTTCGCGCGGTTATGAACTTCGCGACGCTTTTTCCGTGGAAGAGATAAGAAAAATGTGTGCGGTTGTGCGCGAAAACGGTTTTAAGGGTTGTATTTTTGTGGACAATTGCTATGGGGAATTCGTGGAGCGGAGCGAGCCTCTCGAAGCGGGAGCGGACGTTATCGTCGGTTCGCTCATCAAAAACCCGGGTGCGGGAATCGCGCCCACGGGCGGATATATCGCCGGTGGCAAAGGCTATATTTCGCAAATCGAAAACCGTTTGACCGCGCCTTCCGTCGGGGGAGAGGTCGGATCCTATGCCTATGGTTATCAATATTATTATCAAGGGCTGTTTCTTGCGCCGCACGTCGTTGCGCAGGCGCTGAAAGGGAGTCTGCTTATCGGCGGTTGTCTCGAAGAACTCGGGTTTGAAAATTTTCCTCCTACGAACGCCGTTCCGTGCGATATCACCCGCGCCGTGCGCTTCGATACGGAAAAACAGCTCACGGGGTTTATTCAATCGGTGCAGGAGTGCTCGCCTGTGGATTCCTTTGTGAAGTTGGAAGCATGGGATATGCCGGGATACGATTGCAAAGTGATCATGGCTGCGGGAACGTTCGTGCAGGGGGCGAGCGTCGAGCTTTCCGCCGACGCGCCTATTCGAAAACCGTATACGGCTTATTTCCAAGGCGGATTGACCTATGAGCATTGTAAGATTGCCTGTCGGCATATTTTGAGTAGGTTGACGTGAAGCAAAAAGGAGCGCGGTTGCGATATGCTTGTAAGGCGGTATACCGAGATCACCGAACGCACGCCCGAGATTGTGAGAGCTTAAAAGTTAGAACGGGCATCAACCGAAAAAAGTTTCCCGTTGATTTTCCCGTTTTTTTCCGTATAACGGGGAGAGGAAAAATTTTACGCAGGAACCTTTTACTTGACGGAAACGTTTTTTTGCATTATAATATCGTTATTCTGTAATATAACGGAGGCGGATATGACGAAACAAGAAAAGATTCGGTTGTATTACGGCGTTTTTCTCGGCGTACTGACCGTTATTATCGGTTTGCTGTTTATCATTGCGGCTTCGGAGATCTATTTTTCGGGACCGAGAACGGGCGTCAACGAGATCGGGCTTGAATATACCTATTATTACAGCAGGGAGCTTGTGGGACAAAGGCTGCTTGCGCTTCTCGCGCCCGTCTGTATTTGGATTTTGGCGGTGATCGCGGGGTTTGCGCTATCCGTCGTTTATCCCTTGCGGGGGAAACCGAAAGTCAAACGGAGCGCACGGGAGACGGTATTCCGTCTTTCCCGCCGTATGCCCGCGGAAGAGGATGCGGCTTGCTATCGACAATACCGTCGTGCAAGAAAAGTTTGTTCAATATTACGGCTCGTCGGCGCGGCGGTGTGTTTGGCGTCGGCTGTCGTTTGCGCGGTTTATATTTTCAATACGGCTCATTTCGCCGCAACGACGTCGGAGGAAATTAATCCCGAGATACTTTCCATGCTCAAAAACGTTTTGCCGTTCGTAGGGCTTTCTTTTGCGTGCTGTATCGCCGTCAGCGTTTACGACGGTATCTCCGCAAAAAAGGAACTTCCCGTTGTGAAACGGTTAATCGCGGACGGGAGGGGAACGCCGATTGCAGAACCATCCGCGTTCGAGCGGAATAAAAACGCGGCGGCGGGAATTTTAAACAAAAAGCAAACGGTATTCGCGCTGCGCGCGGCGCTCGTGCTTTTGGCGGTCTTCTTAATCGTAGCGGGCGTCGTTAACGGCGGCGCGCACGATGTGCTTGTGAAAGCGATTAATATTTGTACGGAATGCATCGGTTTAGGTTAATTTTATGGCGAAGTTTTTACATAAAATAAAAGATTGGTGGATTCGGCATAAACCGAGTAAGCGTAGACTCATTCAGCTCTATGCGTTTTTGCTGTACAATGCCAACATCAAGGGATTTATCAGCGGTAAAATTTACACGAGTGCGACGACGAAGTATGTTTGCGTGCCCGGGCTGAATTGTTATTCCTGTCCGGGGGCGGTGAGCGCTTGTCCGCTCGGCGCGTTGCAAAACGCATTGGCGTCTTCCGGGACGCGCGCGCCCTATTATATGATCGGAATTCTCGTGCTGTTCGGGATTATATTGGGACGAACCGTCTGCGGATTTTTATGTCCCGTCGGATTGGGACAAGAACTCTTATACAAAATCAAAACGCCGAAGCTGAAAAAAAGCAAATATACGCGCATTTTTTCCTATCTGAAATATGTGATTTTGACGGTGTTGGTTATCGCCGTGCCGATCATGTACGCGGCGAATCTTCCCGTACCTGCTTTTTGCAAGTATATTTGTCCTGCGGGGACGATAGGCGCGCTCGCGTTGCTTCTCAATCCTTCCAATGCAGGGATGTTCAATCAAATCGGTCCGCTCTTTACCTGGAAATTTTGCGTACTCATGTTCGTTTGCACGGCGAGCGTGTTTATATTCCGTTTCTTCTGTCGGTTTATTTGTCCGCTTGGCGCGTTTTACGGATTTTTCAACAAGCTCGCCTTCATCGGCGTAAAATTGGATAAGGATAAATGTACCGATTGCGGACTCTGCGTTGCGCATTGCAAAATGGATATCCGTCATGTCGGAGACCATGAATGCGTTAATTGCGGCGAATGTATTTCCGTTTGCCCCGTAAAGGCGATCAGTTGGAAAGGAAGTAAATTATTCGTTCATAAAAACGCGGTGGAAGCCGTTCAGCTTGAACCCGAAGAAACGGCGCGACCGCTGGCGGCGATTCTCCAAAGCGGTTCCGCCGCGCAACCGGCGACGATGGAAAACGCGGTGCGAGAAGAGAGTTCCGCACTACTCCCGCAAACGGACGACGCGGTGCGAACGACCGCAGAAGCTTCGGAAGAGATCGCCGCGTCTCAGGCGAAACCCGGTAAGGGACGGGCGTTTTGGCTGGAATTTGCAGCTTGGGTTGCGGCGCTCTGTGTGCTTTGCGGCGCGCTCGTTTACTATAATTTTATCGATTCGGAAGAAGACGGCGGGGAATACGGCAACGCGGTGGGCGATCTATGTCCCGATTTTACGCTTTCCCTCTACGGAGAGGATGGGGGAACGTTTACGTTATCCGAAACAGAAGGCATGATTACGGTGATTAATTTTTGGGCGACTTGGTGTACGCCGTGCGTGGGCGAGCTTCCTTATTTTATTCGGTTGGGCGAGGAATACGGCGACCGCGTAAAGATCGTTGCCGTTCACGGGGAGTTGGTAACGGAAGACGTTTGGAGTTTTATACAGAACAAAGAATGGAACGTATCTTCGGTTGCTTTTGCGCAGGACGAAGAGATTGACGGTACGACGGTATATTCCATGTTGGGCGGGAAGGCTTCGTGGCCGATGACGGTAGTACTCAATCAAGAGGGCGTCATTGTATTTAACGAAATGCGTTCGATGAAGGACTACGAAGATTTGCTTTCTATCGTTTCTCAGTTGCTAAACGAATAAACAAAAAATATTTTTTCAAAGCGGCTTGCAGTCAAGCCGCTTTTATGTTATAATTTGTGTCATGAAACATTTGATAGACAGCGCGATGCGGCGCGAAAAATGCGACCTCGTCGTGAAAAACGCAAAAATTTTTAATGTTTTCACCGGACGAATTGAAGAAGGTGAAATCGCCGTCAAAAACGGCGTAATCGTCGGCATCGGCGTCGGTTACGAAGCGGAACGGCAATACGACGCGAAGGGACTGTACGCTCTTCCCGCGTTTATCGATTCGCATATTCATGTGGAAAGCTCTCTGCTTTCACCCGAAGAATTTGCGGCGCACTCCGTCGCGCACGGGACGTCGATCATTGTCGCGGATCCGCATGAAATCGTGAACGTTTGCGGAATCGACGGCGCGGAATATATTTCGGAAGCCTTTCGCCGATTGGAAGTCGGCGGCGTGCAGCCCCTCGGCGTGTGTTTGCAACTGCCTTCCTGCGTTCCCGCTACGCCGTTTGAAACGAGCGGCGCCGTGATCGGCGGCGACGAGACGGGATATGAAATCAAACGCGATCTTTTCTACGGTTTGGGCGAGATGATGAATTATCCCGCCGTAATCGCCGCGGACGAGGACAATTTGAAAAAACTCTGCGCCGCGCGAGAAGCGGGAAAGATAATCGACGGACACGCGCCCTCTCTTTCGGGCGATAAGCTTAACGCATACGCTTCCGCAGGGATTAAGACCGACCACGAATGCGTCGATGCGGAAGATTGCCTTGAAAAGCTCAAACGGGGGTTGTATGTGCAGCTCCGTAACGGCTCTTCGGCGCACAATATCGAAGAAAATTGCAAGGCGATGGACGAATATAATTATCGGCGGTTTATTCTTTGTTCGGACGATCGGAACGCGCACGATCTTTCCGTTTTCGGGGAAATGGACGACGCGCTCCGTCGCCTTGTCGCGTGCGGGATTCCCGCGGAACGGGCGATTCCGTGCGCGACCTTAAACACAGCGGAGTGTTACGGATTAAAGGGACAAGGCGCGCTTGCGCCCTCGTATTTTGCCGATATCGCGCTTGTGGAAGATTTAAGGAATTTCCGCGTGCGCGCCGTCTTTAAAAAAGGCGTGCCGGTTGCCGAAAACGGAAACGCCTTGTTTGACCATGTAAAAAGATTTACTTCTCCGTCGGTGAAGAGTACGGTTAAAATCAAGCCGGTTACTGCGGACGATTTTAAGATGACGTTCGGCGGAAAAAATGCGCGCGTCATGCGCGTGCGTCCGTACGGAATCATAACGGAGGAAGAGATCCTTCCCGTGGAAGAGGCGTACGGCGACGTGCTTTTAACGGGCGATCTATGCAAGCTCGCCGTTGTGGAACGGCATTTCGCAACGGGAAATATGGGCAAGTGCCTGGTAAAAGGATACGGTTTAAAGGGCGGCGCGATCGGAATTACCGTAGCGCACGACAGCCATAACCTCGTCATTTTGGGAGATAATAACGCCGATATGGCGCGCGTCGCCGCTCTTTTGCAGGAAGCGGGCGGCGGTATGGCGATCAGCGCGAACGGGCGGGAGGACGTGTTTCCCCTCGATATTGCGGGGCTGATGAGTTCCGCGCCGGTAGAGGAGGTCGTGTCCCGCACGCATGAAATCGCCGAAAAAGCGCGCGCTTTGGGCGTGAACGAAGGAATCGAGCCTTTTATGACGATGGTGTTTTTATCGCTTGCCGTTATTCCCAAAATGCGCTTGACCGATCGAGGTCTTGTCGATGTGGATAAATTCGAAATCGTGGATATAAAAGCGTAAATTTACGGCAAAGCGTTTGCGCTTTTATCTCCAAAGCCGTATAATATAAGGAGTGACTTTTCACGGCGAATGAAATTGTAGCGGAGGCGTATATGGAAGAGCTTAACGAATTTCTCCAAAAGCTGTATGATCTTGCCGAAAGCGATATCGGAGACGACGCGCTTTTACAAGAGCTAAGCGATTATCATAAAGCGGATATAGCGGATGTTTATCCATATCTCAGCGAGAACGCCCGCAAACGTTTGGCGCGCATTCTTCCCGTAGACGAATTCTCGGACATTTTCAGCTACCTCGACAATCCCGAAGATTATATCGAGGATATGGACAACGAACGCGCGGCGGACATTATCGAATCGATGGACGCCGACGACGCGGTTGATATTCTAGACGAACTCAACGAGAATACGCAAAGCGAGATCATCAAGCTGATGGACGCGGAGGCGGTAGAGGACATTAACCTGATCCGCTCCTACGACGAGGATATGGTCGGTTCGCGCATGACGACGAACTTTATCCTCATTCGGGAGGATATGGGCGTTAAGCAGGCGATGAAAGCGATGGTTGAACAAGCCGCCGAAAACGACAACGTTTCAACCATTTATGTGGAAAATAAAAACAGTGAATATTGCGGCGCGATTATTCTGCGCGATCTGATCATCGCGCGGCAGGGAACGTCGCTCGACGATATTATCATTGCGTCCTATCCCAGCGTCTTTGCAACCGAAAGCGTTGCGGAATGCATCGAACGGTTAAAAGACTACGGAGAAGATTCCATTCCCGTTCTTGACGAAAACAGAAAAGTCCTCGGCGTCATTACGTCTACCGATCTCGTCGAAGCGGTGGACGAAGAACTCGGCGAAGATTACGCAAAGTTCGCAGGTTTAACCGAGGAGGAAGATTTAAAAGAACCGCTCCGTCGTTCCATCAAAAAACGCATACCGTGGCTTTTGGTTTTATTCTTCTTGGGGTTGGGCGTATCCTCCGTCGTGGGCGCGTTTGAAAGCGTAATCGCAAGTTTGCCGTTTATCGTGTCTTTCCAATCGCTGGTGCTCGATATGGCGGGGAACGTGGGGACGCAGTCTTTGGCGGTTACCATTCGCGTTTTGACGGACGAACAGCTTACGGGGAAACAGATGGCGAAACTGATATGGAAGGAAGTGCGCGTAGGATTTACAAACGGGCTGATACTCGGTTTTCTGTCCTGTTTGCTTGTCGGCGCGTTTTTGTGCTTGACGGGTACGGCGGCGGGAACGGCGTTTCTTACGTCGGGCTGCATCGGAATCGCGTTGCTTGCCGCTATGATTTGTTCGGCGTTTTTCGGTACGGTCATACCCGTGGCTTTTAAAAAGATGAAAGTAGATCCCGCGGTCGCGTCGGGACCTTTGATTACGACGGTCAACGATCTTGTCGCCGTCGTCGTCTATTACGGACTTGCGTGGATACTCATTCTCGGAGTGGTATAGAGTATGAAAAACGTGATCGTCGCGGCAACGGGGAACGCGCATAAATTGAAAGAGATTCGCGCGATTTTAAACGGTTGGGATATCGTTTCCGAAAAGGAGGCGGGTTTTTTCGGGGAAATAGAGGAGACCGGCGTTACGTTTGCGGAAAACGCCGAACTGAAAGCGCGCGCTGTTTGCGGGCAAACGGGTTTGCCCGCCTTGGCGGACGACAGCGGGCTTTGCGTTGAGGCGCTCGGCGGGGCGCCGGGCGTTTACAGCGCGCGTTATTCGGGCGGAGACAGTGCGGAAAACCGCGCGCTTCTCATAAAAAATATGGAGAATATCGCCGACCGCCGCGCTTATTTTTGCTGCGCGGTCGTTCTTGCGTTTCCGGACGGCAGAATATTGCGCGCGGAAGGCCGAACTTACGGTAAGATTTTATATGAAGAATGCGGCGAGAAAGGTTTTGGCTACGATAGCTTGTTTTATAGCGACGATTTACAAAAAAGCTTCGGTATGTCGGAAGAATCGGAAAAAAACGCCGTTTCTCACCGCGGCAGAGCTTTAAAAGAATTGGAGAAATTGCTGTGAAAACTTTGATTGTGATTTCCGATTCGCACGGACGGCGCGCGCAAGTGCAAAAATTATATCCTTTGTTTTCAGAAAACGATTACATTATCCATCTCGGCGACGGTTCGTCCGACCTGCGCGAGGTTGCGTCTCTCTATCCGGAAAAGACGCGTATCTGCCAAGGGAATTGCGATTTTTCTTATGGCGAGGAAGAATTGATTCTTGAAGAGGAGGACGTGCGCGTTTTTTGCTGCCACGGTCACAAGTACGGCGTTAAGAGCCGTCTTGATCGTTTGGCCGCCCGCGCCAAGGAACAGGGTTGCGCGATCGCATTGTACGGACACACTCACCGCGCCGCCGCCGAAGAGGTAAACGGCGTTTTGTGTATCAACCCCGGCGCGCTCGCTTCTTATACCGATCCGAGCTATTGTTATCTTGTTCTGTATAAGGGGAAAGCGACGCCGACGTTTGTTCCGCTTGTGCGGTAATCGGCTTACAGGCCGATTTTTTTATGCCTTGCAATGTAAAAACAAACGCATGAGCGGGAGAGCGATTCCCCTCAACCGTGCAATTTCCGACGAAAAAAGGCAAAGTGTGAATGTGTTCATATGGTAGACTGTCATAAAAAAGGAGATATCTATATGGCGGAAATGTTATTGTTGGACAAACGCACGCAGGGCATGATCGAGGGTTACGTTCCCGAAGGAGACGTGCTTCAATCGCTCGTACGCTTTTTTTCTATTTTTTCGGACACGACGCGCTTGCGGATTCTTTCTGCGCTTGCGATTTCCGAAATGTGCGTGACCGATATTTCCCGCGTACTCAATATCAACCAAACGACGGTTTCGCATCAGCTTCGTTATTTGAAAGACGTCGGTCTCGTGCGGACGGATCGTCACGGAAAAATCATATTTTATTCCATCGTGAATGAAATTGTAAACGACGTTCTGCTCAAAGGAGTAGAGTTTTTGGGCTACTGACGAAAAATATGGTGTAAACTCTTGAAAAAAGAGGGAAAAGCGTGTATAATAGAATCGGGTTATGAGCGTCTTAAAAGAAAAACTCAAACTGCTGCCCGACCGTCCCGGCGTATATCTCATGCTTGATAAAGACGGAACGGTGATTTATGTGGGAAAAGCGCGGATATTAAAGAACCGTGTAAGGCAGTATTTTCACAGCTCTCCCAAATCGGGCAAAGTGCAGGCGATGGTGGATAATATCGCCGATTTCTCTTATGTCGTAACGCCTTCGGAAGTGGACGCGCTTGCGCTGGAAAACACGTTCATCAAAAAGTATAAACCGAAATACAACATTCTATTAAAGGACGATAAAACATATCCGTACATTAAGGTGCATACGAAGGAGGAGTTTCCCCATATTTCCGTCACTCGGCGCGTAAAAAAAGACGGAAAGTATTTCGGACCGTTCATGGGCGGAATCGCTTGTAAGGATATAGCGGACGTCGCCGCAAAAGTGTATCATGTTCGTTTATGTACGTCGTCGATCGGCGGAAAGCCGAAAAGACCGTGCTTAAATTATCATTTAGGGCGTTGTAAAGCGCCGTGCGCAGGACTGTGTTCCAAAGAGGAATACGCCGTTTGCGTAGAAAACGCGATGTCTTTTCTCTCGGGAAATTACGAAGCAGCGGAAGCGCTTTTAACTGAAAAGATGAAGGCGTTTGCCGCTGCGGAAGAGTTCGAGCTTGCCATGGAATACCGTGATAAAATCGCTATGCTTTCCAAGTTAAAATTGCGGCGAATTACTTCTATGCCAAAAGACGTGGATGCGGATATCTGGGCGTTTGAATCCAACGGTCTTTATGCGGCGGTCAGTCTGCTCGTCACGCGAAAGGGAGTCATGCAGGGCAGCCGCAACTTCCCGCTGGAAGAGGGCGCGGACGAGCGGCAGGAAGGGTTTTTCAGCTTTCTCGTTCAGTATTATACGGCGCACGAATTGCCGCACGAAGTGATTACCGACGAGCCGTTTGACGACGATCTCTTTATTCGCTATGCGTTTGAAAAGACGGGAAAAAAGGTGGAAATCGTTCGTCCGAAAATGGGCGTAAAAAGGGAGCTTGCCGATATGGCGGCGGGAAACGCCAAAGAGTTTCTTGAAAAATCCGTATCGGCGATCGCCCATAAAGCCGATATGACGGAAAGCGCCTGCAAACGTTTGCAAATGTTGCTCGGCTTGAAAAAATACCCCAAACGCATGGAATGCTACGATATTTCCGACATTTCGGGCGTGGACAAGGTCGGAAGCATGGCGGTGTTTGTCGACGGCGAAGCGGATAAATACGCATATCGCCGCTTTAAGATCAAAACGGTGGAGGGAGCAGACGACTTCGCTTCTCTGAAAGAGGTGTTATCCCGCAGGTTGAAAAAAATCGGCACAGAGGAAGAGGATCGTTTCCCTAAGCCGCAGCTCATCGTGATCGACGGAGGAAAAGGTCAGCTTTCCGCCGTAAAAACGATTTTCGAAGAGTTGCAAATCGAAGATATCGATCTGATTTCGCTTGCCAAACAGGAAGAGGAAATTTTTACGTCGGATCGGGAAGAAAGCGTTCGGTTAGACAGACGGGATTATGCCTTGCAGCTTGTGCAGCGGATTCGGGACGAAGCGCATCGGTTTGCCGTAACATATTTTAGAAATTTGCACGGTAAACGCAGTCTTGCTTCGTTTTTGGATGAAATCGGCGGAATCGGCAAGAAAAAAAGAATCGCCTTGATGGAAAAATTCGGCACGATCGATCGTCTTTTACAGGCGAGCGAAGAGGAATTGATGCAGACGGAGGGAATCGGGAAAGAGCTTGCTTCGCGTTTGCGGGAATATTTTAATAAGTTATGAAATATGATTTGTTTTTATCCGATTTCGACGGAACGCTCTTGCGTACGGACGGAACAATATCGGAAAATACGAAACAAACGATTTCCGATTACCGTAAAAAGGGAGGGGTATTTGTCGTTGTTACGGGACGCGGATTGCTCTCCGTTTTGCCTCGCGTAAAAGAGCTGGGAATTGAAGAGGGGCTTGTCGTTGCTTCGCAAGGCGCGGTGATCGCAGAAGTAAAAACGGGAAAGCCGTTAAAGAAGGTTTGCTTTTCGTTGGACGATGCAATCGAGATACTTCGTTTTTTCGAGCGGCGCGATTTGCATATCCACTATTATACGATTACCGAGTTTATTGCAAACAGAAAGGATGAAATGCTCTCCGCTTATGAAGCGATATACGGCAGGACGGCGTATGTTTCGGAAGAACCGCTCTCTGAAAAAGCGCGGAAGGAAAAGCCCGAAATAATCAAAACGCTGGTTATGATCGAACCCGAAAAGCGCGATGCGTTGTTTCGGGAAGCGGAAAGGGCGTTGGGAGAATCTTTTTTCGTAACCTGTTCTTCTCCTTGGCTTGTGGAAGTACTGCCCAAAGGACAGAATAAAGCGCAGGCAGTGGAATTTTTATCGGATTATTACCGTATTCCGCGCGGTAAAATTGCGGCGATCGGAGATCAGTTCAACGATATGCCCATGATTGAAGCGGCGGGCGGAAAATTTGCCGTGGAAAACGCCGAAGAAAGAGTAAAAAATGGCTCTGTGGTCGTTCCCGCGAACGATGGGGACGGCGTAGCGTATGCGTTACGGAAATACGCAATGGGGGATGAAATATGAACGATATGATTTTGCCGAACGAGACGGTTATGCTCGATAAATTCGCATCCGATCTCAATTTGGAAATGCTGTACGCGGGACGGGGGATCGTCCGTCTTACAAGCATCAGCGTAGACCGTCCCGGTTTGCGCCTTGCGGGGTTTTTTAGCTATTTCGATACGCAACGAATTATGGTGATCGGGCTTACCGAGCATGAATATCTTCGTTCGTTTTCATCCGAGGAACGAAAAGCAAAAATTCAAAAATTGTTTGATTGCGGTGAAATCCCTTGCGTTATCTTTTGCCGCGATCTTCCCGTTTTGAGCGAGTTTACGGAATGCGCGCGGGAAAGCGGAACGCCCATTTTCCGTTCGGGTAAGATGACGACGTCGGTGATGGCGGATCTGTTCGTTTATCTCAACCGTTTGCTTGCGCCCGTTACGACCGTACACGGCGTTTTAATGGACGTGTTCGGCGTGGGACTATTGATTACCGGCGACAGCGGCGTGGGAAAGAGCGAAACGGCTATGGAATTGATTAAACGCGGACACCGTCTCGTTGCGGACGATTCCGTACTCATTAAACGGGTGGAAAACGCGCTTGTCGGAACCGCGCCGGAACGGATTCGTTACTTTATGGAGCTGCGCGGAATCGGCATTATCAACGTAAAAAATATGTACGGTTCCGGTTCCGTCCTCGGAGAAAAGGATGTGGAGCTTGTTATGGAGCTTGAACATTGGAAGCGGGATAAGGAGTACGACAGAATCGGAGGCGAGCAGAACAAAGAGGATATTTTGGGCGTAAAAGTTCCAAAATTGACCGTTCCCGTCAGCCCGGGGCGCAATCTTTCTATTCTGATCGAAGTGGCGGCGCGTAACTATCGTTTGAAAAGTATGGGGTACGATGCCGCGCAGGAACTGATTCAGCGTACAATCGGACGGTAATATGGCGGAAATCTTAGCCCCGGCAGGGAACGAACAAACGGCGCGCTCCGCGCTTTATGCGGGCGCGGACGCGGTATATTTGGGATTAAACGAGTTTTCCGCGCGGGGAAGCGCGGAAAATTTCAGTTTACAAGCTTTGGAGCGTACGGTAGCGTTGGCTCATATTTTGGGCGCGAAAGTTTACGTTTGTTTGAATACGCTGATCAAGGACGTGGAAACGGAGCGGTTTTTTTCATGCGCAGTGAAAGCATGGAACTTAGGCGCGGACGCTATTTTAATGCAGGATATCTTCCTTGGAAAACGGTTAAAGGAGACTTATCCCGAAATCCGACTTCATCTCTCTACGCAGGCTGGCGCGTGTAATGTATGGGGCGCGCGGCTTGCAAAGGAATACGGCTTTTCGCGCGTAGTTCTCGCGCGGGAAACCCCGCTCGAAGAAATTGCAAAAATTTCCGCCGTCGTCGAAACGGAGGCGTTTGTACAAGGCGCGCTGTGTTCTTGTTTTTCGGGACAATGTTATTTTTCCTCGTTTGCGGGGAACAATAGCGGCAACCGCGGGCGTTGTAAACAGCCTTGCCGTAAAAAATATGAAATCGACCGTAAGGGTTATGAAACGCCCGCCTATGCGCTTTCCCTTTCCGATCTCAGCGTAGGAGAACGGGTGGAGGAATTGATCGGCGCGGGGGTATCTTCGTTAAAAATCGAAGGAAGGCTTCGCCGTCCCGAATATGTGACGGCTGCCGTTCGGTATTACCGCGTCTTGCTTGCAGGGGGTCGGGGGGAAAGCGAGTTTTCCCGTTTAAAGCGCGCTTTCAATCGCGGCGATTATACGAACGGACTGGCGTTCGGACAGAAAAAAGATTTTCTTTCGCGTAAGGTGCAAGGACACGTCGGCGAGACGATTGGCGCGATCGCTTTGCGCGGCGGAAAGTATTATTGTCAAGGTTCTGCCCGTAAGGGCGACGCGTTCAAAATATTGCGGAACGGTTTCGAAGTGGGCGGCGCAATATTCGATTGTGCCGAAAAAGGCGGATTTTACCTCGTTTCGCACGAGAAGCTATGCGCGGGGGACGAGGTTCGCATCACCTCGGACAGCGCGCCTTACCAAGAGACGGAACGTACCCGAAAAATGGCTCTCAGTCTTTATTTTCGAGCGGGAGAGAAACCGGTCGTTATTTGCGGGAAATTGGTTTTTACGGGCGAAGAAACGCTGCAAAAGGCAAAGAGCGCGCCGCTCACACGGGAAGAGCTGATAAATTGCTTTTGTAAGACGGACGGACTTCCGTTTGAGATCGCCTTCGAAGAGATTCAAACGGACGGCGTGTTTCTTCCAAAATCTGCGCTCAACGCGTTTCGTCGGACTTTTTACGCCGCGCTCGTCGCCGATCTTGCGCCCGCGCGGTCTAATCTGATTGAAAAGAGGGTAGAGACGGCGATTCAAACGGAACAAGAGGAAAAAACGGCGGTTATCGCAACGGATCTTACGGGCATAAAAGCGGATATTCTCATTCTAAAACCGAGAGACTATTCTTTGGTAAATGAGAATTCCGTGCCGAAGGGCGTGGGCGAAACTTTTTTGTATCTCCCGCCGTTTTTGACCTCGCAAGAGGAAAAAGTCGTCCAAGACGCCGTGCGTTATTTCGACGGAATTTATTGCGAAGGATTTTATGGGCTTGCGCTTGCGGAAAAGTACGGTAAAAAATTATTTGCGGGAACGGGATTCAATTTGACCAACCGTTTCGCGGTGAGCGAAGTTCGAAAAGCGGGCGCGCATTATATCGCGCTCTCCAAAGAAATTGACGGGAAAGAGCAACGCGCGTTGGCCGTAAAAAATGCGTTTGCGCTCTGCCTGGGCGGCGTAAAACTGATGGATTTATGTTATTGCCCGTTTGAAAAAACGTGCGCTTCTTGCGATAAAAGGGAGTTTTATACTATGACGGACGAAGCGGGACGGCGTTTCCCTTTGCGAAGATACCTGATTGGGGGAGAATGCCGCTTCGAAGTTTATAATTGCGTGCCTCTTGCCGCCGATCGCGGAAGAACAGGCGCTCTGATTGATTGTACGGTGGAGACGAATCCCGCATCGTCGGAATTTTTCCGCAAAGACGGAGCGGAGAATAGGGGAAATTATACCAAAGGGCATTTTGAAAGGAGTATGCTATGAACAAAAGCGTTCGCGGGTTGGAACTCGATAAAATATTAGCCTCCGTGTCTTCTTACGCGGTTTTGGAGGGCGGTAAGGAGAAAGTATCGTCTCTTGTTCCCGCCGCCGAATTGGAGTCTGCAAGACAGGCTCTCGCCGCGACGCAGGAGGCGACGTTGTTGCTGTTTACGCTTGGCGCCGGCAGAATAGAATATTTTCCGCCTCTCGGCGATCTTTTGGAACGCGCCGAAAAAGGCGCGACGTTATCTTGCGCGGAGCTCACCGCGTCGGCGCGGTTGCTGCGTTCTGCGCGGGTTTGTTACCGTTCCGTGCATTCGTTCGCGCACGAAGGCGTCGTTTTGATGAAATCCCTTACCGAGCGTTTGATTTTCGACGAACGCTTGGAGGAGGAAATCAACGGTAAAATTATCGGCGACGCTCTTGCGGATCATGCAAGCGAAAAACTTTTTAGCATTCGGCGGGAAATGCGCCTCTTGGGAGAACGTATTCGAGCGAGACTTTCGGACTATCTTGTTTCCGAACGGAAATATTTACAGGATGACGTGATCACCGTGCGCGGGGATCGCTTTGTTCTGCCCGTTAAAGTGGAATATAAACGCAACGTAAAGGGATTTATTCACGACCGTTCGGCGAGCGGGGCAACCGTGTTTATCGAACCGGAAGAGGTGCTGGAACTCAATAATGAACTGCGTTCGTTGCAGCTCGACGAAAAGGAAGAGGAAGAGCATATTCTTTCCGAACTGTCCCACGCGCTCGGACGAATGAGAACCGCTCTGGAAACGGATATCGAAGTGTTAAACGAAACAGACGGCTTTTATGCCCGCGCGGAGTACGGCTATCGGTTAAAATGCGTGATGCCGCAACTCAACGACAGGGGAATGATTGACATTATCAAGGGGAGACATCCTTTGCTCGATCCCGAAACCGCCGTACCCGTTACCGTTTCCGTGGGAGAAAATTACCGTTTTTTAATCGTAAGCGGTGCAAATACGGGCGGAAAGACAGTCACTTTGAAGATGTGCGGTTTATTTTGCCTAATGGCGGCTTGCGGATTGTTTGTTCCCGCGGAAGAAGGCACGCGTCTTTCCGTGTTCGACGGCGTTTTCTGCGATATCGGAGACAGCCAGTCGATAGAAGAAAATTTATCTACCTTTTCCTCTCATATTCTCAACATAAAAGAGATTTTGGGGCAGGCTACGCAAAAAAGCTTTGTTCTCATCGATGAACCGGGAGGGGGTACCGACCCCGAGGAGGGGCAGGCTTTGGCGCAGGCAATCGTAAAAGATTTGATGAATAAGGGGTGTTTGGGAATCGTTACAACCCACTATTCCGCGCTCAAAGAGTTCGCCTTCCGGGAAGCGGGGATTGAAAACGGCTGCATGGAATTCGATTCGGAAAGTCTGCGTCCGCTGTACCGTTTGAGAATCGGTCAGCCCGGGTCTTCGAACGCGCTGCTGATCTGTTCGCGTTTGGGACTTTCGGAAGAGGTGATCTCTTCGGCAAGGGAAGGGCTTTCGGAAGGGGCGCGGGCATTCGAACACACCGTCCGCGCCGCAGAGGAGAGCCGTATCAAAGCGGACGAAGCGCGCGCGAGAGCTACCGCATTGGAAAAAGAATGGCGGGAGCGGCTGGACAAGCTACAATCGGAAGAGGATAAATTCCGAAAAGAACGGGAACGTTTTTTGGCCGGCTCCAAAGCGGAAGCGCGGCGGATCGTAGTCGACCGCACGCAACAAGCGGAGGAGATTTTATCGCAGATAGAAGCGATATTCGAGCAGGAGCAACTGACGGAATCCGATCTGATTCGCGCCCGCACGCTCAAAAATAAAATGGGGCGGGAAGAAGAGGAAGAGAGCGAGCCTGTCCGCCTTGTCCCTATCGACGTAAAAGATTTGAAGGCGGGCGACAGCGTGTTTATCGGCGGCATGAACGCGGAAGGAATCGTCCTTTCTTTCAAAAAGGACAGCGCGGAAGTGCAATGCGGGGCGATTCGCGTGCAAAGCAAGCTGTCGGATTTATATCAACCGCCCAAAAAGAAAACGCAAAAAAAAGATCAAGTTCAGGTTGTCAAAAATCTATCCGAACGCGCCGCTCTCTCGCGGGAGTGCAACGTAATCGGACTTTCCGCGGCGGAGGCCGTCGCCGAAGTCGAAGCGTTTTTGGACGACGCGTTATTGCGGAATTTGAGCGAGGTGCGTATCGTTCACGGCATGGGAACGGGCAAACTGCGGGCGGCAATTCACGAATTTTTACGAAAACAGAAACGGGTGCGGGAATTCCGCCTCGGGAAATACGGCGAAGGGGAATCGGGCGTTACGGTGGTCACCTTGCAATAACAACGTCATATTTTCATAGCGCAAGCACATACAATGCGTTGTATGAAAATCAAAAAATTATCGTCGCGTGCGGTTGCCGCGATCACAAACGGCGTTCTCGCGCTCATCGTGCTTGTAATCGGCGTTATTTGCTTCTTTCCGTCCGTTTCGGCGGCTTCGGGAATCGATTCGAAGGTGTATTACAAAGGAAATTCCGCAGACGGCGTTTCGTTGATGTTTAACGTCTATTGGGGAACGGAAATTGTGTATTCCATTCTCGGCGTTCTCGACGAATATAACGTAAAAGTCACCTTTTTTGTGGGCGGCTGTTGGGCGGACGACAATGTGGATTGCGTAAAAGAAATCAAAAAACGCGGACATGAAATCGGTTCGCACGGTTATTTTCATCGGGAACACGACAAACTGAGTTTGCAGGACAATCTCGAAGAGATTAAAAATAGCGTGGATTTCCTGTATTTGTCGGCGCAGACAGAGGTCGAACTGTTTGCTCCGCCCTCGGGCGCGTATAACGACGAAACGATCGAAGCGGCGCAATCGTTGGGGTTGAAAACGGTAATGTGGAGCAAAGATACGATCGATTGGCGGGATAAGGACAGTTCGCTTATTTACCGCCGCGCGACGGATGGCGCGGCAGGGGGAGATCTCGTTCTCATGCATCCGATGGAACATACTTTACAAGCGTTGCCCGATATATTGACTTATTATCGACAAAACGGATTAAGGGTTATTCCCGTCGGAGAAAATATCGACGGATAAATCATATCACACTTACATAAGGAGAAACTATGGCGGAAACTCAAACAAAGACGCTTTCCAACGGAATGCGCGTAATTGTAAAGCGAATGGAAGGCTTGCTTTCGGTAACGATGGGGGTGCTCGTGGGTACGGGCGCGGCTTACGAAACGGACGAAGAGGACGGTATTTCACATTTTATCGAGCATATGCAGTTCAAGGGAACGGACAGACATACGGCGTTCGAGCTTTCGGACGCGTTCGATTCTCTCGGCGCGCAGGTGAACGCGTTTACGGGGAAAGATCTTACTTGCTACTATGTAAAATCCACAAGCGATCACGCGGGCGAAGCGTTCGCCTTGCTTGCCGAACTGTTTTTAGAAAGCACGTTTCCGGAAGAGGAGATGACGCGGGAAAAAGGGGTTGTGATCGAAGAGATCAACATGGACGAGGACTCGCCCGAAGATCTTTGCCTCGATTTATTATCCCGCGCGGCGTTCGGGAAAAAGAATTACGGCAGAAATATTTTGGGACCGATAAAGAACGTGAAAGGATTTACAAGAGAGAATCTTTTCGCTTATAAAAAAGAACGGTATTGTCCCGAAAATATCGTCGTTTCGTTTGCAGGGAACATCGATATCGCTTATGCGGAAGAGTTGGCGGAACGTTACTTCGGCGGCATGCGGAAAACGCAATTTTGCAACCGCGAAAAATGCGTGGAGCGGAAATATAACGTAGTCTTTAAGAAAAAACCCATTGAACAAGCGCATTTTGCGTTCGGATTTCCCACCGTAGAACGCGACAGCGAGTTGCTTGCCGCAACGCAGGTGATGAATTGTATTCTCGGCGGAGGCATGAGTTCGCGTCTCTTCAAGAAAGTGCGCGAAGAGATGGGGTTGGCATATTCCGTCTATTCTTACTCTACCCATTACGAAGAGACGGGGCTGCTTACCGTATATGCGGGGGTCAATCCCCAAAAAGCGCGCGACGCTGCCGCCGCCGTTGCGGAAGCGATTAAAACGTTCAAGCGCGAGGGCGTGACGGAAGAGGAGTTTTCCCGCGGCAGAGCGCAGATGAAATCGAGCAATATTTTCGCACAAGAAAACACTTCGTCGCAAATGCTGCTGTACGGGAAGCAGATGTTGTACCAAAACGAAGTGTACGATTTCGAAAAAAAGATGAACGATATCTCTTCGCTCACGCGCGACGATATTATTCGCGCGATCGACTGTCATTTCGATTTCGATAAAATCGCAGTTGCGTCGGTGGGGAATCTCGACGAAAAGATAACGTTATGAAAAGCGGTTTCGCCGAAGGGTTCGCTCCCGTTTATCAAGCGGACAGCCGTTTGCTGGTTCTTGGCAGCTTTCCGTCGGTCAAGAGTCGGGACGTCGGATTTTATTACGGCAATCCGCAAAATAGGTTTTGGCGTACGGTTTGCGGATATTTCGGCGAAACCGTACCCGACGGAACGGAAGGAAAGCGAAGATTTCTCCTGCGCAATCAAATCGCGCTATGGGACGTGATCGCCTCGTGCGAAATTACAGGTTCTTCCGATTCTTCCATTCGCGGCGAAAGGGTTGCGGAGGTCGATAAGTTATTGCAAGAGACGAATATCGGCGCCGTATTCTGCAACGGGAGTAAAGCGTATTCGCTCTTTTGCGCGAAATTCCCGCAGTATATTCCGATCGCTCGAAAACTTACTTCCACCTCTCCCGCTAACCCGCGGTTTTCGGCGGAGGAATGGAAGATCGCTTTGGACGGAATATTTAAGGAGTTGCTATGATTACTTATGAAGAGACGCTAACCGAGTTATATGACAATGCCGACGAGAAATACCGTGAATTTCATAAAAAGCTACTGAAAAACGATCGGATTAACGTGATCGGCGTGCGTATGCCCATCCTCAGAAAGATAGCCAAGGAACGGATAGGCGAGCTGAAAACGCTGCTTACCTTTCCCGACGAATTTTACGAAGTGACATTTTTGAAATGTACGGTTGCGGGGATGCTGCCGTTCGAAGAATTTTGCGGCGTAATCGACGAGCTTGTTCCGCTGTTGGATAACTGGGCGACGTGCGACTGTTTTACCGCTCCATGCATTAAAAAACACAAAAAAGAATTTCTTCCCTTTATCGAAAAATATTTGTCCGATACGAGGGAGTTCGTACGGCGTTACGCCTTTGTTACGCTGTTGCACGATTATGTGGAAGAAGAATATCTAACCTATATTTTTGCCTGCACGGAGCGTTGCGGCGAAGGACAATATTATGCGGCGATGGCGGCGGCTTGGCTGATCGCGGAAGCGCTTGTTAAGTTTTACGACGAAGGAATAAGTTTTTTAAAGAAAAACACGCTTCCGAAGTCCACGCATAACCGCGCGATCCAAAAAGCGAGAGAGAGTTTTCGTCTGTCTCCCGAGCAAAAAGAACAGTTAAAACAATTAAGACGTTAAATTTTTCAAAATTCAGTTGACATTTTAAAATAATTCATATACAATGATTATAGAATATCGTTCGCCATGCGGCGGATCGTACGGAGGATTAATATATGTTTGAAAAAGTATGCGAGATGCTTGCAGATCAGCTCGGGATCGACGCGGGAAGTATCCGGCCTGAGCAAGAGGTTGTAAAGGACTTGGGAGCCGATTCTCTCGACGTGGTGGAGTTGATGATGGCGCTTGAAGACGAGTACGGTATTACTTTGCCCGAGGGGGAAGTGGAATCTGTAAAGACCGTCCAAGATATCGTAGATATGATGAATAAGCTTCAAAAATAAAGTTTGTAAGCCCGGCTTAGGGCGATGATGATAGCATAAAAGCAAGGAAGTCGCGTGAGCCTTGCTTTTTTTTCGCTTTTCTATTTACGTTTATTGAGTTCGTTCGGACGATATTTTTTGCGATCTTGCGGAGACGCACATTGACGGTGCGCAGAAGAACATACTATATGATATGAAGTTTGTTTCTCATACGATGAAAAACATCGGACGGGCGTACGGCGTGCTTGCGGAACATAAATTTACGACGATTGCGGGTACGCTTGTTTTTTTTCTGATTATGTCGTTTGTGCCGTTTTCGTTTTGGTTGGCGTTATTGTTCGGCAGGGCGGGGCTTGATACCGACCAAATTCTCGAATTGGAACTTTTCGGCTGGGCTAAGGAGTTGCTTGCGTTTATCAAGAACAATGCCGAAGGCGCGACTTCGGGCGCAAGCGTGTTTTTGATTGCGACAACGCTTTGGTCGAGTACGGGTTTTTTTTATCATTTGCGGCGGAGCGGGGAAATCATATATCGCTATCGCCGAAAAAAACACGGCTGGAAAGTGCGTCTTTCAGCCGTAATTTTAACGTTTGTCTTATTAATTTTTCTCGCCGCGGCAGGCGCCGCGCTCATTGGCGTGATTCTCGCTGCGAAATATTTACCGCGCGCTTTGTATTATTTTACCGTCTACTCCCTGGCGCTTTGCTTCGGCTTTTTCGCGGCATGGATTTTAAACGTCTATATCTGTCCATACCGCTGTAAGCCGTATGAAACGGTAACGGGCAGCTTGCTCACAGCGCTTGCCTGGTTAATCGCTTCCGTTGCGTTTGCAGTCTATCTTACGTTTTCCAATCACGAACGCCTTTACGGAGCGTTATCTCTCGTTATCGTGTTCTTACTGTGGCTGTATTGGATGATGATCTGTTTCACGGCAGGGGTGATTTTTAATAAATACCGCATAACGGCGCGCGATAAAGAGCATAAAACGCTGTAAATTCATTCATCTTGCGTTAAAAAGCTTTTAAGGGTATATTGACTGAAAAAAGTGTTTACCGTCTCTTCGAGCGCTTTCCACATCGGAAGGGTCGGACAGACGTTCGCGCGCGTACAGCCCGATTCATCCGTTTCCGAACAGCCGGAGCCTGCGTTTCCCGTTTCCGAACAACCGACGGAAGCGAAAGAAATTTCCGTTACCTTTAAAATTTCCGCTACGGTATAATCCTCCGGCTTACGGCTTAAACGGTAACCTCCGCTTTTGCCGCGGGAACTTTCTACAAGCCCCGCTTTGGCAAGTTCAGTCATAATATTTTCGAGAAATTTATGCGGAATTTTCTCGTCTTTTGCGATGTCTTTCAACGAAGCGTATTTGCCGCCGTTGTTTGCAAGAACGATCATGACGCGAAGAGCATATCGTCCTTTTGCCGAAACGATCATTTCTCTTCTCCTTCCGAGCAGTGAGCGCAGCTCTCTGCGGGGAAAAGGGATTTATCATAAGGGATATTGTTTTTGGTGTAGTAATCGAGCAATGCCGCTTTGATTGCTTCTTCCGCCAACACC
The DNA here is from genome assembly GCA_964481555.1 of uncultured Clostridia bacterium. Lineage (GTDB taxonomy): Bacteria > Bacillota > Clostridia > Christensenellales > Borkfalkiaceae > Gallimonas. The sequence goes on along the minus strand of CAYZTP010000002.1, from coordinate 21,088 downwards.
GAGCAATGCATTTTATAAGCGGGAAGTCCGTCGAGCGCTTCCGCGACCGCTTTATTGGTAAGCTCCAACGCTTCGGAAACGGGTTTTCCTTTGATCAGTTCCGTCGCCATCGAGCTGGATGCTATTGCGCTTCCGCAGCCGAACGTTTCGAACTTTACGTCGGTGATGATATCATGATCGATTTTCAGATAAATACGCATAATATCGCCGCATTTTGCATTGCCGACTTCTCCCACGCCGTCGGCGTTTTCAATCACGCCCACATTGCGCGGATTTTTAAAATGATCCATTACTTTTTCGCTATATAAAGCCATTGATATTACCTCTTTTTAATAATATTTATAGAATATAAGTGCGTTTGCCTTCTTGAAGATCCCGCCAAACGGGGGACATACCGCGCAGATATTCCACAACCTTGGGAATTTCTTGCGACATATAATCGATTTCGTCGTTTGTAGTATTTTCGGAAAGCGTCAACCGGAGCGATCCGTGCGCAACGTCGTGTACCCGACCGATGGCGAGCAGAACATGAGAAGGATCGAGAGATCCGGACGTACAAGCCGATCCCGAAGAAGCGGCGATTCCTCGCTCGTCCAAAAGGAGTAAAAGCGATTCGCCTTCGATTCCTTCGAAGCAAAAGCTTACGTTTCCGTCCAACCTCTTGTCTTTGTCTCCGTTGAGCGAGCTGTGCGGTATTTTACTTAAATTGGAAATAAGCTTGTCGCGCAGCGAACGCACATAGGGGGAAGAGACGGGCAGATTGTCGACGGATTCTTCCAAAGCGGTTGCCATGGCGGCGATTGCAGGCAAATTTTCCGTTCCTGCGCGGCGACCGCGTTCTTGAGCGCCGCCTTCGATTAAATTGGTGAACGGAGCGCCTGTTTTTACATATAGTGCGCCGATTCCGCGCGGACCGCCGAATTTATGCGCCGAAAGCGCGAGATAATCAACGTTCAGCTCTTTCACGTTTACGTTCATGTGTCCCACCGCTTGAACTGCGTCGGTAAGGAAGGGAACCTTTTTACTGCGACAGACAGCGCCGATTTCGCTTACGGGCTGAATGGTTCCGATTTCGTTATTGGCAAGCATTACCGCAACAAGGCAGGTATTTTCATCAATCGTTTTTTCCGCGTCCCGAACGGATACGATACCGCTTGTTCCTACGGGTAAGAGTACGATTTCGAAGCCTTCTTTTTTAAGCCTGTTTAAGGCGTGTAAAACGGCGTGATGTTCGATCGCCGTCGAAACAATCTTTTTCTTTCCTTTTTTCGCGCCCGCATAAGCGGCGCTGAAAATTGCGGTATTGTCTGATTCGCTGCCGCCCGAAGTGAAATAAATTTCTTTTGAGGGACAATTTAAAATACGGGCGATTGTTTCGCGTGCGCGGGTGAGTTCTTCTTTTGCGCGCTGTCCTGCGGTGTGAAGGGAAGAGGGGTTTCCGTAAAACTCTTCCGCCGTTTTTATCATCGTTTGCAGCGCGGCGGGACGTATTTTCGTTGTTGCCGCATTATCTGCGTAAACCTGCATACTGCTTCTCCTTTAAATTCCTATCTTTTTAATAGGCTTTATAAGTATATCACGGGTTTAGGAGCTTGTCAACACTTTCTTCCATTATTTTTACGAAAAATAACGTAATTATACAAAAAATCACAGTGAAACTCTTATACGGGAACGAGCGGGAAACAAAGGAAACGAGAGAAACGCCGTCGGCTCGGTCGGCGGTAGTTAACTCGGACTGAAATCTCCGGTTTATCGGTAGTTATGATTTTTTCACAGTTCGACGACGTTTTTCGACGAAAACCGCCGTGAAATTGCATTTTTTACCTTTACGGTTCCGCTATAATACCGCTTGCGAGGGTGTCATGGAGGTCTATTGGGAGTATGCGTTTGCGGAAAACTGTTTGATCGACGGATTGCTGTTATATCTCGCGTTACGCTGCGCCCGCGGAAAAATCCGTTTGCGAAATCTTCTTTCCGCTTCGCTTATCGGCGGAACGGAAGCCCTGTGTTTTCCGCTTATCGCGCTTCCCGTTTGGTGCGCGTATCTTCTGAAATTTCTCGGCGGGATATTGCTTGCGATCCTTGCCGTTTCAAAAGGGACAAAAAAGACATATTTTGTCGTATGCGCAGTGTTTTTTTTGCTCACGTTCGCCTTAGGAGGAACGCTTACCGCCGTTTATTCCTTCTTCGGAATCAGTTACGTCGAAGGGCAGGGCTATCTTGTGGAAAGCGCGCCCGTCGCGCTCGTCCTTACTTTAACGGCTATATTTGCTATAATCATAAGGGAAGCGGCGGCATATTTTTACCGTTATCGCGCTACCAATCGAAATATCGTTTCTTGCAAACTTTTTAACGAAAAACGAAGCGTGAACGTTAAAGGATTTTTTGACAGCGGTAATTGTCTGACTTTTTGCGGGAACGCCGTTTGCGTCGCGTCGGCAACGGCAATATTCGCATTATTCGGGGAACACCCTCAAACGATCGGCCGCATCACGGTAACGACCGTAAACGCAAGCCGAATTTCTCCCGTTTTCCTATGCGGGAAACTGCAGCTGACGATTAACGGAAAAACATATGCCAAAGAAAACGTTTATCTAACCGTTGGAGAGATTCGTTCCAAAGAATATCAAATTATTTTACATACGGCACTGGGGGAGGGAGCGCATGAGAATTTTATTCGCCTTAAAACTGTGGCTGCAAAAGATAAGAGGAAGTGAAAACGTTATTCATTATCTCTGCGGAAGCGAGGCGTTGCCGCTGCCGCTATCGGGGGAAGAAGAAGCGGAAATGCTTACCAAACTTGACAAAGGAGAAAACATTGAAGAAATCAAGACGAAACTCATTGAACATAATTTGAGACTCGTCGTTTATATTTCCCGTAAATTCGAAAATACGGGCGTGGAAACGGACGATTTAATTTCGATCGGAACGATCGGACTGATTAAAGCCATCAATTCGTTTCGCACGGATAAAAACATAAAACTTGCTACATACGCTTCCCGTTGCATTGAAAATGAAATTCTCATGTATCTGCGGCGCACGGTCAAGCTCAAAAGCGAAATCTCTTTCGACGAACCGCTGAATACCGATTTCGACGGAAACGAGCTTCTGCTTTCAGATATTCTCGGAACGGACGTCGACGCGGTGTATCTCGGCGTGGAGAACAGCGTAGAAAAGGATTTATTGCGGGAAGCGCTTGGCAAATTGCCGGATCGGGAGCGAAAAATTATGTATATGCGTTTCGGATTGGGCGGTGAGGAAGAAATGACGCAAAAAGACGTGGCAGACAGCCTCGGCATTTCCCAAAGCTACATATCCCGTTTAGAAAAGAAAATTATCGAGCGTTTAAAAAAAGAAATCAACAAAATGGTATGAGAAGCGAATAATCCTTCCGCAGTTGCAAATGCTGTTGTTTTAGCGGTACATACGGAGGTGATTATGTTGCAAAAGGTTGTTATCTGCGGCGTGGATACGTCCGGGCTTCCCAAATTGACGGAACAGGAAAACAAAGAATTGATGATCGCTCTAAAAGCCGGGGATGAAAAAGCGCGAAACAAATTTATCGTCGGAAATATGCGTTTGGTTCTTTCGCTTGTGAAACGGTTTTGGGCAAAAAACGAAAATGCCGACGACGTATTTCAAGCGGGTTGCGTAGGCTTGATTAAAGCGATTGATAATTTCGATTTGAAATTCGGCGTAAAATTTTCCACCTATGCCGTTCCGATGATTTTAGGGGAAATTAAACGGTATTTACGGGGAGGAAATTCTTTAAGGGTTTCTCGCAGCATCCGCGATACCGCTTATCGCATTTTAAAAGTGCGCGAACAAATTGAACGGAACGACGAGGAGGCGACAATCGCCAAAATCGCCGCCGAAATGCAAGTGAAAGAGCGTGAAGTCGCGTATGCGCTCGACGCAATCTCCGATCCGGTGTCCTTATACGAGCCTGTGTACAACAAGTCCGGCGATACGATGGAACTTTTGGATCAGCTCTGCGACGAGTCTCAAAACGATGAAATCTGGACGGAGCGCGTCGCATTGCGCGAGGCAATCGATCGCCTTTCCGAACGGGAAAGAAAAATTCTTATGCTGCGTTATTACGAGGGGAAAACGCAAACGGAAATTTCTTCCGAAGTGGGAATTTCGCAAGCACAGGTTTCGCGCCTTGAAAAAAATGCAATCGGAAGTCTGAAAAAAGAAATTTCGTAAACTTTTTGTTTGTTTTGGCATATAATGTCGTGTGGAAACGAGCTTTTTAGAACTCAAACAAAAGGAAGTCGTTAATCTTTGCGACGGGAAACGATTGGGCAGAGTCTGCGACGTTGTATTTACCTATCCGGAAGGTAAGGTTCAAGGAATCGTCGTTCCGGGCGGCCGAGGCTTTCGGTGGGGAAAAGCAGATTTGTTCATCGATCTGAAAAATATAAAAAAAATAGGGGTGGACGTTGTCCTTGTAGAAATCAAATCCGCACCCAAACAGGAAAAAAAGAAAACCGGAAAATGGGGGAACGATTATTCCGCCGCTCCATCCGGCGATCCGCCTCCTTTCTATCGAAATACGCAAAACGACAGGCGTGATTACGGAGAATATGAATAAACCGCATATAAGCGGTTTAGCCATAGTACTATGTCAGACATAACGTCTCTTTTTACGATATCTCCTTGCGTGAACGCAGGGAGATTGTTTATTCCCGATAACAGTCGCACGCTTTGCCATTGGGAAGAAAACCGCTGTCCGAGCATTTCGCGCAAGCATATCGGGGGATGAAATCCTGCTCTGAAAGCCCCATTGTCCCAAGGGCGGCAGCGCGTTGTGCTTTGTATTCTTCCAGCCGCCGTTTGATCGAATCCGCAAGTTCGGGAGAAAACACCTCCGCTTTCGCCAATTCGATTTCGCACTTTTTCACCGCGCCGTCCGCTTTTACGTACGCTTCGCTCCGCCTCGCTTGCTTTTTGGCTTCTTCCACACGTTCGTTTGCCTTTTGCCGAAGAACGGCATAATAATGTTCCCGATCGCTCCGTTTGTCGGCGGCAATCGCCGCCTCGTTTTGATAGGCGGTCGTTTTAAATTCTACGGCGCGTTCCGGTATGCGTTCGGGACTGTATATTCCTAACCGTTTCCATTCCGAAAGCAATTTATTCATATAAGGCAAGGGGGCGGCGGCTCCCGCACTGCGCCGCGCGGCCTCTAAAATCATCTCGTCGGAGAAATTCCAACTTTGCCAGGTTGCCGCCGTGTCCAGAGCGGATGGCGTTTTTTTAATGACGCCGCATATCCGTTGCACAGATTGCAATAATTTTAATTGTTTTTCTCTTGCGGCGCAATATTGTTTTACGCTTTCGCCGTCTACGATCCCTTGGGTAAAAAGCGAATCGAGCAAAGCGTCCATTTCGGGGAAACCGTAGCCTATTTTAAAGCATAGGGAAGCGACGGTAAGCAACGCGTCGTCATCGTACCCGCGCTCCTGCCATTTTTTCACGTATTCGTCGATATATGCCCGCGGATTCTGTATTTTTACCGCCAATTTGCGGGCGATCGCAAATACGCTGTCCGCAAGGGCGTTTCTTTGCAGTAAGTATTCTTTTACTTCCGCCGCCGCGGTAAGTCCGTTTTCTTTCATCTCCGCAACCAAAAGATCCAACGAGACGAGAGAACCTTTTTTGATTGTTTTTGCGCATTCGTATATAGCGTCCGTTTCCATACCGTATTCCGACCATTTATCCAAGTATGCGTAATCGCCGTCCTGCGGTTTGCGGGAAATCCCGAGAAGGGAAAAAATTTTAGCCAATTCCCTCTCTCTCGTGTTGAAATCGGCAAGATCCCGTTCCACTTGATCGTATGTATATTTATATTCCGAGCAAAGCTTTTTTGCCTTGTTTAAGATATGATTGCAAGTTAGCTTTTCGCCGTCTTTATTCGCGCAATACTCTGAAATCAGCAAAAAGGCCTGCTGTTCCATCGGATTGTTCTCTAAAAACTCCAAAACGCGCTGCATTTCGTAAGGCTTAAAATCCACGCCCGCCCGCTGCAACTGCCGCAAAAACGCGCGATTGAATTCCGCGTACTTTTCCGGACGCACGGATTTCGGTTTTCCGACGGCGGCGTTTACGGGCAAGTATTCGATAAAAAGAGGATTCCGCGAGAGAATATGCACGAGATCGCATTCCTCCCAGAACACAAAGATCTCCACGAAACGTTCATAAGGTATTCTCAATATCTTCGCGCAGCTTTCGCCGTCGAATTCTTCCTTACAGTTGCAAAGGTAAAGTCCGTACAGATAGGCGCGCACTGCGTCGCCGTTCGCCTGCGGTAAATATTTCACGATGAACTGATTTTCCACCGCCGTAAACATATTTGCGGTAAATTCTTTTGAAAACGTACTGAACGCCATAATAAATACTCCGACTTCGCTTGCTTTTTTTCGAAAGCTGTTGTATAATACTATATCATATATTTCGAACAAAAGCAATTTTTTTGCGCGGAAAAAGGAAATTAACGCGATCGGATGAAAATTCTGCACACCTCAGACCTTCATATCGGGAAACGGCTTATGGATCGCGACCGACTGCCCGAACAAACGGAAGCGCTCGACGAAATAGCAAATATCTGCGATCGGGAAGACGTTTCGCTCGTTTTGATCGCAGGGGACGTTTTCGATTCCTATGTGCCTTCCGCCGAAGCGGAGGACGTGTTTTTCCGCGCCGTTAAAAAATTGGCGGGGGAGCGCCGAGCCGTCGTGATCGTAAGCGGCAATCACGACGACGGAGTGCGGTTATCCGCTTCCGCTCCGCTTGCCGAAGAACAGGGAATCTATATTTTCGGAAACAGACCGAGAACGCCGCGCGTAGGGGGAAACCGTCCCGTTCGCGCCGTGGAGGCGGGAGAGCGCTATCTGATCGTACAGGACGAACAGGGGGAACGGGTTTACATCAACGCGCTGCCTTACCCCAACGAAGCGCGTTTCCGCGAGGATAAGACGGATGAAACGTTTGCGGAAAAAATACGGCGTTGGGTTCGTTGCGGAGAAGAAGGTTATCGCGGCGATATCCCGCATATTCTTTTAACCCATCTATTCGTTGCAGGCGGAAAGACGAGCGAAAGCGAACGCGATATCGATTTGGGCGGCGCGCGCGCCGTACCTTTGTATGCGCTTCCGCAGGAAGGTTATATCGCCCTCGGACATTTACATAAGAAACAATGCATCGGCGCGGCGCGTTACAGCGGTTCGATATTGCAATATTCATTCGACGAGGCGAACACGCAAAAGAGCGTTGTTTTGCTTGAGACCGCAGGAAAAGATTTCACCGTTCGCGAAATACCGTTAACGTCGGGCAAACGATTGATTCGTTTGGAATCTGCGGACGTCGATAGTGCGATCGCGCTGCTGAGCGGATATAAGGATTGTTTTATCGAACTGACGCTGCATCTTACCCAACCGCTCACTTCCAACCAAACGCAAATGCTGCGCGATGCCAACGAAGGGCTTGTTTCGTTAAACGTACGCGTAAACTCCGGAGAGACGCCTCTCTTCGTGAGCCGCTCTTCGCTCGGCGCAGACGAATTATTCACCGAATATTACCGCTCGCAATACGGCGAAGAGCCGAAAGAGGAACTGAAAACCGCATTCTTGCAGCTTATGGAGGAAATATGAAACCGCGCCGTCTCGAATTTTGCGGAATCAATTCGTTCTCCGAGCGCGCCGAAATTGACTTTGTTTCTTTGCTTGACTTCGGAATTTTCGGAATTTTCGGAGATACGGGATCGGGCAAAAGCACCGTGCTCGATTGCATCGAATTCGCCCTGTACGGCGGCGTAAACCGTTCTCGCTCGGGAAGCATTGCCGACGTCATAAACTATCGCGCGGAGAAAGCCTACGTTCATTTCGAATTTGAAATCATGTATGAGAGCAGCCGCAGAATTTATCGCATCGAGCGGGAAATCAAACGTAAAAATGCCGTTCAAACGGTGAAAGTCTACGAGAAAAAAGGAGAAACGTTTTCCGCTCTTGCCGAGGGCGTGCGCGAAGGCAACGCTTTGATAGAACGTATTGTCGGCTTGGAACAAAAAGATTTTGAAAAATGCATCGCATTGCCTCAGGGAGAATTTTCTCAGTTCGTAAAAGCGCAGCGTTCAGATCGATTAAAACTCGTTTCGCGTTTGTTCGATTTGGAGGCGTACGGTGAACGGCTGATTAAAAAAACGAACGGGAAATGCGCCGCATATGCGGAAGAGTACCGTATTGCGCAAACGAGATTAGAACCGTTCTCGCAAATTACGGAAGAAGCGATTTCGTCGCTGAAAGATGAAACCGAGCGGCTGGTTCGGCAGGAACTTTTGTTAAAACAAGAATCGGAGTCGCTTAGAAAGCAAGAAAAAGAGATTTCCGATTTAATGGAAAAGCGAATCGCCGCGCAAAATACGGAAAAACGCTTGCGGGAGTTGGAGGAACAAAAGGAAGAGATCTCCGCTCTGGAAAAAGAGTTGGACAAATTGGGCGGCGCGGCGGCCGTTCTAAAAGCGCGGGAGGAGTTTATTACGGCTCGCCGGTTACGTCTCGAATCGGAGGAGAACTATAAAACCGCTTGCGAACGGAAACAGAATGCCGACGCGCAAGCTTTGCTCGCTTCCGAGTGGGACGAAGAAAAAGCCGATACGGAAATCGCAACCCTTACCGAATTGCGCGCGCGCGCGCAACAAGCGGAACAAGCCGAACGAAAACGCGCGGAAACGGAGCAAAAGCTTAGGAAAACGCGCATGGATTACGTTGCCGAAGCGGAAAATTTTAAAGATTTTTCCTATGAAGAGGAACGCGACGCGCTACTGGGATCCATTCGCGCATTTGAAGAAGAGGATTTATTCGCCTTTGCGCAACAGTCGGCGCAAAATGCTTTCATGCGCACGGAATACGCCGTTTTCGCAAGCGAACTCGAATCGCTTACAGCCAAGTATCCCGTCATCGAAGTTGACAGCGAGCCGCTGATAAATAAATACCGTAAGCTTTCGGACGGGGAAAAGAAAGATTTTACAGATATTAAACGGGAATACGACGAGCGGGAAGCGCAAAAAAAAGCGGTAAATCAAAAACTTTTGGCTTTGGAAAAAAAGAACGGCTTATACCGCGCCCATGCGGAACGTTTACAGCAGTTGCAGACGGAAGGATTGCGGCTGAAAAACGAACTTGCCGAATTAACCGAACAATCTGCGGCATTGGGGGGGATGACGACGGCGGAAACGGAAAAGCGTCTATCTGCTCTGAAACAGGATAAAACCGCACATACGACGGAACGTTCCCGTGCGCAAAGAGAGCAAGCGAACGCGCTTGCCGCCTGCGCGGCTTCCGGAGAAAAATTAAAAGCGGCTCAAACGGCGGAAGAACAGTGTAAAACGCGGTTGGAAGAAGCGATTCGCCGCGGGGATTTTACGGGGGAAGAAGAAGCGGAGCGTCTTACGGCGAAATACGGAGATCCGCAGCGCGGGAAAGAGCGCGCGGCGCGTTTCCGGGAAGAGTACAACGCGCTATTGATGCGAAAAAAGGAATTTTCCCAAACGGATTTTTCCGCCGCGTCGGAAGAAAAGATAACCGCTTTGCGCGATCTTCTTGCGCGGAAAGAGCGCGAACATTTTGAAACGGTGCGGCTGCTCGCCTTAAAACAAGCGGAATTCGAACGCGGAAAATGCGATTTGGAAAAAAAGCGCGCGTTGGAAAAGGAGTGTAACCGCGCGAAAAAACAAGCCGACCTCTACGAACGGCTGAAAAAACTGTTCGAAGGGAATAAATTTATGGATTTCGTAGCGGAAGAGTATCTGCAAAACGTGGCGCAGAACGCGAGCGGACGGCTTCTTTCGTTGACGGACGGACGATATTTTCTGCGCTACGAGGGAGGACAGGCGGGGTTCGTCGTGGGCGATAATTTCAACGGCGGACAGACGCGGGGCGTATATACGCTTTCCGGCGGCGAGACGTTTCTCGTTTCGCTCTCGCTCGCCTTGGCGCTGTCGTCCGAAATTTGCCTAAAATCCTTGCGTCCCATTGAGTTTTTCTTCTTGGACGAGGGATTCGGCACATTGGACGAAAAATTGGTGGGAACCGTTATGGACAGTCTCGAAAAGCTGAAAAACGAACATTTTTCGATCGGGATCATTTCCCACGTAGAAGAACTAAAACATCGAATCGACCGAAAACTTTTGGTGGAAAAGGCGACCGAGAAACACGGTTCCAGAATATTTGCAGAGTGAGGTAGCATTTTGTCAAACGTAATTTTAACTCCCGTTACTTTATGGAAGGACTTTGACGAATTTTCCCTTCCTTTAAACGAAGAAATTCTCTCCGAAAAGGAAGAGAACGGCGTTTTGCGCCGTGAATTGTATTTTCTCGGACGGCAAGCGCAATTCGGAAGAGTGAAAATTTACGCGAAATATTATACTCCGTGCGACGAGGAACATTATCCCGCCGTCATGCTGCTGTTCGAAGCGGGCTTTCCCGCGGACGAAACGCTGATACGTCATCTTACGGATCGAGGTTACGGCGTGCTTTGCGTAGATTATTGCGGCGATATGGGCGACGGTACGAAACATACGATATATCCGCGCGATATCGATTACGCGAATTATCGGCGCGCAGGTCGTGCGATGACGCACGCCGATCAAACCGCAAAAGAAACGAGCTGGTACGAATGGGCGGCGGTTGCGCGGTATGCCGCGCGGTATCTGAACGAGCAGAAGCAAGTTACGAAAACGGGTATGATCGGTCTGAGAACGGGCGGAGAAGTCCTTTGGAAAATCGCGCCTTACGCGTCCATGTCGTGTATGGTTTCCGTCTGCGCGGCGGGCTGGCTTGCTTACAACGGGATTGAAAAATTTGCAAACGGGGAAAAGATCGTGTTCGACGAAGAACGGCACCGTTTCATCGCCGGGATCGATTCGCAAAGCTATGCGCCTCACGTCAAATGTCCCGTTCTTATGCTTTCCGCCGTCAACGACAAGAAGAGCAATTACGATAGGGTTTACGATACGTTTCAACAGATCAATTCCGACGTGGAAAAGGTGTTTCTGTATTCGGCGCACGGGAACGGACTCATCGGGACGCACTCCATTGCCAATATCGATTTGTTTTTGGATAAATTTCTGAAAGACCGTTCCGTTTATCTTAGCAAGCCCGTCAAATCTTCCGTGTTTACCGATTCGAACGGCAATTTAAACGTTAAAATCAGCTGCGACCCGAACGGCGATCCCGAAGAATGCGGCGTATTCTATACCGAGAAACTTTCTTCGTTTAAAGCGCGGGACTGGACGCGGGTTTTGGGGAAAGCGAAGGATATGAAGAATAACGAGGTAACGCTTCCGCTCGATATTTACGAAGGAAGCGACAAAGCGCTCTTTTATTCGTTCGTACGTTATTCCAACGGGTTTTCCGTAACCTCGAAAATAAAGGAAATTACATTGCATCAGCCGTACCGCAATTCTTGCCGCCACAGTCGCATTTTATACGTTGCCCAAAACGGTATCGCAGGATTTTCGGTGTACCGCAACCGTGCGTTATCCGTTGCGGATTGTTTTGCGGACTTCACGAAAAACGAAGCGGAAATACGCGTCGGATACGGCGGCATTGCGGGGATTTCTTGCAAAACGGGTCTCGTTTCTTATCGCGTAAGCGAGCCGAGATTCGAACCGCTTCGCGGCGCCGCATTTAAGTTCGACGCGTACTGCGCCGCAGACGACGCGGAGCTAACTGTCTGTTTTTATTCCGACAACGAAGAAGAAAAAGGCTATTTCTGCACCTATCATGTCCCTGCGGGAGGAAAATGGAAAAAATATGTGTGCGAAAGCGGAGATTTCAAATCGCAGACCGGCGTTCCGCTTTCCGATTTCGAAGGCGTCGTTTCCGTTGTTTTTTATAGCGAAAAAGACGTGTTGATCAATCAAATTATTTGGCTGTAAGCAAGGCGACAGATGAATCTCGGCGATATCGTTGAAACAAAAAAACCGCACCCTTGCGGCGGAAAGGAGTGGACAATCGTGCGTATAGGCTCCGATTACAAAATCAAATGCCTTACCTGCGGGAGGGTCGTCATGCTCTCTTGCGACGAGCTGTTAAAGCGCGTGAGACGCACTGTCGGTAAATTATGAAGCCTCCGAAAATGCTATACGAACGAAAGAAAGAATCAAGCGTTTGGACGGCCGTTTTCGCCGTGCTGTGCGTCTTTCTTGCCGCTCTCATATGTTTGGATATTTATATCGCAAAAAATTGTATTATCGTGAATATCGACGGCGACTCTATGATGCAGACTGTAAAGGACGGCGACGCGCTATACGCCGATAAGTACGCTTCCGCACAGCGCGGAGACGTCGTCGTGATCGACGTGACGGAGTATCCGGATAAATATCCAACTAAGGACGGTGAGACGCAGAAGTTGATCATCAAACGGCTCATCGCGATGGAAGGAGACTGCGTGAAGTGCGAAAACGGCGCGGTCTATGTGAAAAAGGCGGACGGCGAATATCAACGTCTCGGCGAGGAATACGCCTACGGCGTAACCCCGGATTTCGAAGAGGTCGCGGTTCAAGAGGGGGAAATATTTTTTCTCGGCGACAACCGTACCGTCAGTAAGGATTCCCGCATGGTGGGATGTCTTGATTACGACGATATCGTCGCCGTCGTTCCGTCTTGGGCGATCGCAATCAAAGGCGTTTCTACGGTATGGGAAACTTTTCGCAGGACGTTGGTATTCGGATAATATGATGGATTTCGGTAGAATTACATTGAGATAAAGGAGAACACTATGAAGATTCAAATTACGGCGGACAGTACCTGCGATCTCGGAGAACACGTCGTCAAACGAAACATCGGCATTGTGCCGCTTTCCGTCATTCTCGGCGCGAACACATATCGGGACGGCGTGAATATTATGCCGAAAAACATTTTCGACTATGTGGAAAAAACAGGCGAACTTCCTAAAACCGCTGCCCCCAACGTGAGCGATTACGAAGCGTTTTTCGCCTCCTATGTGGACGAGGGAAAGACGGTGATTCATTATAACATTTCCCGAAAGGCTTCTTCGTCGCACGAAAACGCGCTAATCGCCGCTCAGAAATTCGGAGACAAAGTATTCGTTGTGGACAGCAAAGCGCTTTCGAGCGGACAAGGCCTTATGGTAATGAAAGCTGCGGATATGAGAGACGAAGGAAGAAGCGCGCGCGAGATCTACGAAACGACCGCCGCGCTTGCGCCGAAAATCAACACGTCTTTCGTGCCCGACAGGTTGGATTACCTTTACAAGGGCGGAAGATGCTCCCGCATGAGTATGTATGGAGCGAACCTATTGAAAATTCATCCGCTGATCGAAATGAAAGACGGGCAGTTGTTTGCCGAAAAGAAATATCGCGGAAGTATGGAAAAATGCATCAAAAACTATATTGCGGATTTAAAAACGCAGTATCCCCGCTACGACAAAACGCGCGCTTTTATCACGCATAGCAGTGCGGAAGAAAGTTTGGTGCAAGCGGCGCGGGAGACGGTTTCCGAAACGTTCGAATTTGACGACGTGCTGGAAACGGTGGCGGGTTCGGTAATTACGGGACATTGCGGAAGAAATACTCTCGGCGTGTTGTTTATTACTCAATAACGGCGTTTACGGGAGATACGTACCGTGAGGCTGATAGGGATTCTGTCCGCAATCCTGCGATTATTCGTAAAAGGCGTTGTTGCGGCAGTTAAAATTGTTTACCGTTTATTAAAGGCGTTACGGATCCGCGCGCTTACGCTTTATTTATGCGTATGCGGAATTTTACAGCTTGTATTCGGATTGTTTTCTATGACCGAATTCATGATGATATACTTTTGGTTCGGATTTATCGTCTGCTTAATGATCTCCCTAATCGGTTGGCTTTTTGCGTTGCGCGCGCAACGGCTGAGAAGATCGGAAGCCCGTAAAAGGAAAAAAGCCGATCAAGAAGAAAAAAAACGTATTCTGCGCGAACGTATGGAGGATAAGCAGCGTTCGGTCAAACAACAAACTTATCCCGTATATTACGCCGTTGCGGGACATGAAGATTATATATTTGCGGAATATACCGATCGATATGAGTTATACCGCAAAGAAAACGGACGACTTGTTTATCTTAGAACGGACTTTAAACAGGAGTAAATCATGATCAAATTATATTCTGACGAAGATCTTTGGAATGCGACGCGCCAGCGCAACCGCATTTTAAAAATTTACCTCGGCGTTCTTGCGCTCTATCTTGCGGCGTTTGCCTCGATCGTCGTATTTTACACCTTGCTGCCGTATAACGACTCTTCGGCCGTGTGGTATATCGTCGGGGCGAGCGTTTTAACCGTACTGTTTGTATTTTTCTCGTTTCCGTATTTGGGAATCTGTTTCAAACGCAGCAACGCTTACTACAAAATGATAAAATATATTTCGGTCGGTTTGAAAGAATATGACTGTCTCCCGTTTGCGGGGATAGAAGATTGGATTACGCACGACGGCGTAGACGTAAACGTAGCGACGTTTACCGTTCGGAATCGCAAACGCGACGAAGATATGTTGCGCCAAGTGTATGTAGACGGGGAAAAGGATTTTCCCGATTTTCAAGAAGGACGCTATGCAAAGCTTATTTTGCAAGGAAATCTTTTAATCGAGTATGAGCTCATGGACGAACAAATTCAAGAAGAGAAAGAAGAGGTATAATCTATGCGCGCTGTAGTAACGGTAACGGGCGCTGACAGACGCGGAATTATCGCGAAGGTCAGCGGATTTCTTTTCGAACGGCAGGTGAATATCGAGGATATATCGCAAACGATCCTCGGCGAACAATTCGCCATGATTATGGTGGTCGATCTTTCGGAAAGCAAAGAGGATTTGGTTTCGCTTTCCCGCGCTTTGGAAGATAGGGGCAGAGAAATCGGAATGACGATCCGCATTCAGCACGAAGACATCTTCAATGCGATGCATAACGTATAGGCGGGCGTATGTTTAATAAAAACGACGTATTGGAAACGGTCGATATGATCGAAAAAGAACACCTTGATATCCGTACCGTCACGATGGGAATCTCTTTGTTGCCCTGCATTCGCGGCAGCGCGGAAGAAACGGCGCAATCCGTGTACGACAGAGTT
This sequence comes from uncultured Clostridia bacterium, assembly GCA_964481555.1. Classification (GTDB taxonomy): domain Bacteria; phylum Bacillota; class Clostridia; order Christensenellales; family Borkfalkiaceae; genus Gallimonas. The sequence goes on along the minus strand of CAYZTP010000002.1, from coordinate 5,969 downwards.
TGTTCGAAAGCGGAAAATTTGGTAAAAACGGCGGAGGATATTTCCATGGAATACGGTATCCCCATCGTAAATAAACGCGTTTCGGTCACGCCGGTATCGTTTTTAACGGCTTCTTTCCCCGAAAAAAGCGCGCTGATAGGGCGCGCGCTCGATTCGGCTGCGGATAAACTCGGAATCGATTTTTTAGGCGGCTATTCCGCGCTTTTGCAAAAGGGAACCGCCGATTATGAAAGCGCGTTTCTCGACACGATTCCGGAAGCGCTTGCAACGACCAAACGATTATGTTCTTCGGTCAATGTCGGATCGTCCCGATCGGGCATTAATATGGACGCCGTAAAACGTATGGGGGAAATCGTCAAACAGACTGCGGCGCTTACGGCGGATTCGGACGGTATCGGCTGTGCAAAGCTCGTCGTCTTTTGCAATGCGGTAGAGGACAATCCTTTTATGGCGGGAGCATTCCATGGTACGGGAGAAACGGACGCCGTAATCAACGTCGGCGTATCTGGTCCCGGGGTGATTCGTCACGCATTGAAATATATTCCCGACGCCGATCTTACCGACGTGGCGGAGACGATCAAACGTACGGCGTTTAAAATTACGCGCGCGGGACAACTCGTCGCGCGCGAAGCGTCTAAACGGCTGAACGTTCCGTTCGGAATCGTAGACCTTTCTCTTGCGCCGACGCCCGCCCAAGGCGATTCCGTGGCGCATATACTCGAAGAAATGGGACTGGAAAACGTTGGAACGCACGGAACGACGGCCGCGCTCGCCTTGCTCAACGACGCGGTGAAAAAGGGCGGCGTAATGGCTTCTTCCCGCGTAGGCGGTCTTTCGGGCGCGTTTATCCCCGTTTCCGAAGATATCGGAATGATCCAATCCGCAACGGCAGGCAAGATCACGCTCGATAAATTAGAGGCGATGACTTGCGTATGTTCGGTGGGACTGGATATGGTTGCGATTCCCGGCGACACGGCCGCGTCGACGATCGCCGCGATGATTGCGGACGAGGCGGCAATCGGTATGATCAACAACAAAACGACGGCCGTTCGCGTGATTCCCGCGCCGAATAAAAAAGTCGGAGACGAAGTCAGCTTCGGCGGATTGTTGGGCAGAGCGCCCGTCATGCCCGTACACACAGGCTCCGCTCAAGCCTTTATCGCGAGAGGGGGACTGATACCCGCTCCCATTCACAGCTTTAAAAATTAATCGAACAAAAAGGAGACGATCTCATGGAAAGAAACGAAGTGAAAGAAACTTACAAATGGAACTTAGAAGACTTATTTGAAAACGACGACGCTTGGGAGAAAACGTTTAACGCGATAGAAGGAAAAATAAATTTCCGACACTATCGGGGCACGCTGAATACGGCGGAGAACTTGCTGGCTTTTTATCGGGAGGAGGAATCCCTCGTACAACAAGCCATGTTAGTATATCTTTACGCGCATAATAAACACGACGAAGACGTACGCGTCACCAAATATAACGATTATCTCGCCAAAGTCATGAGTCTGTTTACCAAAATCGAATCGGAAACGGCGTTTTCGACGCCTGAACTCACTGCTTTACCCGATGAAACGCTGATTGCGTTTTCCCAAGACGAGCGATTGAAAGATTACGATTACGCCTTAAAAAGACTGATTGCGCAGAAGAGATATGTGCTTTCCGAAAAAGAGGAGCTGATTCTCGCGCAGACGGGAGAACCGCTTTCCGCCGCAGGCGACGTGTTTGAAATGCTTGACAATGCGGAGCTGAATTTACCCGAAATCGAATACGACGGCAAAACGCAGCAGTTGTCGCACGGGCTGTATTCCGTTATTATGAGCGGAAAAGACCGTGGCAAACGCGAAGAGGCGTTCAAGCTTTATTACGGCGCTTACAATAAAATCATCAATACGCTTGCGACTACCTATTTCTGTAACGTAAAAAAAGATATTTTCTATAAAAACGTCCGAGGTTACGACAGCTGTCTGCAAATGGCGCTTTTTGAAGAGGACGTAGAAAGAAGCGTTTACGACAATCTTGTAAAAGTCGTAAACGACAGCGCGCCGCTTATGCATCGTTATATGCAAGTACGCAAACAAGTACTCGGCTACGATGAAATGCATATGTACGACGTCTATCCTTCGCTCGTGGAAGACGCCGACTTGAAACTGACTTACGAGGAAGCCTACGAACTCGTGCTGAAAGGACTTTCCCCGCTCGGCGAAGAGTATCTCTCGCTTTTGAAAAAGGGCAGAGACGAACGGTGGATCGACGTGTGCGAAACCAACGGCAAACGCAGCGGCGCATACTCCATCGGCGTTTACGGAACGCATCCGTTTGTATTGCTCAATTATCAGCCTACCACCCACGACGTATTTACGATCGCGCACGAGATGGGGCATTCTCTGCACTCTTGGTTCTCCAACAAAAATCAGCCTTATGCGAAATCGGATTATAAAATATTTGTCGCAGAAGTGGCAAGCACGGTCAACGAAGTGCTTTTGCTCAAATACTTGTTACACAATTCGCAGGATAAAAAACTGAAAAAATATCTGCTCAACTATTATATGGATATGATTCGCACGACGCTTTTCCGTCAGACGCAATTTGCCGAATTCGAACAAAAAGCGCATGAAATGGCGGAGGCGGGGGAACCTTTGAACAAGGATAATCTTTCCGAGCTTTATTATGAACTGAATCGGCGCTATTACGGCGACGCGGTGACGCACGATCGGGAAATTGCAATCGAATGGGCGCGTATCCCGCATTTTTATCGTTCGTTTTACGTTTACAAATATGCGACGGGTATTACCTCGGCTATCGCAATCGCCAACCGTATCTTACGGGGAGAAAAGGACGCGCTCAAAAACTACTTTTCTTTCCTTTCCGGCGGATGTTCGACGGATCCCGTCTCTTTATTGAAAACGGCGGGGGCGGATCTCACCAAAGAGGAGACGTTCCTTTCTGCAATGGGCGAATTTAAAATCGCGCTTGAAGAATTCGAATCGCTCTGCAAATAATTTTTAAAGACAGGACGTTATCATGGCAGTCAATCAAATGCCCCATAATTTAGATGCGGAAGCGGCGCTTTTAGGCTGCATTCTCATCGACGGCGATATTCAATCCGAACTGTTGGAAGAGCTGAAAGAGGACGATTTTTATCAAGAATCCCACAAAGAAATTCTTTCCGCAATGAAGGCCGTGTACGGCGGCAGAAAACCGGTCGACCTCGTTACGCTAACCGATCGGCTCGACCGCGATTCAAAACTCGAACGCGCGGGCGGGCTTGCGTACATTACGGAGCTTGCGCAGCTCACCGTCTCGGCCGCCAATTACAAACAATATTTTGAAATCGTACGGCGGGACGCGGTAAACCGTTCGCTGATCCGCGCCGCGAAAGATATCATCGAAAACAGTATGCGCGGAAACGAGGAACGCGAAGCGATTGCCTTTGCCGAGAAAAGAGTTTACGACATATCGAAAAAAGAGGACGGAACAAGCCTTGCCGGCATGGAAGACGGTGAAATCATCGGTCAGGTTATCGGAAAATTTGAAAGCATTCAATCGGATCCCAACGCGTTCAGAGGATTGGAGACGGGCTTCCGCCATCTCGACCGCATGACAAACGGGTTGCAGAAATCCGACCTCATCGTTCTTGCGGCGCGCCCCGGCGTGGGAAAATCTTCGCTCGCGATGAACATTGTCGAACACGCTTGTTTGAAAAAATCGGGCGTCGCCGCCGTCTTTTCGTTGGAAATGCCGCGCATTCAAATTGTGCAGCGACTTTTATGTTCGTTCGCAAATGTGAGCATGGCCGACGCGCTTTCGGGCAAGTTGCAGCAATCGGATTGGAAACAGCTGATGCTTGCAAGCGATAAAATGCAAAAAAGTAAAATATTTATCGACGATTCCTCACGGGTAACGGTTGCGGAAATTCTTTCCAAATGCCGCCGCTTAAAAACGGCGGAGGGAAAACTCGATATCATCATGATCGACTATATCCAATTAATGGGCAGCGGAGAAAAACAGAATTCCGATATAAACAGACAGCAGGAAATCGCCTCGATCACACGCGAATTGAAAATTATGGCCAAAGAGCTTGACGTACCCGTTCTTGCGCTCTCCCAGCTAAGGCGTATCCAAACCAAGGAAGCGCAGCTTTCCGATTTGAGAGAATCGGGCGCAATCGAACAGGACGCGGATATCGTCATGTTCATTAACCGTCCGGATATGACGGCGACGCCGGAAGAACTTGCCAAAGGAAATGTTGTAAAGGGAGCGGCGGAACTCGTTATCGCAAAGCACCGAAACGGTTCTACGGGAAGAATCCAGCTCCGTTTTATCGGCGAAAAAACCAAATTCATAGACATAGAAGCGCAGGGAGAACCGAACGAAGAGCCTGTTTACGGGAAGCGCAAGCCCGATTTTGAGGAAAACGAAAGCGCGGACGAGGCATTCCCGCCCGTGAGCGACGATAACCTTCCGCCCGAGGACGATTCGGGCGTGCCGTTTGATTGAGATGGAAACGCAGATTTTAAAAAGCGAGAACGAAAGCCTTGCTCTCGCAAAACAATATATTGAGGAGGGCGAAGTCGTCGCTTTTCACACTGAGACGGTTTACGGACTCGGCGCCGATGCGCGGAGCGATAAAGCGGTTTTGCGTATTTTTGCGTTAAAAGGTCGTCCTGCGGATAATCCGCTTATCGTACACGTTCATAATGAGTACAATATCGGTTCGCTTGTCGATTATATTCCGTCGTATACGCAAAAATTACGCAAAGCGTTTTTACCGGGACCTTTGACCATGATTTATCCATCTACGGGGAAAGTCAGCAAGTACGTCTCCTGCGGGCTGAATACGCTGGCAATCCGCGTGCCGTCGTCCGCTACGGCGCAGGCGTTTCTGCGTAAGGTTAATTTACCGGTTGCCGCGCCCAGCGCGAATATCTCTAAGCACGTATCTCCCGTAACGGCGGCGCATGTTTACGACGATTTTGCGGGTAAAATACCGCTGATTTTAGACGGAGGCGTATGCGAGGGCGGAATCGAAAGCACGGTGTTGGACTGCACGGGAGAAGAACCCCAAATTTTGCGCGCGGGATTGATTACGAGAGAAATGATTGCATCCGTCGTAGGCGTTTGCGGCGTTTATCGAATGCAAAAAGGGGAAAAGCCCAAAAGCCCCGGGATGGCATACAAACATTATTCTCCCCGCTGCAAAACGGCTTATTATCGGTCGAACGAGCTTGAACAAGCCGTTATGCGCTATCGAGAAGAGGAAAGGGCGGGCGGAACGCCGTATTTTCTTTGCGACAGCACACAGTTAAACAGGCTGGACGGATTCCGTTCGTTGGATTTCGGAAGTACGGATATACAGATGGCGCGGAATTTATATGCGCTGCTGCGCAAAAGCGAAACGCTCGCCACGCTCTTAATTGCGATAGAACCAAATTACAAAGGCGGCGTGATGGACGGAGTGCTCAATCGGTTAAAACGCGCGTGCGGAGGCAATTATGGAACAAACGAAGAAAAATAAGAAAATCCTTTTCGTATGTACGGGTAACACGTGCCGTTCTCCTATGGCGGAGGCGGCTCTCCGTGCAGAGCTTCGGCGGCGGAAAATTTCGGGTTATACAGTCCGCTCTGCAGGTTTACGCACCGAAAAAGGCGCGGTAATTAGTGAAAATACCGTGCAAGCTCTTTCCGAAGCTAAAATCTCGTTATTAAAATCTTTCAAGCCCCGTCAACTCACCGGAAAAATGGTGAAAGAAGCGCACTTGGTAATTTGCATGACGGAAAACCAACGCCGCGCGCTTATAAAATATCCGAATGTTACCGGTTTTTATTCTCTTTGCGGCAAAGAGATTCCCGACCCGTACGGTCAACCCATAGACGTTTATCGCGTAACGTTACGCAGAATCAGAGAAGGTATTCCCCGTATTATCGCGTATTTACAGCGCGGCGAAGAATAAATAAAATCGTTA
>CAYZTP010000001.1:32619-111776 GCA_964481555.1 uncultured Clostridia bacterium | reverse complement strand
CATTGAACGCGGAGGAAGGAAGCTTGTCTCCTTCGAGCGCGAGAATGGGAGCGATTACGTTGCGGAAATATTCGTTGTCCGCAAGAGAAATCATATCCGCGCCTTCCGTCGTCGTAGCCCAGTCTGCGGGAATTTCGATCTTCACGAGGTTTTCCTTTGCGGAATCGATCGCGTTGTAGTTCATTTGAACGACCGCGTCGCCCTTTCTTGCAAAGGATTTGTACGCCATCTTCTTCATGAGATCAACAGCTTCCGCATAGGGCATGATCTGCTCGTTAATGAGGAAGAACGCCGATTGCAAAATAGTGTTCGTTCTGCCGCGAAGTCCGAGTTTTGCCGCAATGGAGATCGCGTCGATCACATAGAGATTTGCTTTCTTCTTTGCGAGCGCGTTTTTCACTTTTGCGGGAAGGTTGGCGTTCAATTCTTCTACCGTCGTCCAAGGCGCATTCAAAAGGAAAGAACCGCCTTCTTTCAGATCGGTCGTCATGTCGTAACGAATAATATAGGAAGGGTTGTGGCAGGCGATGAAGTCCGCCGCGTCGATCAAGTATTCGCTTTGAATGGGAGTTTTCCCGAAACGGAGATGGGAGACGGTGATGCCGCCCGATTTCTTAGAATCGTAGAAGAAATAAGCCTGCGCGTACATATCGGTATGGTCGCCGATGATCTTGATGGAGTTCTTGTTCGCGCCGACGGTACCGTCGGATCCGAGGCCGTAGAACTTACAGGAAGTGGAACCTGCGGGCGCCGCGTCGAATTTTTCGGAGAAATCGAGAGAGGTGTTGGTAACGTCCTCGTAGATACCGACCGTGAAGTGATTTTTCGGTTGCGCCTGTTCGAGGTTTTTATAGACGGAGAGAACCATAGAGGGGTTGAACTCTTTGGAGCCGAGACCGTATCTGCCACCAACTACGTTGATATCGGAAATGCCTTTTTCGAGCAGAGAAGTGCAAACGTCGAGGTAGAGCGGTTCGCCGAGGGAGCCGGGCTCTTTCGTTCTGTCGAGAACGGCGATCTTCTTGCAGGTTGCCGGAATGCAGGCGACAAACGCGTCGGAAACAAAAGGACGATACAGACGGACTTTGATGAGACCGTATTTCTTGCCCTGTGCGTTGAGTTTATTGATGCTCTCTTCCACCGTTTCCGCGCCGGAACCCATAATCACGATAACCTGTTCCGCATCGGGCGCGCCCACATAGTCGAACAAGTGATAATTTCTGCCCGTCAATGCGTTTACCTCGTCCATCATCTCTTGAACGATCGCGGGGGTTGCGTTATAGTAGCTGTTGGCGGTCTCTCTGTTCTGGAAATAGGTATCACCGTTCTGAGCGGTGCCTTTTTGAATGGGATGTTCGGGGTTGAGCGCGCGCGCTTTGAACGCTGCGACGTCTTTGTCCAAACCCTTTTTATCGAAGATCGCCTTCATTTCGGAATAGTCGATCGCGTCGATCTTGCTTACCTCGTGCGAAGTACGGAATCCGTCGAAGAAATTGATGAACGGAACGCGTGCGCGAAGAGTGGAGAGGTGCGCGACAAGCGCGAGATCCATTACTTCCTGTACGGAGCAACCCGCAATCATGGCAAAACCCGTTTGGCGGCAAGCCATTACGTCGGCATGATCGCCGAAGATGTTCAGCGAATGAGCGGCAAGCGCGCGCGCCGAAACGTGCATAACCATGGGAAGAAGTTCGCCCGAAATCTTGTACATATTCGGGATCATAAGGAGCAACCCTTGCGAAGCGGTGTAGGTGGTCGTAAGCGCGCCGGCGCAAAGCGAACCGTGAACCGCGCCTGCCGCGCCGCCCTCCGATTGCATTTCGGTAATGCGGAGCTTCTGTCCCCACATATTCACTCGTCCCTGCGTCGCCCATTCGTCTGCGGATTCCGCCATAGGGGACGAAGGGGTGATGGGATAGATGGCTGCCACTTCCGAGAACGCGTAAGCGACGTGCGAGGCGGCGGTATTGCCGTCGATAGTCATCTTAGTCATCAAGAAACCTCCATAAAATAAATTAAAATTTTCGTAATATTGCGGCATGCAAAAAGACAACGCCTTTTCGCCGCTGAAAATATTATATCGTTTTTTGCGCGGGAAGTCAATACCGAATGTGAAAAAAACTTGTTCTTTCTTTTTATTTTTTTTGCAAAGCGCACGTTCCTTCCGCAGGAGAGCGCGCTTTATAAGACGGCGATAAACGGAATTACGGCGATGAAAAATGATTTTTATGAGGTTCTAAAATAAATTTTCTTGCGAAAGACTTAATTTTCACGGGGTTTTCATTGTCTTTTAGTTGAAATTTTGCTATAATATGAATAATATTGTTAGAGTTATGAAAGCAATTGTATTTCGCGGCGTGGATTTCTCTTACGGGGGAGTCGGGACGTTCGCAATCAAAAATCTTGATTTCGAGGTGGAGGAGGGCGAGTTCGTCGCCGTTCTCGGTCATAACGGAAGCGGCAAAAGCACGCTTGCGCGCCTTTGCAACAGATTGCTTTCCGCCGATAAGGGTACGATAAAAATTTTCGATCGCGCCGTTTCGGATAAAAATTTGTTTGAGATTCGTAAAGACGTGGGCGTCGTATTTCAAAATCCCGATAACCAAACGGTTGCTTCCATCGTAGAAGACGACGTAGCGTTCGGCGCGGAAAATATCAGCGTTCCGAGAGAAGAAATCGGAGAGCGGATCGATTTTGCCTTGAAAGCCGTGGAAATGGAAAAGTTTCGCAACGCCACGATATCGAGACTTTCGGGCGGACAGAAACAGCGCGTTGCCATAGCGGGCGTTTTGGCGCTGAAACCAAAGATCATTATATTAGACGAATCAACCGCGATGTTGGATCCCAAAGGCAGACGGGAAATCGTGGAGGTGGTGAAAAAACTCAACGAAGAAGAGGGAATCACCGTGCTTCTCATCACGCATTTTATGGAAGAGGCGCTGCTGGCTTCCCGCGCGGTGGTAATGAACAAGGGCGAAATCGTGATGCAGGGACGCCCCCAAGATATTTTTCGACGGCACGAGGAACTTTTAACGTATAACCTGTCCCTTCCCCGCATCTGTTATATTTGTCAAAAATTGCGCGAAGGCGGTATGGCGGTTTCGGATACATTGGATACGGACACGCTGGCAAGGGAGATTGCGGAATGCGTATCGTAGCCGAACACTTAAACTATACTTATAACGAAAAGTCTCCGTTTGCCGTGCGCGCGCTCAAAGATATTACGCTCACGATCGAAGAGGGGGAGTTCTTCGGCATTATCGGGCATACGGGCAGCGGGAAGTCTACTTTCGTGCAACACTTAAACGGCTTGCTGCGCGTACCCTCTTCCTTAAAGAAATATAAAAAGAAAAAGCCGAAAAAAGGAGCGGAGATTCCGCCCGAAACCGTGTTGACGGTGGGAGAATTCGATCTGACGGACAAAAAAACGGATTTCCGTACGCTTCGTTCCAAAGTCGGGATGGTGTTCCAATATCCGGAATATCAGCTTTTTGCCGAAACGGTCTTTGACGACGTAGCGTTCGGTTATAAAAACTTTACCGTGAAGAAAACCGAGGCGGAGATCAAAGAGGCGGTGAAAAACGCGCTTGAAATCGTCGGTTTAAATTACGGCGAGGTGAAAGACGCGTCTCCTTTCGATTTATCTGGCGGTCAGAAACGGCGCGTAGCGATTGCCGGCGTAATCGTGACCCGTCCGGAAATTCTTGTGCTGGACGAGCCGGCCGCAGGGCTTGATCCTTTGGGAAAAAAAGAAATTATGGAGCTTTTGCACAAGCTCCATAAGGAATGGTGCAAAACCGTTGTAATCGTTTCGCACGATATGGACGAGATTTCCGAAAATTGCACGAAAGCGGCCGTTTTTTCGGAAGGTACGGTGCGGTATGTGCTTCCCCCGCGCGAGTTGTTTGCGCATACGGAAGAACTCCTCGCCCTCGGGCTAGACGTGCCGCTTACGGCCAAGCTTTGTCTTGCGTTGAAGAAGCGCGGCGTGATCATAGATTGCGATTATACGACCGAGGATTTTATTCAAAAAGTTCTCTTGTTGAAAAAAAGCGGTGGCGGCGATGAATAAGGACGTTGCGTTCGGACAATATTATCCTGCGCAATCGTTTGCGCACAAACTTGATCCGAGACTGAAAATCGTATTTCTCATCGCGTTTATCGTAGCGATTTTTCTTGCAAAGAACTTTTACGGACTTGCCGTCTGCGCGTGCGCGTTGCTGTTGGCCGTTTTGTTTTCGGGAATACCGCCCTTGAAAGCGTTGCGTTCCGTCAAAGGCGTGCTCTTTCTCGTTCTGTTTACGGCGGCGCTAAACATTTTCTTTTATTCGGGGGACACCGTCTATTGGGAATGGAAGTTTCTTCATATCACGCAGGAAGGCTTGATTGTCAGCGCGTTTTTAATCGCAAGATTGGTTTTGCTCGTCATGTGCTCGTCGTTGCTTACGTTTACGACGACGCCGGTCTCTTTAACGGACGGATTGGAAAGCCTGTTGACGCCGCTCAAATGGATTCGCTTCCCCGTACACGAACTTGCGCTCATTATGAGTATCGCGCTACGGTTTATTCCGATTCTTATGGATGAAACGGAGCGGATCATGAACGCGCAAAAGGCGCGCGGAGCGGATTTTGATACGGGGGGATTGGGAAAGAGAATCAAATCGATTATCCCCGTGCTTATTCCGTTGCTGTTATCGGCGTTTCGAAGGGCGGATGAGCTTGGCGACGCGATGGACGCGCGGTGTTACTCCGGAGGGAAACTGCGGACGAAATACAAAAAACTACGCTTTACTTGGCGGGACTTGCTTGCGTTTATCCTGATCGCAGCTGTGGTTGCGGGCGTCGTCTTGTTGCGCGTCTATTTGGGAGCCGTAATATGAGAGCCGTTTTTTTGATCGCTTACGACGGTACGGATTTTTCTGGCTGGCAAAAACAGAAAGACGTGCGGACGGTGCAAAGCGCGCTTTCGGAAGCGGCGTTTAAGGCGTTCGGAGAAGAAGTCGTGTTTACCGCAAGCGGAAGAACGGACGCGGGCGTACACGCGCAGGGGCAGGTGGCGCAGGCGGAAATCGCGGCGGATATCCCGCCCGAAAAACTACGCGAATGTATGAACGCCGTGCTTCCGTCCGATGTGAAAATTTTAAAAAGCGCCGCCGCGCCCGTAGGCTTCGATTGTACGCGCGGAGCAAAGAAGAAAACTTATCGATATACCGCTTATTTTTCTCAAAGCGAACAACCGTTATTGTCGCGCTATGCAACTAAGCTTTTACGCAAACCCGACACGAATAAAATGCGGGAAGCGGCAAACCTTTTGATCGGGGAGCATGATTTCGCGGCGTTCCGCGCGGCGGGTTACACTTCTAAAACGAGCGTCAGAAAAATAGATTCCGTAGAGATAAAAGAAAAACGGGAAGAGACGTATTTCGTTTACGCGATCGAAGTGACGGGAAACGGTTTCTTGTACAATATGGTACGCATTTTAGCAGGCGAATTGTTTGCCGTGGGGTGCGGAAAAGAACAGGGGATAGCGCGCGCTTTCGAAACGGGAGAAAGAACCGCGCTTGCCAAAACGATGCCCCCGCAGGGGCTTACCTTAATTCGGGTTGATTACGATACGCCGTTGTTCGGCGAATCATAAAAAGGAGCTATATGGAATTTTTTGATTTAATGAATATTCCGCAATTTATAATCAGTTATTTTACGGTCGTTTCGGTGGAGACGGCGGAAGAATATGCAGCGTATTTGCTTCGATACTACGCGATCAGTCTTTTCGTAACCGTAGGGCTTTATTTGGTTTTGCTGATATTGGGCGGAATCGGTTTGCGCACAATGGCGAAAAGAGCGGGTCTGGACATGAAGGGGGCGTGGATGGCGTTCGTACCTTTTCTCAATACTTACTATACGGGTAAAATTGCGGGAGAAACGCACTTTTTCGGACAGAAAATGAAGCGGGCGGGATTGTACGCCATGCTGTTGGAAATTTTTTATGTGGCGCTTGAAATCTTTTATTTGACGAGTGAAATTATATTGGTGAAAGCCCATCCTTATTCTTTGGTATATAATAACGAATACGGCTATTTTGGATGGGAGTTTAACGAATACCTGCTGCCGAACTCTTTACAATGGCTTTATACCGCACAATATTATACCGATCTAATTGCCTATTTATCCTGGTTCGTATTGCTCGTGTTTATGTGCGTGCTGTTTACCGCTTTGTTCCGCAAGTATTATGCGCGCAGTCCCGTTTTGATGACGTTTCTCTGCGCTATCCTGCCTTTCCGCGGGATTGTGCTGTTTGCCGTGCGTAAGAATACGCCCGTCGATTACAACGCCTATATGCGCCGCAGAACGGAAGAGTTCGCGCGCAGGCATCAGCCTCCCTACGGCGGCGGAAACGATAACGGTTATAACGGCAACAATAGCGGTTTTAACGGCACGCCGCCCGACGATCCGTTTAACGAATTCGGTTCGAATTCTTCGGGAAACACGCCCGACGATCCGTTCGACGAATTTAAGAACGGCAACTGAACGTGAAAAAGAACGGTTTTCCGTTCTTTTTGTTTTACAAACGATTATTTTTATGTTAAAATTTAAGTCTGAGTAGTCCCTCTACGGGGGGGGAAAAAAAGGAGTCATATGGAACCTATTGCGGCAATCGCAACGGCGCAGGGCGCGGGAGGAGTCGCTATCGTTAGAATCAGCGGGGACGACTCTCTCGGAATTGCGCGGGCTATGTTTTCCCGTAAGGGGGAATTCAAGCCGAACGTATTATATGCGGGCACAATCGACTGCGGGGATTTTTCCGATTACGGATTCTGCGTGTATTTTCGCGCGCCCCGTTCGTTTACGGGCGAGGACTGCGTGGAATTTCACAGCCACGGCGGAACGGAGATTCCGCGGGGCGTGTTGAAACGCGCGATCGCTTTGGGAGCGCGGCTTGCGGAGCGCGGCGAATTTACAAAACGCGCGTTTCTCAACGGAAAACTTTCTCTTTCCGCCGCGGAAGGAATGGCGGATATGATTAACGCGCAGTCTTTTTCGCAAGTGCGCGCGGGATTTCTTCTGTACGGAGAAAAATTGACGGCGGAGGCGGCGAAAAGCCAAGCAGTTTTAAAAGAATGCCTTGCGGCGGTAGACGCGGATGTGGATTATCCGGAAGAGGAGCTTTCGACTCAAACGCGGGAGAAAACGGCGGAAAAATTGGGCGAAGTCCTTGTCTCCGTATCTGCGTTATTAAATCAATACAGCGCGGGGAAAAAGATAAAATCCGGGGTAAACGTCGCCATATGCGGCAGACCGAACGCGGGAAAGAGTTCGCTTTTAAACGCGCTTGTCGGTTACGACAGAGCGATCGTCTCTCCCGTGGCGGGTACGACGCGCGATATCGTAGAGGGAACGTTGGAACTCGGCGGCGTTCTTTTTCGGCTTATCGATACGGCGGGCATTCGTGAGAGCGCCGACGAAATCGAACGCGAAGGCGTGCGCCGTGCGGAAAATGCCGTGAAATCGGCGGACGTAACGCTGTTTTTGGCGGAAGAGGGAGATAACCCGCCCCCGATTTCCCAAGGAGCGGCGTTGATTACGGTGGGAGCCAAATGCGATCTTGCCCGAAAAGAGGGATGCGACGTATGCGTTTCTTCGAAAACGGGAGAGGGACTCGAAAAACTGAAAGAACTGCTTTACGAACGGGGGTTCGGCGCGGAAAACGACGGCGCGTTTATACTGGAAGAGAGGCATTACGCCGCTTTGAAAGCGGCTTCGCAGGCTTTGAAAGACGCGTCGGACGCTATTTATCGAGGAGAGCCTGCGGAAGTATACGCGGAGGACATGAAACGCGCATACGTCGAATTGGGCGTGTTGAGCGGAGAAACGGCGACGGAAGAGATTATAAACGCAATTTTTGAAAAATTCTGCGTCGGAAAATAAAGCATAGGAGAAAGCGATGGTGAATCTCGAATTATATAAAGTATTTTATACTGTGGCGCGCTGCGGCAGCATCACCCGCGCTGCGGCAGAACTTTATATCTCCCAGCCCGCCGTATCGCAATCGATCAAACAGCTTGAAGCGCAACTTGGCGCTCCGTTGTTCAAAAGAACGCATAAGGGCATGGAATTAACCGCGCAAGGCGGCGCGCTCGTCTACGAGGACGTGGATAAGGCGTTAAAAATCCTCGGAGGAGTGGAAAACAAACTGTCCGAAATGAACCAAAGCGCGACGGGAACGTTGCGCATCGGCGCTTCGGAGACGATATTTCAATATTGCCTTGCGGAAAAAATCGTTGCTTACCACAAACAATTTCCCAACGTGAAATTCGAATTGCTTTCGGATATTTCGTCCCGAACGCTCGAACAGTTGAAAACCGATCGTTGCGATATCGGATTTTTAAATTTGCCCATCGATGTGGACGACGGCATTTTGCTTACCGATTCGATTATGCTGCTCAACGACGTCTTTATCGCGGGAGAAGCGTTTTCGCACTTAAAGGGAGTGAAATTATCCGTTTGGGATTTAAATCGCTATCCCTTGCTGCTAATGGAAGAAAAAACGGTGGCGAGATCTTTCTTTGAGCATTACCGCCAGAGCGTGGGCGTCAGTCTTTCTCCCGCGGTCGAAATCGACAGTTGGGGGTTTATGAAGAAATTGGTGGAAGAGGGAATGGGAATCGGCGTAATTCCGCGCGAATACGCGCAAAGACGAATTCGCGAAGGCACGTTGTTCGAATTGGACGTATCTCCCGCCATGCCTTCCCGTTCGGTGGGAATGGCTCTTCCCAAAAACGCCAATATGTCGTTCGCGCTGCGCGCGTTCATATCCTCGTTTAAACGGAGATAATACGCTTTTGTTTGTATATTTATAGATTTTTATAACAATATAGGGTGTTTTTGTTGCTTTTTATCGAAAACATATGATATAATAAATGTTGCAAAGGAAATACGGAAAGATTTACGGAGAATATTATGGACGGAACTTTCGAACAATTACAAAAAAAGCGCAAGAAAGCCGCGTTGATTGCTTCCGTTGCGGGAGGGCTGTCTCTCGGTTTGATCGTTGCGGGCGGTCTCCTTCTTGCGTTTAAACTCAAACGATTCGATTTTCCCGTTTGGGGATATCCGTTGATCGGGCTGACGGTTGCTATAATCTGCTGGGCGGCGCTCTTTTTTGTGCTACGTCCGAACGATAAAAAATTTGCGAAAAAACTCGATAGAGAATATCGTTTACGGGAAAAAACGCAAACGATGCTTGCCTTTCGGCAACGGAAAGGAGAATTAATCGACTTACAACGGGAGGACGCTTACGAAAAGCTGGAAGCCGTGCCGCAGAAAAAATACGGATTGCAGCCTTTTTTGAAGCTGATCGCCTTGCCGGTATTGGCGATTGCGCTCTTTATAACGGCGGTCGCAATGCCTGTTCCCCAAACGGTGGATCCGACGGCGGAAATAACGGATTTCGAAAAACTGGGACTTGAAAATTTAATTACGGAGATACGCGGCTCGTCGTTGGAAAGCGAATTAAAGACGTCGGTTGTCGGCGTTTTGGAGGGGATTCTTGCCGATCTCTCTTTGTCTCAAACGGAAAACGCAAAAAAAATGAAAGTGTTCGCTTCCGTAGAAGCAATCGATGCGTTGGTCGAAGAGGAAAATACTTACGGCGAGGTTGCGTCGCAATTAAAAAACGGCGATCAAACCGTACTGATTGCTTCGGCGATTTCGGGCGGAGTGTTCGTGTTCGATTCCGGCGTGATCCTATCAAGTTACGAGCGCGTAACCGCGCTCGAAGAGAGCATGGAACGTTTGATTGAAGCCAATCTCGGTTTGCCGCTTGCCGCTTTGGAAGAGAAGATTGTGGGTGCCGAGGACGTCGGTGGCGCGTTGCAGACGTTGAGCAAAGCGATTACCGAGGCACTTGCCGCTTCGGAGGCGGAGAAAGAGGACGCGCTTTATAGCGGAACGCAAACGTTCGCAAACAAGCTTTCCTCCGTCGCCGTAAGCGAAACGGTTGCGCAGACGGTAAGCGTAATATTCGACAGCTACGTTTACGAATTGACGCAAGCGCTTTGCGTGCAGACTTATAATTGCGTGATAGACCTCTATATCCGCATAAGGCTTTCGGATATACTATCCGTTCCGATAGAAGAATTTCCCGAAAATATCGTGGACGAACGTCCGACGATCGATTCGGACGCTTCGGATGGGGAAGATGGCAGCGGAGATTCCGATACAACCGACCGCGAGAACGGCGGTTACGGAAAGGGCGACACGATCTACGGCGGCGACAGCTATATTTATGAACCGGACGACGAAGAACACGTGAAATACGGAAGCGTTCTCGATAAATATTACGCGATCGTGGAGGAACTCATCCGAAACGGTGATTATACCGAAGAAGAACAGAAAGCGATTCGGGCATATTATTCCATGCTTTACAGCGGGATCGAAGAATCGGAAGATACGGAATAACTAAAAAAGGAATCAACAATATGGAAAGCAAAGAAAAAGTGTTAAAATTCAGCCGGTCGGTTGAAAAAATCCGCGAAGAGCTTCGCAAGGACGTCGTGGGACAGGAAGATATCGTCGAAAACGTGATCGTTGCGATTATCGCGGGCGGCAACGTTTTGTTGGAAGGCGTTCCCGGCGTCGGGAAAACCCGGTTGGTGCGTTCTTTAAGCCAGACGCTCAACCTTCCTTTTTCAAGAATCCAGTTTACGCCCGATTTAATGCCTTCCGACGTTACCGGTACGAACGTGATCGAAAAGGACGAAAACGGAAAAATGAACACGATTTTTCGCCGCGGACCGATATTTGCGAATCTCATTTTAGCGGACGAAATCAATCGCGCCACGCCGAAGACACAGTCTGCGTTACTCGAAGTGATGCAGGAGCATAAAGTGACCGTAGGAACCAATACTTATTTGCTTGACGAGCCGTTTTTTGTGCTTGCAACCGAAAACCCCATCGAACAGGACGGCACGTATCCGCTTCCGGAAGCGCAGATGGATCGTTTCATGTTCAAACTCGTCATGAAATTTCCCGCGGCGGAAGAATTAAAGGATATCGTCAACATGACGCAAGCGACGATGGCAGAAACGGCGACTGCGGTTACGGACGGAGCGGAAATTCTCGAAATGCGGGAGCTTGCCAAGGGCGTGCCCGTGATCGACGAGATCCTTTCCTATACCGCAGATCTTGTTTCGAACACCCATCCGGAATTGGAAAAAACGTCGTCTACGGCAAAGAAATATATCAAATACGGGGCTTCTCCCCGTGCGGCGCAAGCTTTAATTACCTGCGCGAAAGTGCGTGCGCTGATGAACGGTAATTACAACGTTTCGTACGAAGATATCGATTCGCTTGCCTATCCCGTGCTTCGGCACAGAATCAAAATCGGATACGGCGCGGTGAACGAGCGTTTGACCGTCGACGATATCGTGGGAATGTTGATTGCGGAAAATAAAAGATCAAACAAATGACCGATGAGTAATTATGTGATTGACGAGGCGTTTTTGCAACAGCTTGAAACGTTGCAAATGCTCGTAAAAAACAACGTCGCGGGGCTGTTCGGGGGGAATCATCAAACGAAAACGTATGGTTCCTCGTGCGAATTTGCCGATTTACGCGATTATATTGCAGGCGACGATATCGCCAAAATCGATTGGAACGCTTATGCGCGCTTCGAAAAATTATATCTTAAATTGTATCTTGACGAAAGGCAGATGCACACGAAGATATATATCGACGCGAGCCGCTCGATGTCGTTCGGAAAAGGAAAGAAAGACGAACAAGCGCTGAAAATCGCCGCGGCGATCGCCTGTCTTTCCGTAAGCGGAATGGATAAGGTTTCCGTATATGCGGTCAAAGAGAAAAAAGTTTTTGCAGTTATTACGGGGATGTTGGGGAGAGACGCGTTTATCGGCGAAATAGGAAAGCTGAATACGATAGAATTCGGCGGCGACAGCTATCTCAGCGAGGCGCTATTGCCCGAAAACGTGGGATACGGCGACGGGACTTCCGTAATCATTTCCGATTTTTTAACGGATAACAATTACGAGGACGCGATTGACTATCTCGTCGGAAAAAAGCGCGACGTGTTTTGTATGCAAATCCTTTCCAAAGAAGAGCTCAATCCCAAAGTGCGCGGTAAAGTGCATTTTTTCGATTCGGAAAACTCCGCGCGTTTTTATCGAAAAGATATCAACCGCGAGATCGCAAAAGCCTATAAACTGGCTTTGGAATATGCGACGGGACGCGTTCGGGATTTTTGTCTATCGCGCGGAGCGAATTATTTGCTTGTGCCTTCGGAAGAATCGGTCGTCGAATTGTTCTTCGGTAAAATGGCGGATATGGGGGTTGTGAAATGAGTTTTCTCTATCCGCTCGGGTTTCTTGCGTTGATCGGCGTTCCCGTACTGATTCTCGTTTATATCATCAAAAACAAATATACCGAACAAGTGGTGCCGTCTACCTATTTGTGGACGTTGAGCGAACGGTTTATTAAGCGAAAACGCCCTATCCATAAGATCGCCGGATTGATTTCTTTGATTTTGCAGATCCTTGTCGTGATCTTGATTGCGTTTGCGCTTGCAAGACCTGTGATTACCATACCGAATGCGGCTGAGTCTTACTGTTTTATTCTCGACGCTTCGGGCAGTATGAATATGACGCAGGGTTCTAAAACACGGTTGGATATCGGAAAAGAAAAAATTTCCGCGATCATATCTTCTTCGACAAAAGGCAGCGTTTATACGCTGATTTGCGCGGGAGACGCGACGGAACTTGTTTACGCGGAAATCGAAAGCAAGGATGCGGCGCTTTCCTTGCTCGGCGACGTTAAGGCTTCTTCTCTTGCCGTAGATTTATCCGACGCGATCGAAGCGGCGCAAAAAGTTTTTGACGAAAATCCCTCGGTTCTTACCTATCTCGTGACGGACAGAGCTTATGAAACGACGTCGAATTTAGAAGCGATCGACGTTTCGGCGGGAGAAGAAAATTATGCGCTTACGGATATCGTTTACGAGCTAAATGCGGAGGGAAAGCTTACGGTGGAGGGCAGCGCTATTTCTTATACGTCCGACGCTTTGCTTACGTTGGAACTCTGTTTAGACGATTCCGAGGTTTTAAAAACGATAGAGCTTTCCGTAAAAAAGCTTGAATTTATTCCGTTTGCGTTTGAATTGGACGGGATAGAACAGTTTACATCGCTTACGGTTTCGATTGCGAACGAGGACGCCCTTGCGGCGGATAACACGGTCGTGGCGTTCAACGTCGATTACGAAAATTCTTATAAAACGCTTCTCGTAAGCGACAATCCCTTTTATCTGCAAGCTGCGCTTCTGTCCGCAGGAAACGCCCGAATCGAACTCTCGTCCACGACGGAATACCTTGGCGCAAGCGATTATGATTTGTATATTTTCGACGGATTCAGTCCCGATTCGCTTCCCAAAGACGGCGCGATATGGATTGTGAATCCCGTAAGCAGCATATCCGAATCCGGTTTTACCGTGCAGGAAGAGGTCAAGCTATCCCGTGCGGGACTTCTCTCTTATACTTCATCGAGCGCGACGGCGGTAAAAACGTTGTTGCGAGGCGTAATCAAGAGCAATGTTTACGTTTCGAGGTATTTGAAATGCGGTTTATACCGCACGTTCACTACGCTGCTTTCTTACGGAGGAAGTCCGTTGGTGTTTACGGGGACGAACGCTTACGGCAATCGGGAGGTTGTGTTCGCTTTCGATTTGCAGGATTCCAATTTTCCCGTACTCGCCGATTTTGTCACGTTAGCGGGCAATCTTCTCGATTATACGTTTCCCGCAGCGATAGAAAACGCGTTATACGAATGCGGCGATACGCTTCTCGTCAACGTGGTATCAAATTGCGATAACATTTGCATACGGACGCCGCTCGGAAATTTGGAATACCCCGATACGGAGGACGCAATGTTCGAATACAAACTGAACGAAGCGGGTATTTACACGATTACCATGACGACGGGACAGTCGGCAAAGGTATATTCCGTTTTTGCGGCGTTACCCGAAGCGGAACGCAATCCCTACGCAGCCGAGCTTTTCGTCGGTTTGGAAGGCGTTGCGGAAGAGGAGAAGCGGGACGGGAAGTACGACGATCTGATCGTATTATTTCTTATACTTGCCGTATTGATGGCGGCGGATTGGATGGTGTATTGTTATGAGCAGTATCAGCTTCGATAATATCTATCTTTTATTGATTGCGATTCCCTTAGCCGCTGTCGTGACGGTTCCTTTTTTTGCGGCGGTAAAAAAGGAAAACGCAAACAAGCACAACGTCGCGTCGTTTGTTTTTCATATTTTAATGGCGATTTTTGTAGCGTTTGCGGCGGCGGGGACGTCGATTGTTACCGTAATTACGGAGACGGACGTGTTTGTCGTGGCGGACGTTTCTTATTCGGCGTACAATAATCTCGATACCCTGGACGACTATATCGAAAACGTGCGAAAATCCCTTCCGCGCAATTCCAAATTCGGAATCGTATGTTTCGGCAAGGACGCGGAACTTTTAACGGGACTCGGCGGATCGGTAAAAAGCGTGAGCGAAGCCGCGGTGGATGCGAGCGGGACGGATATCGTGAACGCGCTCGAATATACCTCTTCGTTATTCAAAGACGACGCGATCAAAAGAATCGTACTCATAACGGACGGCGGTCAGACGGAATCGAGCGATTCCACGTTGAAACGAACGATCGAGCGTTTGCGCGCGGATAATATTCATGTAGACGCGATATATTTGAACGATAATATCGACGAAAACGTGAAAGAAGTGCAGGTCGCGAGCGTAGACGCCGCTTCCAATACCTATTTGAATCATGAAGAAACGGCAGTCGCCGTATTGCAAAGCAGCTACCGTGCCAACGTAACTGCGGAGCTTTACCGTATCGGCGAAGCGCAGCCTCTTTCCCAAAAAGCGGTCGCGCTTTCCGCGGGATCGAACACGGTCAGTTTTGCGCTCGATACGTCGGCGACGGGAACGTTCGTCTACGAAGTGCGCGTAACCGCCGAAGAAAAGGACGGGGATACTTCTTATTATAATAACAGCTGCTATTTTACGCAAACTATTACCGGTACAGCGCGCATATTGTTGATTACCGACCAAAAGGAAGATTACGAAGCGGCGCAAATTCTGTTTGGAGAGGATTGCGAGATTGAAGCCTATGTGAACGATAAAAACGTGCCGTATAGCGTGGAAGATTTGTGCTTGTACGACGAAATCGTACTTTCGAACGTAGACGTGAGTACGCTTACGAACGCCGCCATGTTCATGAGCAGTCTCGATACGGTCGTTTCGCTCTTTGGAAAGAGTCTTCTCACGTTCGGAAATTTGAGTATTCAAAACCGCACGGAGGAAGAATTGACGCAACTTGACGATATGCTGCCCGTTCGTTACGGTAACAACGATCAAGATCCGAAACTTTACGCTCTCGTGATCGATTCGTCGCGCAGTATGCAGATCGATAACCGATTGATTATCGCAAAACAGGCTGCGGCGCAACTCGTGGGACTTTTGAACGACGGGGATTATGTGTGCGTGTTTAATTTTTACGGCGATTCGGCGTATCTTGTTTATCCTCCCGTCTCCGTGGCGGACGAGAGCGATTCCGTGATAAAAATGCTCAACAATTTGCAGCCCTTGCAGGGAACGTTGATCGGAAAAGGATTACGGACGGCGCTGGATAGTATCGCAAACCTCGATTACAGCGAAAAACAGGTAATGCTGATCAGCGACGGTCTTTCTTTCGGCAACGAGCCGGAGGATCCCGTATCCGTCGCGGAGGAAATGTATCAAAACGGTATCACGGTTTCGACTTTGGGGGTAGGAAAATCGGGAGACGACGCCGCAACGACGGGACAAGCGCTTTTGCAGGAGATTTGCGCGGCGGGAGGCGGAAATTATTATTACTGTTACGATCCTTCCCAACTTGACGGAATCATGTTCGGCGATATTGCCGACGATATGACGGAATCAAAAATCGAATCGGAGACTGCGGTGAAAATCAACCGGAGATACGACGACGTGCTTTCCGGACTCGATATGAGCGGCGCGTATGTGAACGGTTTTTACGTTGGAAAAGCAAAAGCGAGCGCAAACGTCGTGCTTACAGTGGATTATACAAAATCGAACGGCGGAACCGTAACGACGCCTCTTTATGCGTATTGGACTTACGGCAACGGAAAAGCTGCCTCTTTTACGAGTACGCTTACGGGCGATTGGCTGCTCGGTTGGCAAAATTCGGGGCTTGACGAACTTTTCGTTTCAAACGTAATTTCTACAAATACGCCTTCCGAACGGATCGATTATCCTTACGCGTTGGCGCTTTCGATAGAGGGAAATAAAGCGACCGTTACGCTAACTCCCGCCGAGCTTCATGCGGACGCAACGGCGCAGATTACCGTTACGCTGCCGTCGGCTTCCTTCCCCGCAGATACCGTTTCGGATACGTTCTCGTTGGAGCAATCCGTTTATGTCTGTACGTTCGAATTGGGGAAAGCCGGATCTTATAAGCTTGCAATCGCCTATTCGTACGGCGGAAACGATTATACTGCGACGATCGATTATTATCGCTCTTATCTGCCCGAATACGATAGCTTTGCCGTGTACGATTCGTCCGTATTGGTAAAGAGCGTCGGAGGAGACGGAACGGTAAGTTTAGACGGAAATATTTCTTTGGAAAACAACGATTCGGAAGCGGGTATGTACGTGATTGATCTTACCGTGCCGCTGTTGACCTTGTGCGCCGTATTGTTTGTTACGGATATTATCGTAAGGAAACTTCGTTGGAGCGATATTAAAAGTTTGTTCGGGAGGGGAAAGGAATGAAAAAAAAGATTTTTACCATCGCGCTGACCTTTGCGTTGGCGGCGTGCGTTACCGCCTGCACCTATACCGAACCGACGCCTTCTAGTCCGCTGACGCCCGGACAAGAGGAGCCGCCGGGAGGAACGTCTTCGGAGGAGCCGTTTAGAGTCAATTTGAAAGCGGACGGGGAGACTTTTATTCCCGATACGGCGATTTCGGCGCAATGGACGGACGGAGTGAGTTATTTCTCCGCTGCGTTCGACGAAACAGGCGTTGCAAGCTGCGCGGGGTTAGACGGGGATTACCGTGTAACGATATCGGCTCTTCCCGACGGATACACATACGATCCCAACGGGTATGTTGCGACGAACGACAGGAAAGATATTACGATCGAGTTGTTTTCTGTTACCGAATTTATCGACGGCGGCACGCAGTGGTATAATAACCAAAACGTCATCGTAACGGAAGGCGCTTACCGCGCGGAAATCATAGAGAGCAGGGCGAAAGACGGTATTCTTTTTGCGTTCGAGCCGAAAGAAAGCGGGACGTATGTCATCGAAAGTCTTGTCGATACCGCCGCAAACGATGTGAATCCCATTCTCGATTATTATACGGATAATAAATCTTACCGCATTTATCAAGGAACGATCAACGGCGGCGGAAACAGTTCGACTTATACCAAAAACTTTAAATATACGATAAATTTATCTTCGGAGTCGTTGGGAACTTCTTACGGATTTGCCGTCCGTGCGGACAGCCGAGACGGCGCTTTTCCCGTCGTTGTCGATTTTATCGTAACCCGAACGGGAGACTACGCTTCGGAACAGAAACCCGCCGCCGATACCGTGAATCCGACGGAAGACTTTGCAAACGGAAAATATAATGTGAACGGAGTTTTCAGCGATTATTCCGATCTCACTTGGACGTATGCCGACAACGACGGGCTTCTCGACGGAAGTTATTACGCGTTTCATCCCGACGACGGTTATTATTACCGCATCGATCCCGATACGGGGGATCTTCTTTATGTACTGTGCGCGAAAATTTCACAGAAAACCATCGTAATCGACAAAGCTTTTTCCGAGTTGGAAAGCGGAAGCGGAGACCGTTCTATCCGCGGCGTGTATAGTATAGACGATAAGGATTACGGATATCTCGTTTCGGTCTATGCGACGCATTGCAATACGGACGGGGTGTATCCCGTAACAAAAGAACTGAAAGACTTTTTACAGGGCTACGCGGTGAAAAACGCTTTGTTTATGGACGGCAGAGGCTGGGCGGAATATTGGTACGACGCGGCGGAGGATGATCAGTGGTTGTTTGCCTGCGGATATTATTGTTAAAATGCGAGTATTAAAAATCATTTTGTATTGGTTGGTTTCTCTGAGCTGGGGACTTCCGATGACGCTCTTGGGCGCGGTCGTCGCGCTTGCGTTGATTCTTACGGGACATAGACCCAAACGCTTTTCTTATAATCTGTATTTCGAATTGGGAGAGCGGTGGGGAGGTTCGGAATTCGGCGGCTTTTTTGTTGTCAACAAAAATCCGTCGGTTTCTATTTTGCAACACGAAGCGGGTCACGGTTTGCAGAATTTAATGCTCGGATTTTTTATGCCTTTTTTGGTGTGTATCCCTTCCGCGATCCGATATTGGGTAAGAAGATTTCAATTTCGGCGTGGAAAACGCGATTTTTCTCCTTACGATTCGGTATGGTTCGAGGGGTGGGCGACGCGCCTCGGCAAGCGTTTTTTTCCGTAAATTACAGAAATGTCTATACAAGTCGGGTCAAATTTCGTAAATTTGCACATAATTTGTTAAAACCGTGAAATTTTTTTTATTTTGCTTGACAAGCGGAATAAAATAAGTTATTATTTTTTCAAAGCAAATAGGCAGATTATTCTTTATTGTACAACTGCCGCATTGTGGTTTTTAACTGTGTAGTCGAGCACAGGTAAAGTAAATATTATAAAATATTATATTTATGGATTCGCACGATCCGACTTCAATCTATCAGTTGTATGATTCTCTTGGCGTTATTATCGAAAACATAAAAGAGCGAAAGCTGTAAAGACGGGCGAATCGGTTCGTCTTTTTTTTGACGAAGAAAGAGGTAATCACGAAAGATGAGGAAACAGCAGAGCGCACCCATTTTAGAGGCGTTGGAAATCTTAAAAAAGAAGCGCGTCGTTCCCTTTGACGTACCCGGGCATAAACGGGGGAGAGGGAATCCCGAACTTGTCGAGCTTTTGGGCGAAAAATGCGTAGGAATCGACGTGAACTCTATGAAACCGCTCGACAATCTTTGTCATCCCGTTTCCGTTATCAAGGAGGCGGAGGAGCTCGCGGCCGAATTGTTCGGAGCGGATCACGCGTTCTTTATGGTGGGCGGGACGACGTCCTCTGTGCAGAGCATGATTTTATCCGTGTGTCAAGCGGGGGACAAGATTATTCTCCCGCGCAACGTGCATAGAAGCGTGATTAACGCGCTCGTCCTCTGCGGCGCGATTCCCGTTTATGTCAATCCGGAAGTGGACGAAAAGCTTGGAATTTCGCTCGGCATGAAAGTTTCCGAAGTGGAAAAGGCTATTTTGGACAACCCGGGTGCGGTCGCCGTTCTCGTAAACAATCCGACGTATTACGGCATTTGCTCGGATATCCGTTCCATCGTAAAAACAGCGCACGAGCATGAAATGCTTGTGCTTGCCGACGAAGCGCACGGCACGCATTTTTATTTCGGAGACGATCTCCCCGTTAGCGCAATGGAGGCGGGCGCGGACATGGCGGCGGTTTCCATGCATAAGTCGGGCGGCAGTTTAACGCAAAGCTCTCTTCTGCTTACGGGAAAACAGGTTAATTGGGAATATGTGTCGCAAATCATCAATTTGACACAGACGACGAGCGCTTCGTATTTGTTGATGGCGAGCTTGGATATTTCAAGGAGAAATTTGGCTCTGCGGGGGAAGGAGACGTTCTCTAAGGTCGCCGAAATGGCGGAATACGCGCGGGCGGAGATCAACAAAATCGGCGGTTATTACGCTTACGGCAAAGAAATCGTCAACGGCGGAAGTATTTACGATTTTGACGTGACGAAGCTTTCCGTCTATACGCGGGATATCGGATTGGCGGGAATCGAAGTTTACGATCTTTTAAGGGACGAGTACGATATTCAGATAGAGTTCGGCGATATCGCAAATATTCTTGCTTATATCTCCATCGGAGACCGAATACAGGATATCGAACGTTTGGTGGGCGCGCTTTCGGATATCAGACATTTTTACGCGAAAACTTCGACCAAGATGCTGAATACCGAATATATTGCGCCGAGCGTGCTTGTATCGCCGCAGATCGCGTTTTATTCGGAAAAGAAGAGTATGCCTTTGAAAAAGACGGCGGGAAAGATCTGCGCGGAGTTCGTTATGTGTTATCCGCCGGGAATCCCGATTCTCGCTCCGGGCGAATTGATTACGGAAGATATTATCGAATATATCATATATGCGAAAGAAAAAGGTTGCTCCATGCAGGGAACGGAAGATATCAACGTGGAATATCTGAACGTTTTAACCGACGAGCGGCAAGTATGGAAATAACGTAAAGGAGAAAATAAGTTGGATCTTTGGCTTTCCGATTATCATACCGATCATGTGAAACTGGACGTAAAAATCGAAAAACAGCTTTACAGCGAACGGACGGAATATCAGCGAATCGCCGTATTCGATTCGAAAGAGTTCGGCAGACTCATCACCTGCGACGACAGTATCGTCTTTTCCGAAAAAGATGAGTTTATATACAGCGAAATGATTTCGCACGTTCCTATGGCGGTGCATCCCGACGTAAAAAAAGTGTTGATTTTAGGCGGAGGCGACGGCGGCGTAGCGCGGGAACTGAGTTATTACGATGAGATCGAGCGCATCGATATCGTAGAAGAAGATAAAATTTTTGTTGATATTTGTAAAGAATTTTTCCCCGATAACGCCAAAGGACTTTCGGATCGGAGAGTGAACATCTATCATCTCGACGGGTTGCGTTTTTTGCGTTCCAAGATCGACGAATACGATTTGATCATAAACGACGCGATCGACCCGCTGGGACATACGGCGGGACTGTTTACGAAAGAGTTTTACGGGAATTGTTACAGGGCGCTCAGAGAGGACGGCATCATGGTCTACCAGCACGGCAGTCCGTTTTATGACGAGAACGAAAATTCTTGCCGTTTAATGCACCGTAAGGCGAGCCATCTGTTCCCCATCAGCCGTGTGTATCAAGCGCATTTTCCGACCTGTCCTTCCGGATACTGGCTGTTTGGATTTACTTCGAAAAAATACCACCCCTTGGGAGATCTCAATGCCGATCGGTGGAACAAGCGCAATATCAAAACATGGTATTATACGACCAATCTGCATAAAGGGGCGTTCATGCTCCCCAAATATGTGGAAGATATGTTAAAAGAAGAAGAAAAATAATAAGAGGTGACTTATGGGAAGATTATTGATTATCGGCTGCGGCGGCGTAGCGGGCGTGGCGATTGCCAAATGTTGCGAAAACAGTAAGACGTTCGGCGAGATTTGCATTGCAAGCCGTACGCTTTCAAAATGCGAAGCGGTGAAAGAAACATGGAAAAACCGAACGCAAACGAAAATTACGACGGCGCGGGTAAA
This sequence comes from uncultured Clostridia bacterium, assembly GCA_964481555.1. Classification (GTDB taxonomy): domain Bacteria; phylum Bacillota; class Clostridia; order Christensenellales; family Borkfalkiaceae; genus Gallimonas. The sequence goes on along the minus strand of CAYZTP010000001.1, from coordinate 90,301 downwards.
TGCCGACAACGTGGAGGAACTTGTCGCGCTCATTCATTCTTATCAACCGGACGCCGTTTTAAACGTCGCTCTGCCCTATCAAGATTTGACGATTATGGAAGCCTGTTTAAAATGCAAGGTGGATTATATCGACACGGCTAATTACGAGCCTGAAAATACCGACGACCCCGTTTGGTGCGAAAATTACGAAAAACGCTGTAAAGAACAGGGTTTTACCGCATATTTCGATTATTCTTATCAGTGGGCTTACAAAGAAAAGTTCGAAAAGGCGGGTATTACGGGACTTTTGGGCAGCGGATTCGATCCCGGCGTTACAAGCGTGTTTTCCGCTTACGCTTTGAAGCATTATTTCGACGAAATCGAAACCATTGATATTCTCGATTGCAACGGGGGAGATCACGGCTATCCGTTCGCAACGAATTTCAATCCCGAAATCAACCTGCGCGAAGTATCCGCCAACGGCTCGTATTGGGAAAACGGACGCTGGGTGGAAACGAAGCCCATGGAGATCAAGCGCGTTTATAATTTCCCGGAAGTGGGACAAAAGGATATGTATTTGCTGCACCACGAGGAGATCGAATCTCTTGCGAAAAACATTCCGAACGTAAAACGCATCCGCTTTTTTATGACGTTCGGACAGAGCTATCTCACGCATATGAAATGTCTTGAAGACGTGGGAATGTTATCCACTTCGCCCGTTCTGTTTGAAGGGAAAGAGATAGTTCCTATCCAATTTTTAAAGACGCTGCTTCCGGATCCCGCTTCGTTGGGATCCAGAACGGTCGGAAAGACGAATATCGGCTGTATTTTTACGGGGAAAAAGGACGGAAAACGGAAAACGGTTTATATTTACAACGTATGCGATCATCAAGAATGTTATAAAGAGGTAGGGTCGCAAGCGATTTCGTACACGACGGGCGTACCCGCCATGATCGGCGCGGCACTCGTTGTAAGCAAACAATGGAACAAAAAAGGCGTGTTTACCGTCGAAGAGTTCGATCCCGATCCGTTCATGGAGATGTTGAAGCAATACGGATTACCATGGGTAGTGGACGAAAATCCCGCGCTTGTCGAATAAAATGCAAAAAACAAAGGTATTAAAGACGCTTCCAACGCCGTGCTATGTGATAGATGAAGAAAAGATAGAAGAAAATTGCGCCTTGCTTTCTTCGCTTGAAAAAGAGACGGGCTGCCGTGTTTTGCTTGCGCAGAAAGCGTTTTCTTGTTTTAAACTCTATCCGCTCATCAAAAAATACCTGTCGGGGACGACGGCGAGCGGAGTTTACGAAGCGCGGCTTTCCTTTGAGGAGATGGGAAAGGAGAACCATGTGTACGCTCCCGCGTTTAAAAGCGGGGATATGGAAGAATTGATAGAAATTTGCGACCATATCGTATTTAATTCCTATGCGCAATATATGACTCATCGCGGCGCCGTTGCGGGACATAACGCCGTTTCCGAGCGGAAAATCAGCATCGGGATTCGGATTAACCCCGAATATTCTACGCAAAGCGGAGCGATTTACGACCCGTGCGCAGAGGGTTCTCGGTTGGGTATGACTTTTGCGGCGTTCTCAAAAGCGTTCGGAAATAACCTGCCGGAGGAGATCGAGGGATTGCACTTTCATACGTTGTGCGAACAGGATTCGTTTGATTTAATTAGTACGTTTGAAGCCGCAGAGAGCAAATTCGCACGCTATTTCCGACAAATCAAATGGTTGAATTTGGGCGGAGGACACCATATTACCCGCGAAGGATACCATTTGAAAGAGTTGAAAGAATTTTTGCGCTCGGTCAAGCAAAGGTACGACGTGCAAATCTATTTGGAGCCGGGAGAAGCCGTCGCGCTCAACGCCGGTTACCTCGTTACCGAAGTGCAAGATATCGTGCAAAACGGCGTGGACGTTTTGATTTTAGACGCTTCCGCCGAATGTCATATGCCCGACGTTTTAGAAATGCCGTATCGTCCGCCGATATACGAAGCGTTCGAAGCGGGAATAAAACCGTTTACTTACCGTCTTTCTTCTCTCACTTGTCTTGCGGGCGATATTATCGGCGATTATTCCTTCGAACGACCCGTAAAGGTAGGAGATAAGCTCGTATTCGGCGACATGGCAATCTATTCTATGGTGAAGAATAATACGTTTAACGGCATACCTTTGCCTTCTATTTATTTGTTGAAAAAGAACGGCGAAACCGAACTCGTTAAACGGTTCGGTTATGCCGATTTCAAAGGGAGGCTTTCGTGACGACGCCTAAGCATGACGGTTTTTATATGCCTGCGGAGTATGATGATCATGCGGGCTGTGTTTTGATATGGCCGCATAGGGCGGGAAGTTGGACCTACGGCGCAAAGTACGCGGAACAGGCGTTCGTGCAGGTGATTCGGGCGATTGCGGAAAGCGAAAAGGTATTTGTCGCTTGTCCGCGACGCAGAACGGAAGGAGCCAAAGCCGCGCTTTCCGGCACGGAGAACGTGCTTGTTTTCGAAGCGGAAACGGACGACTCTTGGGCGCGGGATATCGCGCCGACGTTCGTTAAAAATCCGCTTACGGGCGAAGTGCGGGCGGTTAATTGGCGTTTTAACGCCTGGGGAGGCGAAACGGACGGACTTTACGCCCATTGGGAAAGGGACGACGCGTTTGCAAAATTTTTTGCGGATCGATTTACCGTTCCCGTTTATGACGCCGCGCCTTTTGTATTGGAGGGCGGCAGCATTGCTTCGGACGGAGAGGGAACGATTCTTGTAACGGAGAGCTGCCTTTTAAGTAAGGGACGGAATCCCGATCTTACGAAACGACAAATCGAAGATCGATTGAAAGAATTTCTCGGCGCGGAAAAGGTATTGTGGCTTCCGCGCGGAATCTACGGCGACGAAACAAACGAACACGTTGACAACGTTTGCGCGTTTATACGCCCTGCGGAAGTCGTATTGGCTTGGACGGACGACGAAAACGATCCGCAGTATGCGCTCAGTCAGAGCGATTTGGAATATCTGGAAAACGCAACGGACGCGAAAGGACGGAAACTCATCGTGCATAAGTTGCCGTTGCCCGACGTTCCCGTTACGGTAACTAAAAAGGACCTTGCGGGTTACTCGTTCGAAGAGGGAGAGGACGAACGTGAAGAGGGGGAACGTCTTGCCGCTTCCTACTGCAATTTTTATTTTTCCAACGGCGCGGTGATTTTACCTGTTTTCGGCGGAGAAAATGTTGAAAGCGATCTTCGCGCGATCGCGATCGTCGAAAGTCTTTGTCCCGATCGTAAAATAATTCCGATTCCCGCGCGAGATATTCTTCTCGGCGGGGGGAATATTCATTGCATCACCCAACAGATTCCCGACGGACGTTTTCAAAGCGAGATATTTGCAAAAATAAGGAGATCGAAATGAACATAAAAGTTGCCGCAGTGCAGATGAAATGCTCTTCCGTACGGGAAGATAATTTAAAGAAAGCAGAATATTTCGTGCGGAAAGCGGCGAATCAAGGCGCGAATATTATTTTGCTTCCGGAGCTTTTCGAGCGGGAATATTTTTGCCAACAGCGGCGGTACGGATTTTATGCTTTTGCAGAAACGGTAGAAGAAAACGCGGCGGTGAACATGGGGCTTCGGCTTACAAAGGAATTGAACGTTGTGCTTCCGATCAGTTTTTACGAAAAGGACGGGAATGTGCTGTATAATTCCGTTGCCGTCGTCGAATCGGGAAAAACGCTCGGCATCTATCGCAAAACGCACATTCCGGACGATCATTATTATCAAGAAAAATTTTATTTTACGCCGGGAAACAGCGGATTTAAAGTATTTCGAACGTCGTTCGGAAGAATCGGCGTGGGAATTTGTTGGGATCAATGGTTCCCCGAAACGGCGCGTTGCATGGCGCTAAGCGGCGCGGAATTGCTGTTATATCCCACGGCGATCGGGAGCGAACCGATATTGGAGTGCGATAGTATGCCTCATTGGAGGAGATGTATGCAGGGACACGCCGCTTGTAATCTGATACCTGTGATTGCGGCGAACAGAATCGGAAAAGAGGAGGTTCTTCCCGATGCGGAAAACGGAGGGCAGCGATCGGAACTGCTGTTCTACGGATCGTCTTTTCTCACGGATGAAACGGGGGAGATCGTCGCTTCCGCCTCACGCGATAAAGAGGAGATTTTAATTGCAGAGTATCAATTAGAAACGCTCTCCCAAAAGCGGTTGGAATGGGGCTTGTTCCGCGACCGCCGTCCCGAATGCTATGCAAAGATATCGGATAAATAACCGAAAAAATATTTTACGGATAGCCGTATGTTCCCGTAAATTGTCGGCAAGTCGAAAATATAATGTGAACGTTAATTAAGAGGAGAATGTTATGAGAAAACTTAAATACTCATTTTTATGTTGTCTTGCCTTATTATTGTGTTTTTGTTTGGGCGCGTGTAAGTGGCCGTGGACAAAATATTTCTATGAGTATCACGTTGTATGGTATAGCGATGATCCGTTGATCGAATTTGTGGGAGATGACTTTGATTACGTCGGTAAAATAATTTTGGATGGAACCGAATACAGCTTCTGTATAAGCGCTTGGGACGCGACAACTCGTATTGCGGGTTTTGGTTTTTACAATCATGACACGCACGGAGAAGGGCTTTCAGACGGGGATTTGATTTGGGAAGGAAAGGCTGAGATAAAAAACGGGCAACTGTTTCTCACTATTGAGAAAGACAACGTATCCAATTATGAAGGGCAAACGATCGTGTTGAATCAACGGCCTATCGAATAGGTCGGTATGTTTCGGTCAATTACTCTCGGCGAAGAGAACCGTCTTTTTCGTCTTATCATTGCGGTACGTTTTTTTATCGGTTAGCGAGCCCCTTTAAAATTCGGTCGGTATCGCGTTTTACGTCGCGTTCGGCGAGCGCTTTTCTCTTATCGTAAGTATGTTTTCCTTTACAGAGAGCGATTTCAACTTTTACAAGCGCGTCTTTAAAATAAATCTTTAAGGGAACGAGAGTGTATCCCTTTTCATTGACCCGTCCCACAATTTTAGCGATTTCCCGTTTGTGCAAAAGCAGCTTGCGATCCCTGCGCGCATCCTGCGTAGAGAACGCGCCGCTCTTATCGTAAACGGCGATATGCATATTTTTGAGAATAATTTCTCCGCGGCGGATCTCGCAAAAACACTCTCCGAGAGAGGCTTTGCCGAGTCGGAGCGATTTGACCTCGCTTCCTTCCAAAACGATTCCCGCTTCGTATTTTTCTTCGATAAAATATTCGTAAGATGCGGATTTGTTGACTGCAATGATTTTCATTTTTGATTGATCTTCCCCATATAGAGAAATTGCGTTCTGCGCGCGCCCCAATCGACGGCGGCGACTTTTACTTTGATCTCCTCGCCGAGGCGGAAAACGTTTTTCGTTCCTTTTAACAGGAAATGCTTTTCGTTAAAATCGTAATAATCGTCCGGCAGGGTTTCGATCGGAAGAAATCCTTCGACGGTATTATGGAGTTCGGCGAACAATCCAAAAGAAGTTACTCCGGAAATCGTCGCCTCGTACTCTTCTCCGATTTTATCCTGCATATATGCAATCGTATAAAGCGCGTCCACGTCCCGTTCCGCCTCCACGGCGTTTTTTTCGCACAGGGAGGACTGTTCGGCGGCTTTTACCACAAAATCTTTGTAGCGTTCGCGCGTTTCTTCCGGACGGGAAAAACTTTCTTGTATGATTCTGTGAACGCACAGATCGGGATAACGGCGGATGGGGGAGGTGAAATGACAATAACATTCGGAAGCCAACCCGAAATGTCCTATATTATCGGGCGAGTAAGCGGCTTTCATCATCGACCGCAGCATCACGCGGTTGACGAGGGAATAGAGAGGCGAAGATTCCAAAGAGGATAAAAGATCGCGGTAATCCTGCGGAGTCACCCGTTCCGGATCGAAACCGGCTTTCACGCCCGCCTGCGCGAGAAATTCCGAGAAATCGCGAGCTTTATCGGCGGAGGGCGATTCATGCACCCGATAAATAAACGGCATTTTGTTCGCCGTCATGATTTCCGCCACGCTCTCGTTGGCTAACACCATGAATTGTTCGATCATCTCGTGCGAAATCGTTCTCTCGCAATCGGGAATGGTAATTTTTCCGTCCGAATAGAGGATTTTCGCTTCCTTTACGTCGAGAGCGACGCTTCCGCGTTCATATCTTCTTTTTTGTAAAATTTTCGTAAGCTCCACCGCAACGCGAACAAATTCCGCAAGATCGGAATATTGCGCTAAGGCGTCCCGTTCGCCGTTTGCGATTTTCGTGACGGCGGTATAGGTCATGCGGTGACGGGATTTGATAACGGACGGTTTTAATTGTTTTTTTATCACGCCGCCGTTGGAATCGACCGTCATAAGGCAAGAAAGCGTCAGCCTGTCCACGCCCTCGTTTAACGAACAAATATCGTTGGAAAGCGCGGCTGGAAGCATGGGGAGAACGCGGTCGGGAAAATAGACGCTCGTGCCGCGTTTAAACGCCTCTTTGTCAAGCGCGCTTCCGCGCGGAACGTAATGAGAAACGTCGGCTATGTGAACGCCAAGCTCGTAATTTCCGCCGTTCTTCCGAATGGAAATCGCGTCGTCTATATCGCGCGTGTCTTCGCCGTCGATCGTTATAATCAACTCGTCGCGCAAGTCCAATCTTCCCTTGAAATCGCTTGCGGTATGCGGACGGGCGGCTTGCCGTTTCGCTTCCGCAACAACCTCTTCGGGAAATTCTTCACGTAAAGAACGGGCGCGAATGAGGGCAAGCTCTTCCACAAAAAAATCTCCCTTTTCGCCCAGCACTTCCACGATTTCGCCGATCGGTTCGCCCGAAAAGGACGTAATGTTCACGACCGCCTTACTGCCGTTCGGACAGTTGCGGTTTTTGCCTGCGGGAATCAGCACATCCGCAAGATATTTTTTATCGTCGGGAGTAACGTATCCCGTTTTCTTTTCCCGACGGTAAGTGCCGACAAGCGTTTTAACGCCGCGGTCGATGACGGCTAAAATTTCTCCTTCGTCGCCGGAACGTCCGGAAACGGGGATAGCAAGAACCAGATCGCCGTGGAGCGCCCCTCCCGTGGAACGGTGGGGAATAAATAAATCTTCGCCGCCGTTATCCGGCGTAAAAAAGCCGAAACCGCGTTCGTTGCCCGTAAATCTGCCTTTCAGCGCGCCGAACTGTTCCGCTGTTCCGAAGCGGTAACGGGAATCGCATAAAAGCTCTCCTTCTCGGCAAAGAGCGTGCAACATATCGCGCAGCCCCGCGCTTTCTTTTTTGCCGAGCTTTAATTTGCGGGTGATTTCTTCGTCGGTACAAAGGGCGAAATCGCCGTTTTGAATTGTTTCAAGTAATTTTTGTTTTGCGGTCAAAATATCTCCTGAGCGATCCGTGCGATCGTTACCTAACTATAAAAAGAACGGGCAGCCGTAAGCCGCCCGCGTTTCATCGATTGCTTTTTACGCAGTCCAAATCGCGTCGATTTGGAGAATGAAGAACACGATGGAAAGAACCGCCAAAACGATTAAGCAAACGGTTGTCCATTTTTTCAATTTATATTCGCGAGACTGTCCCTTGTTCTTGCCGTAGAAAGTTTCGCTCGATCCGCCGAGTGCGTCGATTCCCTGCGAATTGCCGGGCGTAAGCAATACAAGCACGATCGCGGCGATGGCGGCAAGAAACATCAAAGCGATTAACACAAAGCTGACGATCCGATAAGTAACATAAATTGCATCGGAGCTTGCGGGGGCAAGCAGATTCATGATTATAGCGCTCAAATTCATGATAAAAATCCTTTTTATTGCAAAGTTCAGCTAAGAGTATATCATAGTTACGCGCAAAAAACAACTTTTTTTGCTTTGTTTTTGAAAAAAATATAAAAATTCTCCCGCAGAGGGGAGAATTTCGGCTGTTTATCGTAATGCAATGTTATTTGGTACTCTTGAAAATCGAATATCCTTCCGGAAGCGTGCTTACAACAAGGAAACAATTACCGTTTACCGTATCCAACTCCTGTAATTTATCGTAAACTTCTTCTGCCTCGTCCGCCGATACTTTATCTTTCAAATATTCTTCCATATCGCTGTTCGATTTGAATTCGATAATGACAACGTATCCGATGGAACCGGCGATTGCGCCGAGAATTCCATCGTCCTCGTCCGATTCTTTTTTCAGACAATGAACGGATACGGTTTCTTTGTAATCGTTTCCCATAATGGCGGTTACGGAACTTTCATACTTTTCGGATAGATCGGTTTCTTCGTAGCCTTCTTTTTGGAACGCGCTCTTAATGCTGCCGTAAGAGCTGCAACCGCACAACGTGGCAAGCATAACGACGACAAGCGTCAATGCGGTAAAGATAGCAGTTAATTTTTTCTTCATACATTCTACTCCTCTTGGTTTTGACTTATTTTATCATATGATTGCAACTTTGTCAACGGATTTATAATATTTTTATCTTCCGCTTTTAAACGCGGACTCGTTGACAAGCTGCGGAAAATATGTTAAGATATATGTCATGGAGAACTTGATTTTAATCGGGATGCCTTCCTCCGGAAAAAGTACGGCGGGAGCGCTGCTCGCAAAAAAAATCGGATTCGGGTTTCTTGACTGCGATTTATTGATTCAAGAGAAAGAGCGCAAGCTTTTATCCGAGATAATCAAAGAAAAGGGAACGGAAGGCTTTTTAAATATCGAAGAAAGCGTTTGCGCAAGTATTTATGCCGAACGATGCGTAATTTCCACGGGCGGCAGCGCGGTGTATTCTCAACGCGCTATGGAACATTTCAAAACCATCGGGAAAATCGTCTATCTTAAAATCAGCTTAGAGGAAGCCGAGAAGCGTATTTCACCCGATTTGGTGAAACGGGGCGTCGTGATGCGCGGTAACGTGAAATCTTTAAGAGATCTTTTTTTAGAACGCGCTCCTTTATATGAAAAATACGCGCAAATTACGGTGGACGGTACGGGAAAGAATCTTGACCGAACCGTAGAAGATATCGCTTTGGCGGCGGGGTTTTCGGCGTGAGAATCTGCGTCTACGGAGCGGGTGCGATGGGGACGAGTTTCGGCGCTTTGCTTTCCGAAGCGGTTGGAAATTGCGTACTCGTAAGCCGTAATCAACCGCATATTGCGGCGTTAAAACGGCGCGGCGCGATCTTGCGCACGGACAAAACGGAGCTGACAATCCCCGTTCAAGCGTTGCTTCCCGAAGAGATGACGGGGAAATATGATTTGATCGTGCTTGCAACCAAACAGCGGGAGAACGCCGTTATCGCGCGATATTTAAAGCCTTATCTCAAAGAGGACGGCGCGATTGTAACGGTGCAGAACGGTTTGCCGGAAGCGTCTCTTGCAGAGATATTCGGCGCGGACGCCGTTTACGGCGCGACGCTTACTTGGGGCGCGGAGACGGTAGAGGCGGGCGCAGTTCGTTTAACGAGCGCAAGCGGATTCCGTATCGCGTTGGGCGCATACGGCGCGGGGACGCGATTGCAAGAAATCGATCGCATATTTTCACGGGCGTTTACGGTAACGACGGGAAATCTGAAAGAAATCAGATACGCAAAGCTTTCGATTAACGCTTCCTTTTCGACGTTATCGGCAATTACGGGGCTGCCGTTCGGAACCATCGCGAAAAAATATAAAAAATATGCGCTTGCTCTTATGCGCGAAGTATTCGTTTTGGCGCGGGCGGAGGGGTGTAAAAAGCTTCCTCTCAACGGCTATGATATTTTGAAAACGTTCGGCGGTTTCGGCGCATCCATGCTTCTGCCGATTGCTATGAAGAAATACAGGAATACCCGCTCCGGTATGCTGAAAGATTTAGCTTCCGGAAAGCGTTGCGAGGTAGATTATGTCGCAGGCGCCGCATTGCGCGCGGGAGAACGGTGCGGGATAGCGCTTCCTTTGATGAGTCGGGCGGTTGCGCTCGTTCACGACATCGAAAACGGGTTCGCGGAAATCGCGCCCGAAAGTTTGGAGCTGTTGACGGTTTTATGAGATTGATTTTGATTCGCCACGGCGATCCCGATTATCAAAACGACGGATTGACCGAAAAAGGCATACGGGAAGCGGAATTGCTCGCCAAACGGGTAAAAACATGGCGCGTAGACGATGTGTATACCTCGCCGCTCGGACGTGCAAAAGCGACTGCGCAGCCGTGTCTTAAAGCTTGGGGCAAACAAGCGGAAATTCTCGAATGGACGAAAGAGTTTTTCTTTTTAATCGATGACGGAAAAGGCGGGTTGCGCATTCCATGGGATTTTTACCCCTCCGAATGGACGGCGGAAAATCGTAATTTCACGGAAAACGATTGGATCGATGCTCCGAAGATGCGCGAGATAAAAAATCATTATGAGGAAGTATGCGCCGCGCTTGACGAATTTTTACTTGGATACGGCTATAAGAGGCGGGGCAGAGCGTATCAGGCAATCGCTTCTTCTGAAAAAACGGTCGTTTTCTTCTGTCATTTCGGAATCAGTATGATATTGCTTTCGCATTTACTGAATCTACCCGCGCAGGCGCTGTTACACGGTTTGTTTTTGCCTCCCACATCGGTTACGGTATTGAATACGGAAGAACGGGTTTTGGACGAAGCGTACTTCCGCGCCGAACGGATCGGGGATTGCGCGCACTTGATCGCGGGAGGAGAGCGTATCTCTGAGAGCGGCTATTTTACGAAAATTATGCAGGAATCTGTATTGAAAATCTGAAAAGGAGAATTATGGACTACAAAAAACTTGCCGATCGGCTATTTCCCGAAGAATATCCCCCGTTGGCGTTTTATGAAGAAAAATATCCGCCTCGTCCTCTCGCAAAAAACGCGGAGGTAACGAGGCTGGCGCCTTCTCCCACGGGATTCATTCACTTGGGGAATTTATTCGTTGCGATTGCCAACGAAAGAATCGCGCACCAAAGCAGCGGCATATTATATCTTCGTATCGAAGACACCGATTTAAAACGAAAAGTAGACGGCGCAGTAGAGGCGGTAAAAAATGCGCTCTGTTATTTTGACATTAAATTTGACGAGGGCGCGGAAATAGAAGGCGCGCAAAACGCATACGCGCCCTATTATCAGCGTCAGCGGGCGGATATTTACCGTGCGCACGCCAAAGACCTCGTTGCCCGCGGAAGAGCGTATCCTTGTTTTTGCACGGAGGACGAGCTTTCCGCGCTGCGTGAGAAACAGACGGCGGAAAAGAAGATAACGGGCTATTACGGCGAATATGCCGTTTGGCGCAATAAAGACGAAGAGGAAATCTATCGGAATTTAGACGAAGGAAAACCTTACGTGATTCGTTTGAAATCAATGGGCAATTCTGAACGAAAAATCAAATTCCACGATGAAATTAAGGGCGATATTATCGTTACCGAAAACGATCAAGACGTCGTCATCTTAAAATCGGACGGGATTCCGACCTATCACTTCGCCCATGCGGTAGACGATCATTATATGCGTACTACGCTTGTTCTACGCGGGGAGGAGTGGCTTGCGTCGCTTCCCATCCACTTGGAATTATTCGACGTATTGGGCTTTGAACGTCCCCGTTACGGACACAACTGTTCTTTGATGAAGCAGGACGGTGAAACCCGCAGAAAACTTTCCAAGCGGAAAGATCCTGAGCTGTCCCTTGAATATTACCGTAAAGAGGGTTATTTTGCAAGGGCGGTTAAGGCGTATATGCTCACGCTCCTCAATTCCAATTTCGAGGAATGGTATTTAAAAAATCCCGAAAAACCGTTGGAAGAGTTTAAGTTTTCGGCGTCAAAGATGAGCAAAAGCGGGACGCTCTTCGATTTAGATAAGCTCAACGATATCTCCAAAAACGAACTTGCGCGCCTTTCGGCGGAAGAAATGTTCGAATTCTTGCGCGAATGGGCGGAAGAATGGGGTACGGAAAATCAAAGGAAATATTTCGACGACAAGGAATATATGCTTCGCGTCCTCAATTTGTGCATGGGAACGGCGGGCAAAAAACGCAGAAAAGATTTTACAACGGCAAGTCAAGCGGTCGCTCTAATTGCTTATTTCTTCGAGGACGGGGTGCAAAAAGACGCTTACCGCGTGGAGGAAAATGTAAAATCGGAAATTTTAAAGCAGTTTTATGCGGTTTACGATTTCGCCGACGATGCGCAAACGTGGTTTTCCAAAGTGAAAGAGATTGCCTCCAGACTCGGTTTTGCCGCCGAAATGAAGGATTACAAAACAAATCCCGAAGCCTATAAGGGGAGCGTTGCCGATGTTGCGGAAGTGCTTAGAATCGCCGTAACGGGAAGAGCGAACACGCCCGATTTATGGACGATTATGCAGATTTTAGGGGAAGAAAAGACAAAAAATCGCATTAAAAATGCAATTTAAGCAATTTTGCGAAGTATTATGCCAGACATAATTAAAACAAAAGAGGTGAATGATGAGTAAGGCGGACGAAATTTTTATTGCAAATTGTAAGGATATTTTAGAAAACGGCGTATGGGATACCGATCGACAAGTACGCCCGCATTGGGAGGACGGTACGCCTGCGCATACCGTAAAAAAATTCGGAATCGTTAACCGTTATAATCTGCAAGAAGAATTTCCCGTGCAGACGATCCGTAAATGCGCCTTTAAAACGTGTATTGACGAGATATTATGGATTTGGCAGAAGAAGAGTAATAACGTACACGATTTAAATTCCCATATTTGGGATAGTTGGGCGGATGAAACGGGTTCTATCGGCAAAGCTTACGGATATCAGCTTGCGCAAAAAGCGATTTACAAGGAGGGGGAGTTCGATCAAGTCGATCGGGTACTGTACGATTTAAAACACAATCCGGCGTCGCGCAGGATTATGACCAATCTGTATAATTTCCAAGATCTGCACGAAATGCATCTTTATCCTTGCGCTTATTCGATGACGTTTAACGTTTCGGGCGATACGCTCAACGGCATTCTCAACCAACGCTCGAACGATATGTTGACGGCGAATAATTTTAACGTTGTGCAATACTCCGTTCTTTTGATTATGATGGCGCAAGTAAGCGGATTAAAAGCGGGGGAGCTTGTCCACGTCATTGCCGACGCGCATTTATATGATCGGCATATTCCGATTGTAAAAGAGGTTATCTCCCACGAGCCGAAACCCGCGCCTAAGCTGATCGTCGATTCCTCGATAAAAAATTTCTATGATTTTAGAGTGGATAGTTTCCGCCTTGAAAATTATGAGTTTACGCCGATATCGGCGAAAATACCGGTGGCGATATGAGAGCTATTTTTCATGCGGACAGAAATTGGGGAATCGGCAAAGCGAACGATTTAATGTTCTCTCTTCCCCAAGACATGAAGTTTTTTCGTGAGACGACAAAGGGAAAAATCGTTGTAATGGGGTTGAATACGTTGCGTTCTTTACCGAACGGGAAGCCGCTGAAAAATCGCGTGAATATCGTTCTTTCCCCGACGGACGTAGACGAGGACGTGATTACCGTTCATAATCTTGAAGAACTGCTGTCGGAAGTGAAGAAGTATCCCGCGGACGACGTGTTTGTGATCGGCGGCGCGAGCGTTTATAGACTTCTTATTCCTTATTGCACTCATATTTTGGTAACGAAAGTGGACGCGGACGGCGGGGCGGATGTGTTTGTTCCCAATTTGGATGAAAACGAGGCGTTTCGTTTGGTTTATGAGAGCGAACCGATGGAGGATAACGGGTATATCATTCGTTTTTGCACTTACGAAAACAAGCAAAAGAAAGAATAATTGCAATGAAAGGCGTTTTATTCGAAAAAATCTCCAAAGGAACGCCTTTTTTGTTGTCAAATTCGCGTAAAAGTATTAAAATAGTCGTCGGTAATCGGTCAGAGGTTTTTTATGGTCAGAGAAGATTTAAGGAATATTGCAATTATCGCGCACGTCGATCACGGTAAAACGACGCTTGTCGATCAAATGTTGAAGCAGAGCGGTACGTTTCGTGAAAATCAAGTGGTGGAAGAGCGCGTAATGGACAGCGGCGATTTGGAGCGCGAACGCGGAATCACTATTTTAGCCAAAAATACGTCCGTACATTACAACGGGGTAAAAATCAACATCGTCGACACGCCCGGTCACGCCGATTTTTCGGGTGAAGTGGAGAGATCGTTAAAAATGGTTTCGGGCGTATTGCTGTTGGTTGACGCGGCGGAAGGCCCCATGCCGCAGACGCGTTTTGTCACGCAGAAAGCGTTGGAACTTGGTTTGCGGCTGATTATCGTGGTGAATAAAATCGACCGTCCCGACGCGCGCGTAAACGAAGTTGTCGATGAAGTTTTGGAGCTTTTGATGGATCTGAACGCAACGGATGAACAACTTGAAAGCCCGTTTGTTTTTTGTTCGGGACGCGAGGGAACCAGTTCGCTTGATCCCGATTCCCGCGGCGAAGATTTAAAACCGCTTTACGAAACGATTTTGTCTCATTTCCCGCCCGTCGAATTGGACGAAACGGGCGAATTGCAGATTCTCGTTTCGTCGATTGATTATAACGAGTATGTGGGTAGAATCGGAATCGGACGGATCGAGCGCGGAGTCGCTTGTCCCAACGCCGAAGTCGTTGTTTGTAATTATAACAAGAAAGAAGTAAATACGCGCGGAAAGATCGTCGCGCTCTACGAAATCGAAGGGTTGGATCGTGTTCCGTGCGACAGCGCCCGTGCGGGCGATATCGTTTGTTTTGCGGGGCTTGAAGGCATTAATATCGGGGATACCGTTTGCGCTTCGGATTGCGTCGAACCGGTGCCTTTCGTAAAAATATCCGATCCGACCGTTGAAATGATTTTTTCCGTCAATGATTCCCCGTTTGCGGGCAAAGAGGGGAAATTCGTAACGACGCGTCATTTGCGCGACAGATTGTATCGCGAGCTTCTGCGCGACGTTTCGCTTCGCGTAGAGGATACGGATTCTACGGACGCCTATCGGGTAAGCGGCAGGGGCGAAATGCATCTTTCTATTTTAATAGAAACCATGCGGCGCGAGGGTTATGAATTTCAAGTGAGCGCACCCAAAGTTTTGTATAAAGAAGTGGAGGGAGAACGTTACGAGCCTGTTGAGCGGCTGATCGTGGATGTGCCCGAAACAATGACCGGTTCCGTCTTCCAAAGTATGGGAGAGAGAAAGGGTGAGCTGGTGCACATGAGCGCGCTCGGATCGCGTATGCGCCTTGAATTTCTTGTGCCCGCGCGCGGATTATTCGGATACAAAAGCGAATTTTTAACGGATACCAAGGGCGAAGGCGTTATGAGTTCGGTATTTTTCGAGTATCAGCCGTACAAGGGTGAGATTAACCGCAGAAGCGCGGGGTCTCTTGTGGCGTTTGAAACGGGCGAAGCCGTTACTTACGGCTTGTTCAATGCGCAGGGCAGGGGAACGCTGTTTATCGGCGCGGGAACGCCCGTTTACGAAGGGATGGTCGTCGGATTTTCTCCCAAAGACGAAGATATCAACGTGAATGTTTGTAAGACGAAACATTTGACAAATACCCGTTCTTCCTCTTCCGACGATGCGCTTCGTTTAATCACGCCGAAAAAAATGAGCTTGGAAGAAGCGTTGGAATTTATCGGCGAGGACGAGCTGTTGGAAATTACGCCTCAAAACGTTCGTGTGCGGAAACGTATATTGGATAGCGAATTGCGTGCAAAAGCTCGCGCAAAAGCAAAAATTCAGTAATTTGCATAGTATTATGTGTGAGATAGTATCGGTAAAATTCCCTGATTCTTCGGGCGGGGAGTTTTTTTATGCAAATGCTTGACAGGGATCTCTTTGAAAATACCTGCTGCATAATAGACTTGATAATGAAACAATATATAGTCTAATCAAAGACTACACACCGTTCTTGCTTGCGTTTACTTTCCCTTGCCAATGCAAACGCGAAAACAGCCACCGTCATGAAAGCAAACGGTTACACGGCGCGGCAATGCGGAGAAACGGTATTCGGGGGATATCGGCTGCTTGCTTATATCGGATTTGCCCTCGGAACGCTTTATCAGTACGCGCTTTTGAAAATCGTGATTGAAACATTATTTAAAGGGATGGCAGATCCTTATCGGTTTAATCTTGTCGGTTTTGTCGTCGTATTAGCTGTATTTGCGGTGTTATTGGAGATCGCTATCTGTTATTTTACGCATAAAATCGGGAAGCGTACGATAAGGGAAACGGTTACGGAATAAAGTATATTTCTTTTTTTTCGTTCATACAATACCGTATGCAGGAACAGAGCAATCAAAGCGTATTTACCCTTGAAGGACAGCGCAGGCTGACCATGACTTGCGTGGAAAGCGTAGACAGTTTTTCCGATACGGCGATCATTTTAACGGTCGGCGGAAAAAAGGTGACGATCGGCGGCGAAAATCTAAAAATCCTTACTTTTTCGCAAGGGAACGGTAATTTCGCCGCAAACGGAGAAGTGAAAATCGTTAAGTTCGGCGCGACGAAAAGAATTTCCAAATTGTTTCAATGAAAGAACAGCTTTATGTCTTTCTCGTATGCGTCTGTTGCGGTATAACGGGCGGCGTGATATACGACGTTTTTGAATATGCGCAGGCGCCTTTTCGGAGCCGAGTTTTAAAAACGATTTCGGAACTGTTTTTCTGTGTCGTATTTACGATGTTTTATTTGGCGATATCCGTACGGCTCGCTCTGCCAAACTTCCGCGTTTATATGTTTTGCGGGTGCGCGGCGGGGTTTTTTCTCTATTTGAAAAGTTTTCATAAAACAGTTGATTTTTTGCTGAAAAGAGTATATAATAGCGCTAAGAAACGAATACCAAAGAAAAAGGGTGCAAAGCGATGCGGAAAGTTCATATTTCGGAAGAAAAAGCGAGAAGAATCGCGGTAGGGGCGACGGTCGGCGGCGTCTTGATTGTATTCTTTTTGATTGTAGTTCTGATTATCCAGTTTGTGCAAATCGGAGTGAGAAATTCCGAAAAAGCCGATCTTGAAAGCGAAATTGCGCTTTACGAAGAATTAATCGCTTCCGATTCCTACGATTTGGAATATTATAAAACGCAGGAAGGACTTCGTTACTTAGCGCGCAAAGAAGGTTGGGGCTGAGCGTTCTATGAAGCTGGCGGTAATCGATATCGGTTCAAATTCCGTTCGTCTGATGATTTGGGCGGACGGAACGTCTTTATATAAACGGGTAAATACGACCCGCCTCGGGGAAGGAATCGCACAAAGCGGAACGCTTGGAGCGGACGCCATGCGACGCACTGCCGCCGCGGTAGCGGATTTTTGCGCGCAAGCGCGTGCGGAAAAAGCGGAAAGCATCTATGCGTTTGCAACCGCTGCAGTGCGTTCTGCGAAAAACGGCGGGGAGTTTTGTGCGCTTGTGAAAGAAAGCTGCGGACTTTGGGTAGACGTCGTAAGAGGAGAGGAGGAAGCTCGGCTTGCTCTGCTTGGCGCGCTCGGCAAAAAAGACGGCGGCGTGATCGATATCGGCGGCGCGAGCACAGAAGTTTGTTTTTGTTTAAACGGCGAACGGACTTTTGCCGTTAGTTTGGATATCGGCGCAGTACGGCTGTTCGATTTGTGCGGAGACGATAAAAATAAGCTTTTACAGGAGATTAACGCTCGGATTGCGCCGCTTGCGGCGGTTCGATCCGTCGGGAAGGTCTACGCGGTAGGGGGAACGGCTGCCACGCTCGCTTCGGTGAAGCTGGGTTTACCCGAATATGATGCAAAAAAAATACAGGATACGGAATTTTCTGCGGTAGAAGCGCAAACGCTTGCGGCGAAATTATTATCGCTAACGGCAGAGGAACGCAAGGCAATCGCCGGCATGGACAAAAAGCGCGCGGATATTATCGCGGGCGGAGCGTTGTTATTTTCGGAAATTCTTAAAAAATTAAACTTAGAGAGTATTTTGATATCCGATCGGGATAATTTAGAAGGATATTTATCGTTAAAAGGGCTGATATGAGCGGACGAACAAAACTAATCGTATATCGAATTTTCGTAGCCGCCTGTATCGTCGCGGAGTTCGTTGCGGCGGCGTTTTTGTTATATGCGGCAAACGACGCATCTTGGCAAGAGCCTTCTCTGCAAATCGTCATCGTTGCCGTTTCCGCGCTGGCGGTATGCGTTTTTTTCCCAATCGGCGTGTTGGTGCATGAGCTTGGGCATTTGTTGTTCGGTTTTTTATCGGGAATGAAATTTTTTTCCGTTTGCGTGAATTGGATAGGCGTTTACCGCACGGGGAAACCAATCCGTTTTGTATGGAAAAGAAATTCGGGAGCGACGCAAATGTATCCTAAAAGCGGGAATGTTGCGCGGGACGGGATTCTGATTTATACATTGGGCGGAATTCTTTTAAATTTCATTTACGCAGCGGCGTTTCTTGTCTTGTTTTTCGCGGGTTTGCGTTCGCCCGTTCTTTTATTTTTCGAGGTGTTGGCGCCGTTCAGTTTGGCGGAAGGATTGATCGCTTTATATCCCGCCGAGCTTCCTACGGGAAAGACGGACGGAGCCTTCGCGCTGAGTATTTTGAAAAAAACGCCCGAAGCAGATATTGCGCTCAGGGTGTTTCGGGCACAGGGAATATTGAATCGTCATTGTTTTTCGGAAATTCCGCGTAGTTTGCTGTTCGACGCGCCCGTTGTCCGCGAGGACGACAACGCTTTTCTTGCCTTGGAGCAACTCAGATATCAATATATGATTTGGCAAGGGGATACGGATGGCGCGATACGGGAATTAAAACGGTTGACGGATTTAAACGAATATCTTTCCGAGGAGCAAAATACGGAAATCGCTTACGATTGGATATACGTTCGGGCGGTACTGTGCAATGAAAGCGTTCAAAGGATAGATCCTTCGTGCACAAAGAGCAAGACGATCCGATATTACCGCACTCTGGCAATCACGGAAAACGGGGAGATCCGTGAAGAAGCGTTCGAAAAAGCGGGGAAGCTTATCAAAAAGATTCCGTTGCGCGGAATGCGGGAATATGAAAAAAAACTCCTTTTTTCATTAAAAAAAGGAACATGAAAAATCGTTCCTAATACAAGGAACGATTTTTGTGGTTATGAAATTGTCTTGAATGCGATAAATTAATCAGAAAGGCCGAGAAGATAATCCGCAGAAACGTTGAAATAACGCGACATTTTCGCAATATTTCTCGCTGTTGGATCGCTTTTGTTGGTTTCCCAATAACAAATGATTCCCAAGCTTACGCCCAAATCTTTTGCAACGGTTGCCTGAGAAAGTCCTCTCTCTTTTCTAAGTTCTAATAATCGCTCGGATAAAATTTTCATGGTTCTATTATAACTCTTTTTGTGAATGAATGCAACTATTATCAAGAAGGTTTTTACAAAAAAATAAAAAATTTTTTGCATTTTAGAAAAATAAAGCATGATTCGTATTTTATTTGTTTGTCACGGAAATATTTGCCGCTCTCCCATGGCGGAAAGCGTACTATCGAAAATGATTGCGGAAAGGGGGCTTACGGAATACGTTTCCGTCGATTCCGCGGCGGCGCACACCGACGAATTAGGGAATCCTCCGCATTACGGCACGCGGGAAAAATTGCGGAGAGAAGGGATACCGCTCGTTCCGCACCGTGCGCGACTAATGAATAGAGCGGACGGCGAAAATTACGACTTTCTAATCGGTATGGACGACTATAACGTGAGAGACATGAAACGGATTGTCGGCGAACGGTATGCCGATAAAGTAAAAAAGCTGCTGGACTTTACGCCGCATAGCCGCGCCATTGCCGATCCTTGGTACACGGGAAATTTTGACGAAACCTATCGCGACGTGAAAAAGGGGTGCGAGGCGCTCCTTGCGTATTTGGAAAACGGCAACGTCATACCTTGATCTTACTTTTTGATATTTCGTTATGGGAAAATGAGATTTACTTTTTCTTATCGGTTTTTTATAATAGTTAAGGAACGTGTTTCTGCGTTTATTGAAAATAGAATGGAGCTAATAACGGTAAAAGGGACGGAATCAAAATGAACATAATCAAAACGAAATTACAAGTCTTGCCGTTCGGCGCAACGAAAGTAACGGACGGATATTGCGCGAACGCTTTGGAAAAAGAAGTTTCATACCTTCTTTCTTTACAGGAGGGACGGCTGCTTGCGGGTTTTTACGAAAACGCGGATTTGCGCACGTCTTATACCCGTTACGGAGGATGGGAAAGCGGACTCATCGGCGGACATACATTGGGGCATTATTTGACGGCGGTTGCACAAGGAGCGGTGAATACCGGCGTTTCCGAAGAGAAACGCGTCGCGCTTTATGGAAAAATGAAATCGGTCGTGGATTCGTTGGCGGAATGTCAAGCGCATTCCAAAGGAGAAAAGGGCTTCCTTTGGGGGGCTCCCCCCGCGAAAGCTGCGGGCGTAGAGGCGCAATTTGATAACGTAGAACGCGGAAAGACAAATATTAAACGGGAAGCGTGGGTTCCTTGGTATACCATGCATAAATTGCTTGCCGGCTTAATCGACGCCTATCGGCTGACGGGATACGAAAAAGCGCTTTTTGTTGCTTCCGAACTCGGCGATTGGGTGTATCGTCGGGCGTCTAATTGGAGTACGCGTTTGCGTCATAAAGTTCTCTCCGTGGAATACGGAGGCATGAACGATTGCTTGTACGATTTGTATCTGCTTACGAATAAAGAAGATCATGCGTTCGCGGCGCATCTATTCGACGAAGAAAAACTTTTTACGAAGATTCTCTCCGAAGAAGAAAACGTGTTAAAAGATAAACACGCCAATACGACGATTCCCAAAATCATCGGCGCGCTGAAACGCTATCTTGTTTTGCACGGAAGAATATTTGATGGGAAAAAAGTAAATGCGGGCAGATATTTGCGCGTTGCCGAACGGTTTTGGGAAATCGTTGTAGAACGGCATACCTATGCGACGGGCGGCAATTCGGAATGGGAGCATTTCGGAAAGGACTATGTACTCGATTCGAAGCGTACGAATTGCAACTGCGAAACGTGTAACGTCTATAATATGCTCAAACTCACGCGTATGCTGTATTGTGTCACGGGGGAGAAAAAATATACCGATTATTACGATAACGCTTTTGTAAATAGTATTCTTTCTTCGCAAAATCCCGAAACGGGCATGACGACTTATTTCCAGCCCATGGCAAGCGGTTTCTTTAAAGTATACTCCCGTCCTTACGATAAATTTTGGTGTTGTACGGGAACGGGCATGGAAAATTTTACCAAGCTCGGAGACAGCGTCTATTATACCGATGGAAAGAATTTGTATCTCGAACAATATCTCTCCTCCGTCGTTTCTTTCGGCGGAAATGAGCTTTCTTTAAGCTGTAATTTTCCGCTTTCGGATATGGCGGAAATACAAATTCTTCGCGCGGAAGAACCGTTTTTATTGTATTTGCGCATTCCCGATTGGGCGGCGGAATATCCCGTTCTCAAACGGGGCGACAAGGAGATCGCTGCGAAAGAGAGAGAAGGCCATTTATGCGTACGGGTACAAAGCGGAGACGCGCTCGCAATCAAGATTCCCGTTACCGTGACCATGAAAGGACTTCCCGACGGGCGGGACGCTTTTGCCTTTCAATACGGCGGCGCGGTTCTCAGCGCGGATTTGGGTACGGAAAATATGACGGAATCGGTAACGGGAGTGGAAGTTACCGTTCCTGCGAAAAAAATTATATCGACCGAGCGGCTGTATTTTGATGATTTAATGAAGCTGTTTGAAAATCCTTCGGCGTATTTAAAACGGGAAGGCGACGCGTTTTACCTAACGGGAGCGGATGTTCCGTTAAAATTCGGGTTGCATTATCGTCGGTATAAAGAACGGTACGCGATTTATCTGCGCTGCCGCGAGGGGAAACGGGCGGACGATTCTCCGGAAGGGAAAGAATTGCGCGAACCGTTCGATAGCGTTCAACCGGGATACGGACAATACGAGACGGACGAATTGCACGCCATGAAAGAAAAAAATTCCGTTGCCCTTACGGCGAACGGTTCTTCCCGTTATGCGAAATCGGGCGGGTATTTTTCCTATGATTTCGCCGTCGATTGCAAAAGAGACCATGTGCTTTCCGTTGGTTTACTGCGCAAAGACAACGGTAAAACATTAAAAATTACGGCGGACGGAAGCGTTGTATTTGCGGGATGGGTCAACGAAACGCAGGGAGAAGAATCTTACCGACGGGAATTTGATCTTCCCGCACATTTGATTGCGGAAAAAACAAGGAAAAAAATCGTCGACGGAAAAGAAATCTATGTGCTGAATCTTCGTTTCGAAGGCATGAACGGCAGGGCAAGCGCGCGCCTGTTCGAAGCGATTACTCTTTATTAAAGGGGGATTCGCGGCATTATTTTGTTAAACGCGTAAGAATTTCAAAATAATTTTCAAACGTTTTTTTGCAGCAATCGGGATCGTCTATCGTAACGTTTCCCGTTTTTAATCCTAAGAGCGCAAACGACATCGCCACGCGATGATCCCCGAAAGCGCGCACTGTTCCGCCCGTAATGGGCGCGGGAGAGATATAAATATTATTTCCGTCTGTGTTTGCAAGCACGCCGAGGTTTGTTAAATTTTCGCAGATTGCGGAGATACGGTCGCACTCCTGCGCGCGTATGTGACTCACGTTGCGTAGCACGGTAGGCGACGTCGCGAACGGGGCGAGCGCGGCAAGCGTGAGCGTTTGATCGGAAAAATCTTGAACGTCTTCATCAAACCCTGCGAAATCTTTTACTCTGCTCCCGTCGGCTAACAAACCTTCTGGAGTTTCTTGTAAACGTACGCCGCGTTTTTGCAACAAACGAAGGAAGGCAAAATCGCCTTGAACGGACTTCTTCTCGATCCCGCGAACAACCACCTTGCAACCGAATAAAAGCGAAAGAGCATAAAAATAGCAAGCGGCGGAAAGATCGGGTTCCGCTACGAATTCTTTCGGCGTTTTACTCGGACGGGAAACGGTAATGTTCGCGCCGCTACGCGCAAACGGAATACCGAAATCCTTCATGACGGAGAGGGTGATATGAATATAACTGCCGTTGGCGCGACCGCCGGTCAATCGAATGGTCGAAGGCCGTACGCTTGCGGCAAGCAGCATTCCGCTGGCGTATTGGGTGCTTTCGTCGGTATCGATGATAAAATCGTCGTCTAAGATTCCGTTTGATTGCATGGTAAAAGGAAAATGATACGGTTCGTTCTCACATTTGATTTGAACGCCGTGTCTTTCAAGCAATTTTAAATGGTTCATCGGGCGGCGTTGCATTTGCGGCGACGAACAAAATCGATATGTTCCTCCGCAAACGGCAAGCAAAATCGTAAGAAATCGCGCGACGGTGCCCGCGCTCATCACGTCGAGAACCGTATTCCGATTGGGGATATTTCCGCCGCAACCGTGTATGAGGATTCCGTCCGCTTGTTTTTCAAAGCATATTCCAAGAGACTCCAAGCATTGCAGCAGCGCACGCGTGTCTTCGCCGTATGCGCCGCAACGCAGAAATACGTCCCCGTTGGCCGTGGCGGCGAGTATCAGGGCGCGATTGATTATGCTCTTTGAAGAAGGAACTTCAAAAGTAAGCGTTTGTCCATTTGCGGAAAATTGTTTTACGGCATATTCTTTCATACTGACAAGTATATCAAAACAGAACGGAAAGGTCAAGAGAATACGTTCGCCGAAAAAATAGCCGAATTCCTTGTTTTTTCTGATTGAATATGGTATAATCGATTCAACGGAGGTTGCCGTGCTTATATTGAGAAGCAACAGAAAAACGCTTTCGGTAACGGTTGCGCGCGGCGGGGAAATAATTGTACGCGCGCCTTATGGCGTCTCGGAAGATTACATTGCACGGTTTTTGGAAAAACATAGTCCCTGGATTAAAAAACGCGTAGCGGAACAAAAAAACCGTAAACCGTTAGATTTATCGGACGGACAAATTTTAACTTTGTTCGGCGTAAATTACGAAATCGCGACGGGGGAACCGCGTTTCTCGCCCGACAAGCTTTTTCTTCCGCAAAAAGGGCGCGAACGTGCGCTTGAAACGATTTTAAAAAAATTCTCTCTCAATTCTATGACCTTGATTACGGCGGAAATTGCGCGTCGTCACGGATTTTCCTTTCAAAGAGTTCGCATTTCTTCGGCTCGCGGACGGTGGGGTTCCTGCAATAAAGACAAAATAATCGCTTATACCTTTCGGATTGCGTTTCTTCCTCCGCCGCTATACGAATATATCGTCGTACACGAGCTTGCACATACGTTATATTTAAATCACGGTGCGGCGTTTTGGAAAGAAGTGGAGCGCGTGCTTCCAGATTGGAGACAGCGCAGAGCGCGGCTAAAGACGTATGCCTATTGCATGGATTGGATGGCGTAATCGGTTTTTTGTGTGCATATGGCGATTTTGCATAGTACTGTTTCTGACATAATAAGCAAAGACAAGATAATGAAAACGCTGTTTTGCAGCGAAAGACAGGCGTTCGAGCGTTCGTTTTTGAAAAATAGTTTCGAAATTCGCTTTACAAATTTTAAATTTTGATTTAATATGGATAATAGTTGTTGCAATATTCAAATCGTGACTCATCGAGACGGAGAAGAGTTCGTTTTTTCGACGAAGGGGCGTTTGCGTTGCGAAACAAACGGGTTTTCGTTTACTTATCGTCAAGATGAGGACGACGTGCGTCTCCGTGTGTGGGAACGCGGAATGGTCATGAAGCGCGGAACGCGCTTAAAAATACATTTTTTACCCCGAAAGCTCACGACGGCTACGTTGTTTGCGGGCGGATCGAGTGGAACTTTCCAAGTCTATACCGTCGATTATTCTGTTGTCTTCGAGAGGAAAATTCAAATTTTTCTTTCCTATGAGTTGCGCTTTCCGAAAAATGTTCAGCAGGTTTCAGTAAAAATTTTAATTCAAAGAATTTCGGAGGATTCATGAAAATAAAATATGTAGGACACTCTTGTTTCGTGTTGACGTCGGACAAGGGGACGAGCATCGTAACCGATCCTTTCGGGAATATCGGTTTGGATATGCCGCGCCTTCGCGCAAACGCCGTAACCGTCAGTCACAATCATTACGACCATAACCGTATCGATTGCGTAGACGCGTCTGCGGTGTTCGATTCGGAAGGGAAGTTTCGGGCGGGAGATATTCATATTTGTGCTTTTAAGAGTTATCATGACGAGGTGCACGGAAAAAAACGCGGGGAAAACCTGATTTTCAAATTTCGGATCGACGGCTATACCGTATGTCACTTGGGCGATTTGGGAGAAAAGTGCGAGAAACGGATTGTCGACGCGATTGCCGATGCGGACGTGTTGCTCTTGCCTGTGGGCGGAACATACACGATCGACGCGAAGCAGGCTGCGGAATACGTGCGTGCCGTTGCGCCGAAATTTGCAATTCCCATGCATTATTACGTTGCGGGATTGCAGGTTGATGTTGCCTCGCCGGACGCGTTTTTGAATTTTTTCAAAAAGGAAGAAATTATGCATATCGGAAACGAGTTCGACCCTGCAACGGTTGAACAAAATCATAAAATTATTGTAATGGAGCGGTTATAAATGGCGCAAGAGACAATGGAAGAAAAATTTAAGGAATATTTACAGACGTTGCCTTTAACGACGCTGCGTGTGTTGGGACGATCGCAGGGAGTCCCGTCGCGGTGTTTCGGCAGTAAAGACGAAATCGTAGAGGGGCTTACTCTCATTTTGACGGGAAAAGAACAGCCCGTATCGCGTTCGAAGAGGGGCGCTCCCGTAAAACAAAATTATCTTGACCCTTCCGTGATACAAAAAATCGCCGATATCCGCCGATCGTTCGAAACGGAAAAAGAGGAACCGTTTATGTTTGAAGTGCGGTCTTCCGAACCCGTAAGGAGTTTTTTCGATCAACCGATTTATACGGGGATTTTGGAAATCATGCAGGGCGGTTATGGATTTTTGCGCGCGAACAATTGCCAGCCGACGAATGCGGTGGACGTGTTTATCCCTTCTCCCGTAATTCATGCCATGAAATTGCGGGAAGGAGATTTTGTGTCTTGCAGCGTAAAGCCCAAAACGAAGGGGGAATCCGCCGCCGTGCAAGATGTGTTCACCGTAAACGGACGGTCCGTAGGTCAATATGAACAGCGTCCCTTTTTCGACGCTCTTACTGCCGCTTATCCCAACGAACAAATTCTTCTTTCCGCAAACGCGAATGAACTTTCCCTTCGTATGCTCGATTTATTTGTTCCCATCGGTAAAGGTCAGCGCGCGTTGATTATCGCTCCGCCCAAAGCGGGTAAAACGACGTTACTTAAAAATATCGCGCGGGCAGTGTCCGAAAACCATAAAAACGTACGGCTGATTGTTTTACTCATCGACGAACGTCCGGAAGAAGTAACCGATTTTAAAACAAGCGTGAAAGATTCGGAGGTGATCTATTCTACGTTCGACGAAGGCGCGGAACATCATATTCGCGCGGCGGAGCTTACGATTGCGCACGCGAGACGGTTGGCGGAACAAGGTGAAGACGTCGTGATCCTGCTCGACTCTTTAACCAAATTGACGCGCGCGTACAATTACGCTGCGGAAAACTCGGGAAAAACGCTTTCCGGCGGATTGGACGCGGGCGCGTTAGCCGAACCCAAACGCTTTTTCGGCTCTGCGCGAAATTTGGTGGGCGCGGGAAGTATCACCATTTTAGCGACCGCTTTGGTGGACACGGGCAGCCGCATGGACGACGTTATCTACGAAGAATTCAAGGGAACAGGCAATGCGGATATATTCTTGTCGCGCGATCTTGCGGAACGCCGCGTTTTTCCCGCGATCGACGTCCGCCGTTCGGGCACAAGAAAGGAAGAACTGCTTCTCTCCAAAGAAACGATGGAAGCGGTGTACAAATTGCGCGAGAGGGGAATGGTGGATCAGACGGAAGGATTGATCGATATGTTGAAAAAGACTGCGAATAACGCGGAATTTGTTTCCCGTGTGGGAGAATGGTTAAAAATTTACAAAGCGAAATAGAGGATAAAATGATTGTCGGAATTGATTTGGGCGGTATGTCCGCCAAGGCGGCTTTATTCAGCCAAGGGAAATTGAGCGAAAAATGCAGCGTTGCCACTTCTGCGAAAAATTCCCCCGAAGAGACTGCGCTTGCGCTCGCTCAGCTCAGCCGAAAAGCGGCGGAAACCGCAGGTTGCTCTTTCGACGAAGTACAGGCAATCGGAATCGGTTCTCCCGGCGTGGTAGACAGCGACAGCGGAACGGTGGCTCTTTGGTCGAATTTCGCTTGGAACGACGTACCGCTTGCTTCTTATGTGGAACGGTATACCGGAAAGCGCGTGTTCGTTCTCAACGACGCGAACGCTGCGGCTTACGGCGAGGCGAAGTACGGCGCGGGAAAGGGTTATGAAAACAGTTTGTTGATTACGATTGGAACGGGAATCGGCGGAGGAATCGTTCTCGGCGGGAAATTGTTCGAAGGCTACCGCAGCGCCGGAACGGAAGTCGGGCACATGATCATCCGTCAGAACGGTGAATTATGCACTTGCGGCAGGCGCGGCTGCTTCGAACGTTATGCTTCCGCACGCGCGCTCGTCTCGCTCACGCAAGAGGCAATGCGTTCTCACCCGCAAAGCGCATTGTGGCGTTTTGCTTCGTCGGTTGAACAGGCGGACGGCAGAACGGTGTTTGATGCGTTAAAGGAAAAGGACGCCGCGGCTCAAAACGTTTTTCGGGAATATATCGCCGCGTTGGGAGAAGGAATCGTAAACCTTGTCAATTTACTTAGACCGCAGGCTGTCATTCTCGGCGGAGGAATCGCGGCGGAAGGCGAAACGCTGCTTGCGCCTTTGCGTGAATTTGTCTATTCCGGGATCTATATTTCTAACTCCTATGCTCCTCTCACGATAACCGCCGCTTCCCTCGGAAACGACGCGGGGATTTACGGCGCGGCGCAATTTGCGGTCGAACAATTATAATCGTAATTATAATCAAAGAAAGGAAACGCCGCATTGCCGTAGTTTTCATAAGGAATTTACCGCATAAAAAAGAAATATAAAAAAGCGAAGAATTTTAAAGTTTCTTCGCTTTTTTATATTTTCTATTATATTAAAGTACGTTTTATGCGGCTTTCGTAATATGAAGAAAAATATTAAGAAAAGGCTTCTTGCCGTTAATCTTCGTTGTTTGGACGAATCTGCATATAATACACAAGTCCAAACACGATGATCCCGAAGAAATAAACGGCGGGAATGATAATATAAGTTGCTAGTTGTCCGATTTCGCCGAAATCGATTTGTACGGCAAGCGCGACGATCAAAATCACTATGACGCAAAGCGCATACGATACAATGGTGTTAACAAGTAAATTGCCCGTCGATCGCAGAGCGCGTTCTCCGTAATGGTTCACATAGGCAAGTCCCGTAATCAACAGCAACGCCAATCCCGTCCCCCAAATAAAATAAGGATAAAAGCGGGGAAGGTTTAAGGAATTTTGAAATCCCAACGTCAAACTACCCTCGGCAATGCAGAGAAGAAATACAACCAGCGCGCTGAAAAAGAGCGCTTTCCCTTTATGAACAAGATTGTACGATACGGTCTGCGTTACTTCGCGCGATCTGCCGCCCGCAGTCGAAATGCGAATACCGTCTTGCGCGGCGCGCGTTTCCAAATCGTAAAAATCAATTTTACCGATGGGACGGGCGACGTTTTCCCGTTTCGGTTCCGTTTTGGAAGCGAGAACGGAAGCCGCCGGTTTGGGCGGGGGCGTGGCGACGGGGGCGACAGCGGGAGCGGGTTTCGGCGCGGGACTTTTCGGCGCCGACTCTACGGGAGACGGTTTCGGCGCGGGAGGAGCAACTGGAACAGTCGCAGTCTCCGCTTCTTTCCTTATCGATTTTGCATACAGCTTTTGTATAACGGAACGGTAACCGCGCTCCGTTTCCGGATTAGAAGCGGCTTGTTTTGCGGTATGATTTTCCGGCGTATATAAGGATTGTGCGGGTGCGGGAGCTTCCTCCGGCGTAGGCACGTTTACAAGACTCAGATAATTTTGATGAATCATCTGCTGTTCGCGCTGACGGAACAAAATCTCGTCCTCCGCGCGAATACGGCGTTCTTGTTCGGCAAGTTCCTTTTCGTGGCGGGATTTAAATTCAGACTCTTGGTCGCGCAACATTTTCTCATATTGCGCCCGCTCTTTTGTAAAAGCTTCCATTTCCACAATGCGCGCATTTTGCCGTTCTTTTTCGTCTTGAAGAGCCGCGGCACGGGCGCGTTCTTCTTCCAAGCGGGCGCGCTCTTCTATTTCCGCTTTCATACGGGCGCGTTCTTCCTCCGCCTCTTTCAACGCGCGCTCTTCGGCAAGCCTTGCTTCTTCCGCGCGCTGAACGCGTTCTTCTTCAAGTCTGCGTGCTTCCGCTTCGATCGCCGCGCGCTCTTCGGCTATGCGACGCGCTTCTTCCTTTAACCGAGCCTCTTCCGCAAGACGGGCTTGTTCCGCTTGTTCGGCAATCGCCTTATTCCGCTCTTCTTCTTCGGCGCGGAACAACTCTTCCCGTGAACGAAGCTCTTCCTCGCGGTTGCGGAGTTCTTCTTCGATTCGCTGTCGTTCCTCCTCAAAAGCCGCGCGCTGACGGATCAACCCTTCGTCCTCAAGAGGCTCCTCTTCGATATAATCGGCTTCTTCTTCGGAAGGCGTCTCTTCGTCACGCTCCTCCGTATCGGAATGTCCCATCACGCGAGTAGTGGATTGCCTTAGAACGCGCATATTCACCGCAGAGGGGGCTTCGTTGTTTTCAAAATCAAAATCCTTGTCCGATATCAGATTGTCGATTACCGTACGCGAATATTCCCATTCCGTCTGGTTTCGTTCGGAAATGCTTTTTCCCTCGTCCGTCAGTGAAAAATATTTTCTTCTTCCGCCGCCTACCGAGCCGCCCCAATAAGACGTGATGTATCCTTCGCGTTCCAATCGTTTTAACGCGCTGTAAAGAGAGGGCTGTTTTAACGCGTATTGCCCGTGGCTCTTGTGTTCGATATCCGCAAGAATTTCATATCCGTATTTATCGCCGTCGTAAAGGGCGCGCAGGATGATCGTATTGATGTGACCCCGAATCAAATCGGAACTGATGGTTTTTTCATCTTCCGGTTCGGCGTTTTCGGCGGAAAGGGCGGGTTCGTCCTCCGCAAAATCCTCGGGTTCGCTTTGCTTGTCAAAAGGCTCGTTGCCGGCCGCAACGTCGAACAAATCATACTCATAACCGTCGGCGTTTGCAATCTCGTTCCGCGAATCGTCTGCCATAAGATCGCCTCCTTAATCTTGTTTGACAAATTATAACATAAACCGACATCATTTGTCAAGCGTTGCAGAGTATTGTGTCTGACATAATCGATAAAAATTTTTTAGAAATTCGTATATTTTCGCTATGACAGACATAAAAATTGCCAATGGGACTCTTGAAAGCGACGCTGTTCATCGTAGGGACGACAATCGGCGCGGGATTTTTATCGGGCGCGGAACTGGTTCGTTTTTTTCAAACCGATCAGTTTGTTCTTTCCGTATTGCTTTCTTCTTCGGTTTTTTTTACGATATGTCTGCTTTTTCTGTCTATCGGAAAACGGCACGGGGGATATCGCAACGCCATGGAAGCGTTATTCGGGAAGGGCGCGCCTATCGTGATTACCGTTTTACCGATATTTTCTTTTATACCGTGCGCCGGTATGCTTGCGGGATTGGACGGCTTATGTCCCTCCGCCGCGCCGTTTGTCTCCGCTGCAGGACTTGCGGCGGCGCTTATGTTTTTGAGAAAAGGCGTAAAGGGGATATCCCTTCTCAACCTGCTTTTGGTGCCGTTGTTGCTTTGCTTTGTATTTTTCGGCGGAGGCGAGCTGAGTTTTGCCGGAACTTTCCTTCCGCACGGAAAATTTTTCGGCGGAATCGTCTATGCGGGGATGAACGGTTTTCTCGCCGCGCCCGTGCTGATGGACGCGGGCACGCAGATCAAGAGAATCGTTCCGCCCGCTTTATGCGCGGCGGTATGCATTGCGGTAAGCGCGGTGTGCGTGCTCGGTAAAATATTTCGGGAAGGCGCCGACGCGATCAACGCCGAACTGCCGTTTTTATACGTCATGCATGGTAGCAAATTGTTTTCCGTTGCCGCCGCGCTTGCGATATTGACGTCGCTTGCTTCTGCGCTTTATCCTCTTTTATGCGTTTGCGATCGTTTCGACGGAAAAAAAAGATTTGCCGCAAGGAGCGTTACGCTCCTTGCGGCAATGGCGTTTTCGCGCCTCGGATTAACGGGCGTCGTAACGATATTTTATCCCGTTTCGGGTGCGGCGGGATTGTTTTTTTCAGTTCTCTGTATTCTTTACGAGTATCTTT
Organism: uncultured Clostridia bacterium; assembly: GCA_964481555.1. Classification (GTDB taxonomy): domain Bacteria; phylum Bacillota; class Clostridia; order Christensenellales; family Borkfalkiaceae; genus Gallimonas. The sequence goes on along the minus strand of CAYZTP010000001.1, from coordinate 58,987 downwards.
TCCAAAAGCGCGACAAGAAAGTACATGATAGCCGCCAACAGACACAGAATACAAGTCGCCCCCAAGACGAGATCAAGCTTAAATACCTGCCCGCCGTAAACGATCAGATAGCCGAGCCCCGCCCGCGAAACAATGTATTCGCCCATGATCGAGCCGATCCAGCTCATGCCCACAGCCACTTTCAGCATGGAAATAAACGAGGCAAGGGCGGAAGGAAGAACTAACTTTTGTAAAATTTGCAGTTTGCTTGCGCCCATCGAACGTAAGAGAAGTATTTTGTTTTGGTCGGTTGCAAGAAAGGCGGAGAGCATACTCATGACGACGATGATGACGCCGACTAAAATCGTCATGAACACGATCGCCTTGCTCCCTGTGCCGCACCAAATAATGACGAGCGGCCCGAGCGCGATTTTAGGCAATGCGTTTAAAACGACGATATAGGGTTCGAGAACTTTCCGTAAAGTATCGCTCCACCAAAGCGCAAGTGCGGCGACGCAGCCGATGATTACTGCGGCGGCAAAACCGATCAGCGTTTCGGCAAGTGTGACGCCGATATGATAAAAGAGCGTACCCTCCTCATAGAGCGAAGCGATCGTGGCGGAGATGCGGGACGGGGAGCTTGTTAAAAAGGGATCCGCCCATCCGCATACCGCGGAAAGTTCCCATATCGCAAGCAGCGCGGCAAGCAGTCCAAGCCGCAGCGCCCAAACGAGTATGAGTCTGTTTTTGCGTTTTTTTAAAAAAAGCTTATGCTCCGGAGAGCAGCGCAATGTATTTTTCATGTGTTTAACTCCTTCCACAATAATTCGAACCATCCTGAAAATTGCGGCTGCTCACGGCGTTTCAGCGGATCGGTAACCTCCCCGAAGTTCATGTCGTGCGTGTGCGCGACACGAGCGGGGCGGTCGGTGAGCACGAGAATCCGGTCGGCAAGGGAGATCGCCTCGGAGATGTCATGCGTGATCAGCAGCGCCGTTTTTCCTTCTTTACGGATGATATCCGAAACGTCTTTCGTCACGTTCAAACGGGTTTGGTAATCGAGCGCGGAAAAAGGTTCGTCGAGAAGCAATACTTCGGGATCTGGCGCGAGCGTGCGGATCAGCGCGGCGCGTTGGCGCATTCCTCCCGACAGTTGCGAGGGGTAATTTTGCAAAAATTCTCCCAAGCCGTATTTTTCGGCGAGCGTGCGGACGCGGTTTCTGTTTTCCGCCGTATTCATTTTCTTAATTTCAAGCGGCAGAAAAAGATTTTTTTCGATGGTTCGCCAAGGGAAAAGTTCGTCTTTTTGCAGCATATATCCTACGCTTCCGCTGCCTTCCACCGTCCCTGCGGATGGTTTTAAAAGCCCCGCGGCAAGCGAAAGCAACGTGCTTTTCCCGCAACCGGAAGGTCCTATAATCGCAACGAATTCTCCTTCCGTTACCGAAAAAGCGAGATGTTCCGTCGCTGTGATTTCGTCTCGTTTCGTATGGTAGGTGAGATTTACGTCCCGAAATCTCAGAATTTCTTTTTTCATATGAATTTCCTTGCCGTCCCGCCATTGCGGAATATTTTATTTTAGCGATTGGTATGCCTGCGTTACCAAATTTGTATCGAACAACGCGGAAAAGCTTGCGCGGGAGGGCAATTCGCCTGCGCTTTCAATAATATCCTGCAAGCGGTTAAAACTCTCTTCCGTTGTCTTCATATCCGTTAACCAAGCGTCGATGTTTTGATAACTTCTAATGCTCGTCGTTATCGAATCGAGCGAAGTGGAGGGGAATTGCGCGTACAGATGGGTTGCAATCTCCGCGGCGTCGTTGTTTTGCGCGTATTCCACCGCCCGCAAGAGCGCGCGCAAAAAGGCTTTCGCCGTCTCCTCGTTTTTATCCAGCCAAGAGCGTTTGGCGATATATGCCGTATAGGGGACGTCGCCCGACGCTTCTCCGACGGCAGCGACGACATAACCTTTCCCCGCCGCTTGATATTCGGAAGCGGTCGGCTCGAACATAGTGCAATAGTCGCCCACTCCGCTTTCAAACGCGCTTGTCATTAAGTTGAACGCCACATCGTAATTCAAAGCGATCTCTTCTTCGGACAGCCCCTTTTCTTTAAGAATATATTCAAAGGTCATGGCGGGTACGCCGCCCCGTCTGCCGGCGAGAATATCTTTATACTTTAAAGAAGTCCAATCGAAATTCGGCTCTTCCACGCGCGAAACGAGAAAGGAGCCGTCCCGTTTGGTGAGTTGCCCGAACACGGTAGGAATGTCGTTCGTTCCGCCGAGAAGAACATAGAGAGCGGCTTCCGGTCCGCAAAATCCGATATCCGCGTCACCCGAAAGCACGGCGGCCATCACGGCGTCCGCGCCGCCTCCGTTGGTCAGCTCGATTTCGATTCCTTCCTCCTTGAAATAACCGAGCGAATCGGCAAGATACATCGGAGCGTAGAAAACCGAATGCGTCACTTCGTTGATTCGTAACATAACGGTATCGTCGGTTTCTCCGCAGGCGGAGAGCGGGAGCAGCGCGAAGAGAGCGGCTCCCAGGATTGATAAAATTTTTTTCATAAAGATTTCTCCGAAAAATTTAAGAATATTATATTCTATGACAAGTTAGGATTAATTGACAACGCCGTGAAAAAGAGATATAATAAACGCTGTATCAGAAATGAAAAGCAAAAAACGGATGGAAAAGATATGAAAGAAATGCAGACGACGTATAATCCGAAAGAATTCGAGGATAAAATTTATTCGGAATGGATGGAATCGGGCAGTTTTCGCGCGGAAGCGGATCCCGCAAAAGTGCCTTTCACCGTGATGATGCCGCCTCCCAATATTACGGGACAGTTGCATATGGGGCACGCCATGGACGAAACCATGCAGGATACGATTGTCCGTTTTAAACGTATGCAGGGTTATTCCGTGCTTTGGATGCCGGGAACGGATCACGCTTCCATTGCAACCGAAGTGAAAATCGTAGATAAGATGAAGGAGGAGGGACTTACCAAGGAACAAGTAGGGCGGGAAGAATTCCTCCGCCGCGCATGGGCGTGGAAAGATAAATACGGCTCGCGCATTGTGGAACAGCTGAAAAAACTCGGTTGCTCTTGCGATTGGTCGCGCTTAGCCTTTACAATGGATGAAAAATGCTCCCGCGCCGTACGCGAAACGTTTTTTAATCTCTATCAAAAAGGACTGATTTACCGCGGAAGCCGTATTATAAATTGGTGCCCCGGGTGCAAGACGGCGCTTTCGGACGCGGAAGTGGTTTATTCCGAAGACGCGGGATACTTTTGGTATTTCCGTTATCCCGTGGAAGGCTCCGAAGAGACGATTACGATTGCGACGACCCGTCCCGAAACCATGCTGGGAGATACCGCAGTCGCTGTAAATCCTGCGGACAAGCGGTTTGAGTCTCTCGTGGGAAAAACGCTGCTTCTGCCTTTAACCGACCGAAAAATTCCCGTCGTTGCGGACGAATACGTGGATCCGGAATTCGGAACGGGCGCGGTGAAGATTACGCCCGCGCACGATCCAAACGATTTCGAAGTGGGGCTGCGCCATAATCTGCCCGTGATACGCGTGATGAACGACGACGGCTCCATGAACGATCTTGCCGGCGCGTATGCCGGTCTTGACCGTTACGAAGCGAGACGGCGCATCGTAGCGGAAATGGAACGGCTCGGATTGCTTGTAAAAATAGAACCGCACAGTCATAACGTCGGACACTGTTACCGTTGTCATTCTACGGTAGAGCCGATCGTATCCAAGCAATGGTTCGTGAAAATGGCGCCGCTTGCAAAACCCGCGATCGACGCGGTTGCGAAAAATAAAACGAAGTTCATTCCGGATCGTTTCGCGAAAATATATTATAATTGGCTGGAAAATATTAAGGATTGGTGTATTTCTCGTCAGCTATGGTGGGGGCACCGAATTCCCGTTTGGTATTGCGAGGATTGCGGCGAAACGATTTGCGCGCGCGAAACTCCTACCGTGTGTACAAAGTGCGGAAGCACCCGTTTAACGCAGGACGAAGACGTACTCGACACCTGGTTTTCTTCCGCGCTGTGGCCTTTTTCGACGCTCGGCTGGCCCGAAAAGACGGAAGACTTTAATTATTTCTATCCGACCGACGTTCTGGTTACGGGATACGATATTATTCCTTTTTGGGTTATGCGTATGATGTTTTCCGGAATCGAGCAAACGAAAAAAGTGCCGTTCCGCGACGTCTTGATCCACGGTCTCGTTCGGGACGAAAACGGCGTTAAAATGAGTAAATCCTTGGGCAACGGAATCGATCCTTTGGACGTGATTAACAAATACGGTGCGGATTCGCTTCGCCTTTCCCTGTTAACGGGCGTCGCTCCCGGGAACGATACCCGTTATACCGACGCCAAGGTGGAAGCGGCGCGCAATTTCATCAACAAAGTTTGGAACGCGGCGCGTTTCGTGTTGATGAATGCAAAAGACAATACAATTCCCGAGCTTTCCGAAATCAAATTACAACCCGCCGACCGTTGGATTATTTCCCGTTTGATGGAGACGATACGCGAAGTTACGCTGTCTATGCAAAAGTACGATTTGGGCGTGGCGGCGGATACGTTGACCGATTTCGTATGGAATGATTTTTGCGATTGGTATATCGAGCTGACGAAAGCCGCGCTCTACGGAGAGGACGCCGAACGGAAGAAAGGCGCGCTCGGCGTGCTGATGTATGTGCTTGACAACATTTTGCGATTGCTTCATCCTTTCATTCCGTTCGTTACGGAGGAAATATATTCTTATCTCCCGAAGGCAAAAGGGAAAATTATTACGGCGGAATTTCCGCGCTATAATACGAAGCTCTCTTATAAAAAAGAAGCAAAAGCGTTTGAAGAGATTATCGAGCTGATCAAAACCGTTCGCGCCATCAAGGTTTCGGTGAACTGCCCGCCTTCGAGGAAAGTACGTTTATTCCTCGTTACCGATGCAAAACGGCTTGTTTCGCTTAACAAAAACGCAGTGCTCAGACTTGCGGGAGCGAGCGAAATTAACGTAATCGAACAAGGCGCGCAGACGGGAGAAAAAACGATTTCTCACATTTGTACGATCGGTACGCTGTATATTCCGTTCGGCGAGCTTGTCGATATCGCGGAAGAGAAAAAACGGCTGGACAAAGAACTCGAACGGGTAGAAGCGGAGATCGCGCGCGCGGGCGGCAAGCTTGCGAACAGTAATTTCGTCGCCAAAGCGCCCAAAAAGCTAGTAGATGACGAAAGGGCAAAGTTAGATAAATTCCTCGATATGAAGAAAAAAATCGAACGACAAATCGGCGAACTTTCTTCCGACTTATAAAAACGGAGAAAAATGGTTAAAAAAGACGTAACCCTTCGGTTGCGTCTTTTTTTGGCAGTGAAAAAACCGTGCAAATAACGTACAATTCATGTTAATAAAGATCATACCGAAAAACTTAACGGAAAAGATTGACATTGTTTGGAAAATTTGATACAATGCAATCGATAAAAAAATATCGATTCAATCGGAGAAAAATGCAAAGCGCAACGGGAGTTTCACAAGCAACGTTAGATCGTTTGCCTGCATATCTTCGCTATTTGCAGGCGGAAAGGGGGAAAGGCGTTAAGGATATTTCCTCCTCTGTTATTGCGGAGGCGATGCAGTTGTCCGCCGTCGCCGTTCGCAAGGATCTTTCTCTCGTCTCTTCGCGTCCCGGAAAACCCCGTATCGGTTTTTCTTTGGAAACGTTGATTTCCGATATCGAAAGTTTTCTCGGATACCGTAAGCGTACAAACGTCGTGATTATGGGCGCGGGCAACTTGGGAAGAGCCATTCTCCGCTATGAGGGTTTCGAACAATACGGATTAAGCGTGATCGCCGCATTTGACGTTTCCGCCGAAAAAATCGGTTCCGTATGGGGAAAACCCATCTATCCGGTCAACCGATTCGACGAGATCGTCCGACGGGAAAATGTAAAAATCGGTATTCTTTCCGTTCCGCAATCGGCCGCGCAGGAGGCTTGCGACAGGATGATCGAAGCCGGCATTCGGGCGGTTTACAATCTTGCGCCCGTTCATTTGGACGTACCGGAAGGGGTGCATATCAAATACGAAGATTTGGCGACTTCGCTTGCGGCTCTTTGCAACGAACTCACCGCTTCGGAATAAATTTAAAAAATATTATGGAGGTATCATATGAGGGATTATCTCGTAAACGATGAAGAATCGCTTGCGAAATTGCTCGCACGCGTAAGAGCGGCGCAGGAGAAATTTGCGACTTTTACGCAAGAACAGGTGGATCACATCTTCTTTAAAGCGGCTATGGCGGCAAACAAACAAAGGTTGCCTCTTGCAAAGCTGGCGGTTGAAGAGACGGGCATGGGCGTTGTCGAAGACAAGGTGATCAAGAACAATTATGCGGCCGAATACATTTATAACGCATATAAAGACGAAAAGACGTGCGGAGTCATCGAACGCGACGAAGGATTCGGACTGACGCGTATTGCAGAACCTGTCGGCGTATTGGCGGCAGTCATTCCTACTACTAATCCCACGTCTACCGCCATATTCAAGTGTTTGATTTGCCTGAAAACGAGAAACGGCTTGATTATCTCTCCTCATCCCAGAGCGAAACGCAGTACGATCGAAGCGGCGAAGATCGTTTTGCGCGCCGCGGTGGAAGCGGGCGCTCCCGAAGACATCATCGGCTGGATCGATCAGCCTACCGTGCCTCTTTCGGGCATGATTATGCGGGAAGCGGATATGATTTTGGCGACGGGCGGTCCCGGTATGGTACACGCCGCTTATTCGTCGGGAAAACCCGCGCTTGGCGTGGGAGCCGGCAATACGCCCGCGGTCATCGATTCTTCTGCCGACATTAAACTTGCGGCTTCTTCGATTCTGCACTCCAAAACGTTCGACAACGGTATGATCTGCGCTTCCGAACAATCGGTAATCGTGCTCAAAGACGTATACGAAGAATTCAAAAAGGAAATGAAATTACGGGGCGCATATTTTCTTTCGCCCGAGGAGACGAATCTGGTTCGCAAAACGATTATCATTAACGGCGCGCTGAATGCTAAAATCGTCGGGCAAAGCGCTTGTAAAATTGCGGAACTCTCCGGATTTCAGGCTCCGGAAGGAAGTAAGGTGCTTGTCGGCGAAGTGGATTCGGTCGAGACCACCGAAGAATTCGCACACGAAAAACTTTCCCCCGTTCTCGCCATGTATAAAGCAAAGAGCTTTGAGGACGCCGTAAACAAGGCGGACAAGCTTGTAAAAGACGGCGGTTTGGGACACACTTCCTCTTTGTATATCAACGTAGAAACGGGCGCGGACAAAATCGCATATTTCCGTTCTGTCATGAGAACGTGCCGAATCGTCATCAATACCCCTTCTTCCCACGGCGGCATCGGAGATATTTATAACTTTAAATTTCCCCCGTCGCTTACGCTCGGCTGCGGCTCGTGGGGCGGAAACTCCGTTTCCGAAAACGTCGGAATCAAACACCTTATCAATATTAAAACCGTAGCGGAAAGGAAAGAAAATATGTTGTGGTTCAGAGCACCCGAAAAGGTTTATTTTAAACGCGGCTGTTTGGGCGTTGCGCTCAACGAGCTTGGCAAACGGGTTTATAACAAGAAGAAAGCGTTCGTTGTAACCGACAAATATTTGTACGATAGCGGACTTTCCAAAAAGATTACCGATATTCTTGATGCGGAAGGGATTATTCATACGACGTTCTTTAACGTTACGCCCGATCCTACGCTTGCCTGCGCGAACGAAGGCGTGAAATTGATGCGCGATTTTGCGCCCGACGTAATTATCGCTGTCGGAGGCGGTTCTCCTATGGACGCCGCGAAAATCATGTGGGTTATGTACGAACATCCCGAAGTAGACTTCGAGGATATGGCAATGCGCTTTATGGATATCCGTAAGCGTATATATACTTTCCCGCACATGGGAGACAAGGCGCTCTTTGTCGCGATTCCCACTACGGCGGGTACCGGTTCCGAAGTAACGCCTTTTGCCGTAATTACAGACGAAAAGACTGGAACGAAATATCCGCTTGCGGATTATGAATTAATGCCGGACATGGCGATCGTAGACGCCGATTTGATGATGAATATTCCCAAGGGATTGACTTCCAATTCGGGAATCGACGCGATGAGCCATTCGTTGGAATCGATTGCGTCTGTTATGGCGACGGATTTTACCAACGGCATTGCAAAGGAAGCCGTGAAACTCATCTTTGAGTATCTGCCCCGCGCTTACGAAAAAGGCGCTCACGACGCCGAAGCGCGTGAAAAGATGGCAAACGCTTCCTGTATGGCGGGTATGGCGTTCGCAAATGCTTTCCTCGGCGTATGCCACTCTATGGCGCATAAGCTCGGATCGTACTGGCATATTCCGCACGGCATGGCTAACTCGCTGATGTTGGAAGAAGTAATTCGTTTTAATAGCTCCGAACAGCCGACAAAGATGGGGACTTTCCCGCAGTACGCTTACCCGCAGTGTAAAGCGAGATATGCGGATGTTGCCCGCTATATCGGTTTAAAAGGCAAAAACGACGACGAGTTGGTGGAAGCTTTAATCAAGAAGCTGAAAGAGTTGCAGTCGGCGATCGGTCAGCCTAAGACGATTAAAGAAGCGCTCGGCGACAGATGCACGGAAGAACAGTTCCTTGAACGTCTCGACGCCATGACGGAAGACGCTTTCGACGATCAGTGTACGGGAGCTAACCCGAGATATCCGCTGATGAGCGAAATTAAGCAAATGTATCTCAACGCCTATTACGGCAGAAAGAGTGAATAAAAGAAATTTGCTTCCCCCTAAAAGGGGGAAGCGGTTTGTATGAGGTAATCGTGAGAGGATTCGAAACCAACGTTATAAAACTTAGACGCAGGGTATTTGTAGAGATCGCGCGTATTGCTTATGAATCGGAAGATATCGCCAACGATATCGAACGTATTCCTTATGATATCACGTCTACGGGAGTTCCGCAATATCGGGAAAGTATTTATAGGGAACGCGCAATCGCTTCCGAACGGGTGCGTCTTGCAATGGGGATGCCGCTCAATCCGCAAGACCGACCCGCCCATATTACCAACGGACTGAGCGCAAGCAACATCTCGGATAAATATTACGAACCGCCGCTCATGCAGGTGATTCCATCGGCTTGCGAACATTGCGAAGTAAACGCCTACGAAGTTACCGGATGCCGCCGTTGCGTGGCGCGTTATTGCGTGAACGTATGTCCGACGGGCGCTGTAACCGTCGGAAAAGACGGAAAGGCGGTAATCGATCGTGCGAAATGCGTAAAATGCGGAAAATGCAAAGCGTCTTGTCCGTACGAATCGATTGTTCATAAAATTCGTCCGTGCGCACAAGCTTGCGGAGTGAACGCCATAAAGAGCGACGGATTGGGGCGCGCTTATATCGATACGAAAACTTGCGTTGCGTGCGGACAATGTATGGTGAGCTGTCCTTTCGGCGCTATCGCCGATAAATCGCAGATATTCCAACTCATTCAAGCGATTAAGAAAGGAGACGAAGTGGTTGCGGAGGTCGCTCCCGCCATTATCGGACAATTCGGCGCGGGCGTAACGCTTTGGAAAATCAAAGCCGCGTTGAAAGAATTGGGTTTTAAAGAAGTTCACGAAGTCGCGCAGGGCGCAGACGTAGGCGCGGCAACGGAAGCGCACCATTATGCGACCGAAGTTGTGACGGGAAAAATTCCTTTTCTGCTTACTTCCTGCTGTCCTTCTTGGAGTATGCTCGCCAAAACGCAGTTTCCGGAAATGATCGACAAGGTGTCCAGCTCGCTTACGCCGATGGTTGCAACCGCGCGTTCCATAAAACAAAAGACGCCGAAAGCGCGCGTCGTGTTTATCGGACCGTGTGCGGCTAAGAAATCGGAGGCGATGCGCAAAACCGTACGAAGCGACGTGGACTTCGTTATCACGTTCGAAGAGCTTGCCGCAATGTTTATTGCCCGCGGAATCGATTTTGAAAATTTTGACAAAGAAGAACCCATTGACGATGCGACGGGCGCGGGAAGAGGATACGCCGTTGCCGGGGGCGTTGCTTCCGCAATCGAAAATTGCGTTCGCGAATATTATCCCGACGTAGAGGTGAAAATCGAACACGCAGAAACGCTTACGGAGTGTAGAAAAATGCTTCTGCTTGCAAAAGCGGGAAAGAAAAACGGCTGTCTGATCGAAGGAATGGCTTGCCCCAGAGGATGCGTCGGCGGGGCGGGAGTAAATCTCGCGGTAGAAAAAGGGACGGCGGAAGTCAAAAAATTCGTTCAAGATTCTACGAAAAAATTACCGGACAAAAACTTATATAAAATTCAGTTTCCTTAACAAAAAGAGACGGCGATTCCCGTAGTTCTTTCGGTAAACAAGAAAAACTTGCGTTAAGTAGAAAACAGCCCTGTTGATAATGGCTTGTTTGCATAGTATTATGTCACGCATAAACCATAAATTTTCAGAAACAACCCGCTGCCTTTGCGTTCGACAGCGGGCTGTTTGACTACAATATACCGATAACCCGTCATTGGGCGGGAATAACGCTGACCTTGATCTTGGCGGAGACGCCTTCCATCAGCCAAATTTCCGCGTCATACGTTCCTACGCTTTTCATCGTCTCTTTCGTCGTGATTTTCTTTTTATCCACCTCGTAACCGCGTTCTTCGAGAGCGGCTGCGATGTTTGCCGTTGTCACCGACCCGAAAGCTCTGCCGTTTTCGCCCACTTTAATGGCTACGGGAATTTCCAGCCCGTTCAGTTTTTGCGCAAGTTCTTTCATCGTTTTTAACGATTCCGCCTTGTGGAACTCTTCCGCCCTGCGTTTTTGTTTGATTTCGTTGATTCCGCTCGTGGTTGCAATTTCCGCAAGACCTTTTTTCAATAGAAAATTTTTGGCGTATCCGTCGGAAACTTCCAAAATATCGCCTTTTTTGCCCGTGCCTTTTACGTCTGCTTTGAGAATGATTTTCATGATTGACTTCTCCTTTGGATAATTGTAACAAAAGCGGGACTTATTTGTCAATCCTCTTTTGTAAAATTTTCGAAAAAACGCACATAATACTCGTAAAAGGAGGATTACGATGGAACATAAGGTCAACGACGGCGTATCCTGCGGAGTAACCGATTGCAGATTTAATTCGGACGGGATGCATTGCGAACTGGATCGTATTCATGTGGGCAATACTTGCGACTGCGAACATTGCACCTGCTGCGACAGCTATCAAAAAAGAAGATAAAAGTCGTACGGAGATCGGTCTTCGACCGATCTCTTTTTTACTTTTTACGGCGCGTCCGCCGCATAAAAAACTACTGTCTGCAAAAAATAAGCGGTAGTGGGTAACCGCTTCAAGATAGAGCTTTTGCCGAAGCAAGAGCACATTAAGGACGCCTAACGGCGTCCTTAACGTTTTGCGGATATTTCCGATTACGATAACATATAATAGCGTGTGGGAAAACGCGTCTTTCAAATGTCTCGGCTCAAACGGATGTTTCCTTTTGTTTTAGCGGCGGCCGTTTTTTGCGCCGTAATATTTTACCCCGACGAAAACAACGCCGCAGTGGACACAAAGCGAATTATTCGAATATGGAATGTGGATACTTTTGAAGGGGGCAAGGGATCCCGTACTTCATTTTTGAAAAAAGTCGCGCTTCGCGCCGAAAAGACGGCGGGAGAAGTATATTATTTGGTAAGCAGTTATACGTTGGACGGCGCGAAAGAGGCCTTTCTCAACGGAGACAAGCCGGACATTCTCTCTTTCGGAACGGGGCTTTCCGTATTTGCGGAATATAGCGTACCGCTCGATTATTCGTTCGTCGGGGGAGAAACGGAGAACGGCTGTCTCGCCTATCCCTGGTGCAGAGGCGGTTACGCGCTTTTCTCGCTTGATAAAAATTTCGACGACGATGGTGCAGTTGCCGTTTCCTGCGGCGGAAATAACTTGTCCGCGCTTGCGGCGGCGTATCATGAAATAGACGGGTTATTAACGGATTCTCTTACAGCATACACGGGGTTATTAAGCGGCAAATATCGATATTTGCTTGGTACGCAGCGCGATCTTTGCCGTTTTGTGGCGCGCAATACCGCCGTATATTATCGTCCGCTGCCGACGTATTGCGATTTGTATCAGTATATTTCCGTTCTGTCCTTAGAACACAAAGACGATTGCGACGCGTTTTTGCGGGAACTTTTTTCAGACGAAGTGCAGAGTATGCTTTCGGAAATCGGTATGTATTCCATGGCGGGGAACGACGACTTTATCGCGGGAAACGTTCAAAAAACAGTGTGCGCGTTCATATCGGACGACTCATTGAAAAAGCTCTCCGAAGCGGCGGCAAACGGCGATTTAAAAACGGCGGAAAATTTTTTGAAAAACATTTGAATTCAGCTTAAAAGTATGATAGAATAAAAGGAGCTTTTTTATGGAGCTTGTTACATGGCTGAAAGAACGATTTCCGCGCGCCGAAATCGAACGTGATTTTTCTTTCGCCCGACATACGACGATCGGCTGCGGAGGCTGCGCCGCGGCGGCGATTTCTCCCCGCGACACCGCCCAAACCGCCTCGATCATCCGGTGTTTGCAGCGGGAAGCCGTTCCGTTTTGTTTTTTAGGCGCCGGCGCAAATTCCCTCCCTTCGGACGGATTTTTCGAAGGCGTGGTCGTGCGGTTCCGTTTCTTAAACGATCTCTTTTCCGACGGAGAGACGGTGATCGCCGGCGCGGGGGTAACGGGAGACGAACTTTGCCGATTTGCTCGGGAGAACGGATTGAGCGGATTGGAACCTCTCACGGGAATCCCCATGACGGTGGGCGGCGCCGTCGTCATGAATGCGGGCGTAGCCGAAGGACATATTTCCGACTTTCTCGATTACGTTGTCTGCGTAGATCGGGGTGAAATCCGTATATTACAAAAAAAGGATTGCCTGTTCGGAGAAAAAACGAGTATATTTCAAAATAAAATCGCTATAACCGAGGTATGTTTCCGTTTCATACGCCGTCCGATTGAAAAAATACAAGAGAATATGCGCTTTTTTTCGGAAAAACGCGCTTTTCTTCCCAAAGGGAGAAGTATGGGATGTACATTCGTGAATCCCGAAGAGTGTCCGGCGGGAAAACTGATTGACGAATGCGGTTTGAAAGGGTTGCGTTGCGGAGGCGCATACGTTTCCGATCGGCACGCCAATTTTATTCTCAACGAGGGCGGAACGGCGGAGGACGTAAAACGCCTTATTCAAATCGTCAAACGTACGGTTGCGCGGAAAACGGGGATTTTACTGCGCGAAGAAATCAGATATTTACCCGATACATAGGAGAGTAATCGGAATTCATATGAAGCTTACGGCAGATTTTCACACACATACCAAATATTCCGACGGAAAAAACACGATCGCCGAAAACGCCGCGCGCGCGAAAGAGCTCGGTTTAAAAACCATAGCGATCACCGAGCACGGTTTTACGCATTTCGCTTTCGGAATACGACGCAGGGAAAAAGAAAAGTATATACGGGAAATTCGGGACGCGGAAAAACAAACGGGTATTCCCATACTCGTCGGAATCGAAGCGAATATTTGCGGAAGAGAGGGTACAAGCGATTTGAAAGAGGAAGACTTCCGCGATTTCGACGTGTATTTGGCGGGATTTCATGTTTGCGCGCGCACGGAAACTCTGCATGATTTTATCAATCAGTGTCAAGGATACCTAAAATACCATATGGGAAGAAAGCCTTCCCAAAGGCTGATTAAGGAAACGACGCGCGCTTATTGCAACGCCGTAATGCGGAATCCGATCGACGTCGTAACGCATATTAATTATCAATGCTTCGCCGATGCGGTGGAAGTGGCGAAATGTTGCCGCGATTACGGAACTTATGTGGAGATCAGCGGCAAAAAAACGCATCTTACAGACGAAGAGCTTGCGGCGGTTGCGGACACAGGGGTGCGTTTTATCGTCAATTCGGACGCGCATTCCATCGAACGGATAGGGGATATCGCAATCGCCGAACGGCAGATCATGCGCGTGGGGATACCGCTTGACAGAATCGATAACATTGACGGAAGAATGCCGCATTTCCGTCTTGCCGAATATAAGAAACGTGATTTATAATTCTCGCAGGCAAGGTGCTCTATGAATTTTACCGAAAAGATTCGAAAAGATATATTACGGATCGCGCCGAAAGAGCGCGGTCTCCGTCTTGCCCAATTTACCGCGTTCCTTAATACGAGCGGACAAGTCGTCTGCGGCGGCTGCGGAGAAAGGGCGGAATTTTCCTTTACCACTGCGGACGAGGATGTTGCGCAATATATCCTGTTTCTTACGGACGAGCTTTTCGGCATCTGCATGACGGTAACGGAGGCGGATCATAAACACGGGCGGAATAAAATATCGTTCCGCTACGCGGAAGAGAACGCCGCCCGCTTTATTGGGGAAACGGAACGATATAGCGCTGCCGGCTTGTGCAAAACGCGTTCTTCGGAAGCGGAAATGAGCGCCTATCTGCAAGGCGCGTTTCTCGGAAGCGGCAGCTGCACGGTTCCGCACGACGGAGGAAAAACGGGATACCATCTAGAATTTGTTTTTCACGGCAAAGATTACGCGCAGTCGTTCTTGGAACTGTTGGATACGCTTCAACTCATCGGTGGGATCGTCTTGCGCGAAGATACATACGTCGTCTATTGTAAAAACCGTGAATCGATCAGCGATTTTCTTGCGATCATCGGCGCAAACGGCGCGCTGAAACGGCTTGACGAAATTTCCGCCGCCCGCGCGGAAAGCAACCGGGAAAACAGAGTTTCTAATTGTTTTGCGGGCAATGCCGATAAGGCGGCGATCGCCAGCGCGAACCATATTCTCGCTCTGCAAAAGTTACAGCAAAGCGGAAAACTTGCCCGTCTTGACGAACCGCTTCGGCAGACAGCCGCCCTGCGCATGAAATATCCGACTTATTCGCTTTCGGAACTCGCGCAAGCTTCGGGCGTCAGCAAAAGCTGTTTGAACCATAGATTGCGAAAATTGCTTGAAATCTGCAAGAAGGAATGCGACCATGACTGATTTTGTACATTTGCATTTGCATACGGAATACAGCTTACTTGACGGCGCGGTAAAGGTGAAGGAGCTTGTTCAGCATTGCACACAAAATAATATCGACGCCGTCGCCGTTACCGACCACGGCAATATGTACGCTTCGCTTCGGTTTTCCGAAGCGTGTAAAAGCGCGGGAATCAAGGCGATCGTCGGCTGCGAATTTTATGTCGTAGACGATTACCGCAAGAAAACAGACCGTCATGCCGATCATTTGATTTTGCTTGCGAAAAATAAGGCGGGATACATAAACCTCGTTCAGCTCGATTCTCTGGCGTTTGTAGACGGCTTTTATTACCGTCCGCGAATCGATTACTCCATTCTGAAAGACCACTCGGAGGGCGTCATATGTCTTTCCGCCTGTTTGGCGGGCAGACTACCGCGTCTGTTAATGGCGGGAGATTACGACGGCGCAAAACAGTTTGCTCTTTCCATGCGCGAGATATACGGCGAGGATTTCTATTTGGAAATTCAAGATCACGGAATACCCGAGCAAAAGCAGATCCTTCCTCTTATCATACGCATTTCGCGCGAAACGGGAATTCCCCTCGTAGCGACGAACGACGTGCATTACCTCAAAAAAGAGGATTGGGAGATGCAGGACGTGCTGTTGTGTATTCAGACAAAGAGTACGCTCGACGACCCCGCGCGCATGAAGATGCAAACGCATGAGTTTTATATGAAATCGGGCGACGAAATGGCGGCGCTTTTTCCCGACTTGCCCGAAGCGATTGCAAACACAAGGGTAATCGCAAATAAGGTTTCCGATACGGATACGCCCTTTAACCTTACGGAAAAAGGCGTACCCATTTACGATAAATCGCTGATCCCGCTTTATACGGCGGACGACGGATCTTCCTCTCCCGACTTTTTGCGGCGGCTGACAGAAGAGGGGCTTCCAAAACGCTATTCCCCCGTAACGGAAGAAATCAGAGCGCGCGCCGAATACGAATTGAATATCATCATTAAAATGGGGTTCGCCGATTACTATTTAATCGTATGGGATTACATCAACTGGTCGCGGCTCAACGATATTCCGGTAGGACCCGGCCGCGGATCGGGCGTGGGCAGTATCGTTGCCTACGCGATCGGAATTACGAACGTCGATCCGCTTCGATACGATTTGCTGTTTGAGCGTTTTTTGAATCCGGATCGCGTATCCATGCCCGACTTCGACGTCGATTTCTGCACCGAGCGCAGAGCGGAAACCATCGAATACGTCCGCAGACGTTATCATCCCGAAAACGTTGCGCAAATTGTTACGTTCGGGACGCTTGCTTCCCGCGCGGTCATTAAAGACGTTGGGCGCGTAATGCGTATCCCTTATTCGGAAACGGATCGCATTACCAAGCTCATGGACGGTAAATCGAGCATTGCCGATTTGCTGGGGCTGAACATCGAAAAAGCGGCGCTGAACGTTCAAGAGACGGAAGGCGATCCCGATAAACATGATGAAGCGTTAAAAACTCTTTCCGCATTGGAGGGCAAACGCAATCAGGATTTTATCGATATCTATAATTCGGGCGATAATATGAAGCGCGTTATCGATATGGGATTAAAGCTCGAAGGAATGCCTCGTCAAACCGGAATGCACGCCGCCGGCGTCGTCATTTGCAGAAAAAAAATTGCCGACAACGTTCCGCTCTCCCGTAACGGAGAGGACATTACGACTCAGTTCGATATGAAAGAAGTGGAGTCCATCGGCATGCTGAAAATGGACTTCCTCGCGCTTACGACGCTGACCGATATCAAAAAGACGCTCGATTATATCAAAGAAGATACGGGCGAAACCATCGTATTCGGGCAGGATTGTAACGATCAAGGCGCTTATGAACTGATTTCGGAAGGCGATACCGATGCGGTATTCCAACTGGAACAAGGCGGCATGAAACGGTTTATGAAACAGCTTCAACCGACTTGTCTCGAAGATCTCATCGCGGGCATCTCTCTCTACCGCCCGGGGCCAATGGACTTTATTCCCGCATACCTAAAAAACAGGGCGGATCCCGAACATATCGATTATTTAACGCCTCTTTTGAAACCTATTCTTGAAAAGACGTACGGCACGATCATCTATCAAGAACAAGTCATGCAGATTTTCCAAAATCTTGCGGGATATTCGCTCGGACAAGCGGATCTTGTACGCAGAGCGATGGCAAAAAAGCACCGCAACGAACTGATGCAGCAAAAGGATAAGTTCATTTACGGAGATATCGACAAGGGCGGCAATATTACGGGATGCGCCGCGCACGGGATTGCTCCCGAGGTCGCTACGGAATTATTCGGACAAATGGAGAGTTTCGCTTCCTATGCGTTCAACAAATCGCACGCGGCGGCATATGCGGTTATCACCTATCAAACCGCTTATCTCAAACGCTACTACCCCAAAGAATTTTTGGCAGGCGTTTTAAACAACCGTATCACAAAAATAGAAGAGATCGCCAAATACGTCGTCTATATGAAAGAAAAAAATATTGCGGTTTATCCGCCCGACGTAAATAAGTCCAAAGCATTTTTCTCGGTGGAAGGAGACGGACTCCGTTTCGGGCTTTGCGCTTTGCGCGGCGTAGGCATCTCCGCAATGGAAAGCATTATAGAAGAGCGCGTGCAAAACGGACTATTCCGCGATTTTTCCGACTTTTTATTGCGCTGCACGAAATTCGTCAATAAACGCATGGTTGAAAGCCTTATCCTCGGCGGCGCTTTCGACGGTATGGGAAAACACCGTTCGCAATACATCGCCGTGTATGAAGAACTGATGAAGCGCGTATCCGGAATCGATAAACAAAAAAACAGCGCGCAAATGTCGATGTTCGGCGAAATCATCAAGGAAGAAGCTCCTCAAGCCGACTATCCCGAAATTCCGGAATGGAACGTACAGGAATTGCTTTCCAAAGAGAAATCCGTTTTGGGCGTTTATGTAAGCGGTCATCCTTTCCAACGGTATGCGGAGTATTTTCGGGATTGCAATTTCCACTGCGGTATGCTTGCGGATTACGAGGAAGACGAGGAGACGGGCGAACGAACGTATCAGCAGGTCGTAAACGGACAATCCGTTTCTATGGGCGGAATTGTATCTTCGATCAAGAAAATAACCACTAAGGCGGGCGCGGTTATGGCGTTCGTCACGGTGGAGGATTTGTACGGCAGCATCGATTGTCTTGCGTTTCCGCGCGTATATGATAAAATCAAACCCTTTATCAAACAGGACATCGTAGTAAGAATTACGGGCAAGCTGGATATCGCGCCCGAAAAGCTTCCCGTCATCGTTCCCGATACGATAACGGAATTTATTCTTCCCGAAGAAAGGGAGAAAGAGCCGTCCGAAGAACAGAAAACGCATGAACAAGTATTGTGGCTTGACGCGCGCGGAATGGAGACGGACGAGTTCGAAGAGCTGATCGAAGCGATAGAGGAATATGCGGGAGACACGATGGCGAAAATTCTGTTCGGCGGAAAGCGGTATGAATATCGGGTGCGTATAACGCGAGCGTTATTGGCGGAGTTGCGCACGTTTTTGCCGGAAAGATGTATTAAGCTGATATAATTCATCGGGAAATTTTTAAAAACCACTTTTCTTTTCCTTTTTTTTCTGCTATAATAGATATGCTACAAAAGTGGACGGAGGTTCATTGTTATGAAAAGAATCGGAATTTTGACGAGCGGGGGCGACGCGCCCGGAATGAATGCGGCGATTCGCGCGGTTGTCCGTACGGCAATTTATTACGGTATGGAGGTCTACGGCATAGAACGCGGTTACGCGGGGCTGATCGAAGACAGAATGATGCCCATGGAAATGCGCAGTGTTTCCGATATCGTTCAACGCGGAGGAACAAAACTTCGTACGGCGCGTTGTCTCGAAATGCTGACGGTGGACGGTCAGAAACAAGCGGTTGCCACGCTTGAAAGGCGGGGGATCGAAGGACTTGTGGTGATCGGCGGCGACGGATCTTTTCGCGGCGCGAAATGCCTTACGGAAAATTACGGCATTCCCACCATCGGCATTCCCGGAACGATCGATAACGACCTAGAATATACCGACTATACGCTCGGTTTCGATACGGCGGTAAATACCTGTCTCGAAATCATCAATAAATTGCGCGACACGATGAATTCGCACGAACGCATCTCCGTTGTCGAAGTGATGGGTCGGCACTGCGGCGATATCGCGTTGTATGCGGGAATCGCGTCGGGCGCGGAGATTATCGTGGTTCCCGAAATCGCCTACGATATGGAGGATATCGTTATGCGCATCAACCGCTCCCGCGCCAACGGAAAACATTCCAACATTATTATCGTGGCGGAAGGCGTAATGAGCGCGGAAGCGTTTGCCAAGCAGTTGCAGGAGAATACGACTTATTCCGTCCGCGCAACTACGATCGGTCACGTTCAGCGCGGCGGTTCTCCTTCTATGGCGGACAGAATGCTTGCGGCGCAATTCGGAAACAAAGCGGCTCGTCTTCTCAAAGATGAAATCGGAAACCGCGTGGTGGGCATCCATAAGAACGAAATCATCGATATGGATATCATCGAAGCGGTTTCCATGAAAAAGAAATTTAACTATGAATTGTACGAAACTTTGCAAATGATTTCGATGTGAAAGATTGCAAGAGTTCGCATTCGGAAAAAAGCCCGCATGATTGCGGGTTTTTTGTGAAATCATGATTGAATCCGAAAAAACTTTCGCTTTGCCTATTGAAATTTTCTGTAAAATGTAATATAATGAAGCTATTCTGATAGCGAAGCGAATCGGAAACGTTTTTTCGGCTTCCGCAAAGAATAAGGGGGATCGTTATGATTTTAACTGTTTGCATGAGTCCGAGTATCGATGTTACCATTGAACTGGACGCATTAAACATCGGAAAAGTAAACGTGGTAAAGAACAAAACGCTTTCTTTTACGGGAAAAGCAATCAATGTGGCGATCGGAATTTCGAGGCTTGGCGCGGAGGCGTTTGCCACGGGATTCATGTATAACGAAAGCGGGACGATGTTCGAGCAGACGCTCGATAAGGAAGGAGTTCCCTTTTCTTTTGTATGGAACAGCGGCAGAGTGCGCGAAAATTACAAGTGCATCGACAAGAAATCCATGCTGACCGAAATCAACGATATCGGCGGACAGGTGAGCGAAAATAAGTTAATGGAGCTTTTGCAGATGATTCGCGATGTTTCGTCGCATTCGGAAATTACGGTTATTTCAGGCGGACTTCCCCGCGGGGTAGACGCCGGTTATTACCGGGAGCTGTTTAAAGCCGTCGATCCGAATTCGTTGAAAATAGCGGATACGGAGGGAACGAAGCTCATTGCCGCTCTCGAAGCGGGAGTAGATCTTGTAAAACCCAACATCGAAGAATTGGAGGGGACGCTCGGCAGGGAATTTCGGGATAAAGACGATATGCTAGCGGGATGCAGAGAATTAATCGACCGCGGCGCGAAAACCGTTTTGCTTTCGCTCGGGAGAGACGGCGCGATTATTACCAACGGAAACCGTCATTATTATTGTAAGAGTATCAACGTCGCCGTCAATTCGACGGTGGGCGCGGGAGACGGTATGGTCGCCGCCGCAGCCGTAAAAATGAAAGAGGGCGCTTCGTTACCCGATATTCTTCGCGCAGGCGTTGCCGCGGGAACCGCTACGGTTACCACGTTCGGAACGATTTCTTTCACGCGGCAGAAATACGAAGAAATATATAGCGGTTTGACCGTGACGGAGATATAAATTGGTCAGTGTGTCTATGCTCAAAAGCGATCGGGAAGTGGAAGCCATTATGACGATGTCCGAACGCTCGATCGAGGCTCTCGGTTTTACGGAGCATTCCCGCCGCCATTCGAGCATCGTAAGCAAATGGTCGGGGGATGTTCTGCGTTCCCTCGGAAAAAGCGACGAACAAGTCCGCCTTGCCGAAATCGCGGGCTATCTGCACGATATCGGTAATTGTATCAACCGACAGGATCACGCCATGAGCGGCGCGGCGCTCGCTTACCGTATCTTGCTGCGTCTCGGTATGGATCCTTATGATGCGGCGCAGGTCATGGCAGCGATTGGTAACCATGACGAAACGTTCGGTTTGCCTGTTTCCGATATTTCCGCGGCTCTCATTCTTGCCGATAAAGCGGACGTGCACAAGTCCCGCGTGAAGAAAGAGATTGAAAACGTTTTAAACGCCAACATTCACGACCGCGTAAATCTTGCGGCAGAGAAATCCTATCTTACCGTCGACAAACAAGCCGCGGTAATCGCATTAAAAATCGAAATAGATACGAATATATGTTCCGTAATGGATTATTTCGAAATTTACTTTAACCGTATGCAGCTTTGCCGCCGCGCGGCCGAATATTTGGGCTGTAAATATTCTTTGGTGATTAACGGCACTAATTTGATTTAGCGTGTAACTTTCGGCGCAGTATGTTTCACGCACGATCAAGCGAAAAAAAGCTTTCAACCACAATATATTGTGGTTGAAATAAAAATTTTTACAAAATATTGCGCCAAACGCTTGACAAGACGAATCAGATGCTATATAATAGAGACGTTCCCTTCAAACGGGGAACGTTTTTTACCTCAGTATAAGGAGAAAATTATGAAAATTATCAAGCGTAACGGAACGGAGGTCGCGTTCGATCTTGAAAAGATCGTTAACGCGATTCGCAAAGCCAATAACGAAGTGAGCGAGGATAACCGACTCAGCGAAGAACAAGTCGACGTAATCGCGAAAAAAGTAGCCGCCCGCGCGGGAGATTTGAACCGCGCCGTAAACGTTGAAGAAATTCAAGACTTCGTCGAAAACCAAATTATGGATCAGAAGGCGTTCGCCGTCGCACGGAAATATATTACTTACCGTTATACGCGTTCGCTGGTAAGAACGTCGAATACGACCGACGCACAGATCCTTACTTTAATAGAATGCAATAACGAAGAAGTCAAACAAGAAAACTCCAATAAAAATCCGACGGTAAACTCCGTTCAAAGAGATTATATGGCAGGCGAAGTATCGAAAGATCTGACGCGCCGTCTGCTATTGCCCGCAGATATCGTACGCGCGCACGACGAAGGACTCATTCATTTTCACGACGCGGATTATTTTGCCCAACATATGCACAACTGCGATCTGGTAAACCTGGAAGATATGTTGCAAAACGGCACGGTGATTTCGGGTACTTATATCGAAAAGCCCCACTCCTTTTCGACGGCGTGCAATATCGCGACGCAGATTATCGCGCAAGTCGCTTCCAACCAATACGGCGGTCAGAGCATTTCGCTTACGCATCTTGCGCCGTTTGTGGAAATCAGCCGTCAAAAAATTCGCAAAGACGTAAAAGAAGAACTTGCGCTCGTGGGAATCACGGACGAAACGCACATCGCGCGGATTGCCGAAAAACGTTTACGCGACGAGATTAAAAAGGGGATTCAAACCATTCAATATCAAGTCGTCACGCTGCTCACCACCAACGGACAAGCGCCTTTCGTAACCGTTTTTATGTATTTGGGCGAGGCAAAGGATGAGCGCGAGCGCGAAGATCTGGCGATGATTATCGAAGAGACGCTCAAACAGCGTATTCAAGGCGTAAAAAATGAATCGGGCGTATGGGTCACTCCCGCATTTCCCAAACTCATTTACGTTTTGGAAGAGGATAACGTGCGCGAAGGGAGCCGCTATTGGTATTTAACAAAACTGGCAGCGCAATGCACGGCGAAGCGGATGGTACCCGACTATATTTCCGAAAAGAAAATGCTCGAATATAAAGTCGATAAAAACGGCGAAGGACATTGTTATACCTGTATGGGTTGCCGCAGCTTTTTAACCCCGTATATAGATGAGAACGGCAAGCCGAAATATTACGGCAGATTCAACCAAGGGGTCGTAACCATCAATTTGGTAGACGTCGCGCTTACTTCGGGCGGCGATGTGCAGAAGTTTTGGGAGATTTTCGACGAGAGGCTCGAACTCTGCTACCGCGCTTTAATGCAGCGGCATTACCGTTTAAAAGGGACGCTTTCCGACGCCGCGCCCATTTTGTGGCAATACGGAGCGCTCGCCCGTTTAAAAAAAGGCGAACCGATCGACAAGCTGCTATACGGCGGTTATTCGACGATATCGCTCGGTTACGCGGGGTTGTACGAATGTACGAAATATATGACGGGCAAATCGCATACAGACGAAGAGGCAAAACCGTTTGCGCTCTCCGTCATGCAACACATGAACGACAAATGCAAGGAATGGAAAGAAAAGGAAAACATCGATTTTTCACTTTACGGCACGCCGCTCGAAAGCACGACGTATAAATTTGCCAAAGCGCTGCAAAAACGGTTTGGAATCATCCCCGGCGTAACCGATAAAAATTATATCACCAATAGTTATCACGTCCATGTAAGCGAGAAGATCGACGCATTTACCAAGCTGAAATTTGAAAGCGAATTCCAGCAACTTTCTCCCGGCGGCGCGATCTCTTATGTAGAAGTTCCCAATATGCAAGACAATATTCCCGCCGTCCTCTCCGTCATGCAATATATTTACGACAATATCATGTATGCGGAACTGAACACCAAGAGCGATTATTGTCAGGTATGCGGCTACGACGGCGAGATCAGAATCGTCGAAGAGGACGGCAAACTGCTTTGGGAGTGTCCTTGTTGCCATAACCGTGACCAAAGCAAAATGAATGTCGCGCGCAGAACTTGCGGCTATATCGGAACGCAATTTTGGAATCAGGGCAGAACGCAAGAAATTAAAGACAGAGTGCTTCATTTGTAAACGATATGTACTATGCGGAGCTAAAAACGACGGATATCGCGAACGGAGAGGGGGTAAGAGTATCCCTCTTCGTTTCGGGTTGCAGACGGCGTTGCAAGAATTGTTTTAACGAGATCGCGTGGGATTTTTCTTACGGAAAACCGTTTGACGAACGGGCGGAGTCTCTTGTTTTCGAAGCGCTCGCGCCCGATTATATCGCGGGACTGACGCTTCTCGGAGGCGATCCTTTCGAACCGGAAAATCAACGCGCTCTTCTGCCGTTTGTAACGCGCGTAAAAGAACGCTTCCCCCGTAAAAACATTTGGTGTTATACGGGTTATACTTATCTTGACGGCGCGATTGCCGAAGCGCAGGCAAATACCGAAGTAACGCGCGAGTTTATATCCTGCTTAGACGTACTTGTAGACGGCAGATTTGTCGAGGAGTTGAAAAATATCCGTTTGAAATTCCGCGGATCGTCCAACCAGCGCGTGATAGACGTTCCGCGCAGTCTGGCGGAAAAAAAAGTGGTTTTATATTTGCAATGAAACGTTACGCGGCGAAAGTCGCGTAATTTTATCTGTTATTGGTTGACGAAAATATTTATAAGCTGTATAATAGTGTGGAAAAGAACGGAGGAACGGAATGAACAAATTGCAAATGCGCCGATATGCAAAATTACTTGCAAAAACAGGCGTCAACGTAAAAAAAGGGCAATGGGTAATCGTACAAACGGAGCTTGATCAACCCGAATTCGTTGAAATGGTAGTCGAAGAGCTTTACCGCGCGGGCGCGGGTAAAGTGACGGTGGAATTTTCCCATCAACCGCTTGCCAAACTGCACTATAAATATGCGAAAGAAGAAAAACTTGCGACCGTAGAAAAGTGGGAAATCGAAAAACTTGAACTGAAAAAACAAGAGCTTCCCGCAATGCTTTATCTTGAATCGGAGGATCCGGACGGATTGAAAGGGGTCGATCAGGAAAAATTCACAGCGGTAAGTACGGCTCGAAGAAAAGTAGTAAAACCTTACCGCGACGCAATGGACAATAAATACCAATGGTGTATCGCGGCCGTTCCCGGAAAGGCGTGGGCGAAAAAAGTATTTCCCGATTTCACGGTGAATACCGCCGTTGAGAAACTGTGGGAGGCGATTTTAAAAGCTTCGCGCGCAGACGGTGCGGATCCCGTTCGCGATTGGGCGAGACATAACGACGAATTGTCTGCCCGCTGCGATAAACTCAATCGATTGGGATTGATTTCTCTCGAATATAAATCTTCCAACGGAACCGATTTTAAAGTCGGGCTTATGCCGGAAAGCGTGTTTAAAGGCGGCGGCGAAGAGACGCTTTCGGGCAACCGCTATAATCCCAATATTCCGACGGAAGAAATTTTCACGTCGCCCAAATCGGGAGAAGCGGAAGGAATCGTCTATTCCGTGAAACCGCTTTCTTATCAAGGCGAACTGATCGAAAACTTCTCCGTCCGTTTCGAAGGAGGAAAGGTCGTCGAAGTAAAAGCGGAGAAAAACCGGCATTTGCTCGAAAAGATGATTCACATGGACGAAGGCGCCTGCAAACTCGGTGAATGCGCGTTGATCGCCTATGATTCGCCCATCAACAATTCGGGATTGCTTTTCTATAATACGCTGTTTGACGAAAACGCAAGCTGTCATTTGGCGCTCGGCGCAGGGTTTAACGAATGCGTGCGCGGATTTGAAAACATGACGATTGAAGAATTGCGCGAAAAAGGCGTTAACGACAGTATTATTCACGTCGATTTTATGATCGGCTCGCGCGATCTCGATATCGTCGGCGTGACCAAGAAGGGCGAGCGCGTACAGATATTTAAAAACGGAAATTGGGCGATTTAAAGTCGAAAAAGGAGACAAGTATGATTAAAATCGATATTTTTTCAGGGTTTTTGGGTGCGGGAAAAACGACGCTTATCAAAAAATTGATTCAAGAAGCTTATACGGGCGAAAAAGTAGTTCTTATAGAAAACGAATTCGGCGAAATCGGCGTTGACGGCGGATTTTTAAAAGACGCGGGAATCGAAATTACCGAAATGAACTCCGGCTGTATCTGCTGTTCGCTCGTCGGAGATTTCGCCAAAGCATTACAAGAAGTTGCGGTTAAATTTGCTCCGGAGCGCATTGTGATCGAGCCTTCAGGCGTAGGGAAACTTTCCGACGTAATCCGCGCCGTTAAACGCGCGGACGTGAAGAACAGCGAGCTAAACGCGTTCTGCACGGTAGTCGACGCCAAAAAGTGTAAAATGTATTTGAAAAATTTCGGGGAATTTTTCCTCGATCAAGTGGAGAACGCAAGCTGCGTGATATTGTCGCATATCGCTTCGCTTTCCGCAGAGAAGATGAACGAAGCCGTCGCTCTTTTGAAAGAACACACTCGGGCGACGATCGTTACCACCGATTGGAATCAGCTTACGGGGAAAGATATTCTTGCCGCCATGGAACAGAAAGATAGCTTGAATGCGGAGCTTGAACGTCTTGCGCAAGAGGAGCATGAGCATTGCCATGATCATGACGACGAGCACG
>CAYZTP010000001.1:0-32519 GCA_964481555.1 uncultured Clostridia bacterium | reverse complement strand
GAACGTCTTGCGCAAGAGGAGCATGAGCATTGCCATGATCATGACGACGAGCACGAGCATTGCCATCACCACGATCACGACGACGAGCACGAACATTGCCACGATCACGACGACGAGCACGAACATTGCCATCACCACGATCACGACGACGAGCACGAACATCACCATCATCACCATGCAGATGAAATATTTACAAGCTGGGGCGTAGAAACAGCGAAAAAATTCTCGAAAGAAGCGCTCACCGCAGCGCTTACCGCATTGGATAGCGGCGAATACGGTCAGGTATTGCGCGCAAAAGGGATCGTAGACGGCGACGGCGCATGGCTTCATTTCGATTATGTTCCCGAAGAAGCCGAGGTGCGCGAAGGAGCTCCTATGGTTACGGGCAGACTCTGCGTAATCGGCTGCAACCTTGAAGAACAAAGACTTGCAGATTTGTTTTTAAAATAATTTATGGTAAAAGAAATACCCGTTTATCTCTTTCTCGGTTTTCTCGAATCGGGAAAGACAAAATTTATTCAAGAAACATTTGAAGACGAGCGGTTTGATTCGGGCGAAAATACGTTATTGCTTGTCTTGGAAGAGGGAGAAGAGGAATACGATTCTTCCCGTTTTGCCGTAAAAAAATGCGTAATCGAATTTATGGGGGAAGAAGATTTAACGCTCGCCACTCTTACTGCGCTTACCAAAAAGCATACGGTCGAGCGCGTCGTTGTGGAATACAACGGAATGTGGACGCTCGATAAATTCTTCGACGCCATGCCGGACGGCTGGATGATCGCGCAAGTGATGACTTTCTTTGATTCCGCAACGTTCCTTTCATATAATCAGAATATGCGCCAGCTCGTATTCGATAAGGTGCAATATGCGGACATGACGGTTTTTAACCGTTTTCGGGAGACCGATTCCCAAGAAGAATTCCATAAGATTATACGCGCGATTTCGCGCCGGCCGGGTATCGTGTACGAACACGTCGGCGGGCAGGCGGAATACGACGAGATAGAGGATCCGTTGCCGTTTGATATCGAAGCGAAAATCATTGAGATTGAAGACCGCGATTATGCTTTTTTCTACCGTGATTTAATGGAAGATATGCAAAAATACAAGGGAAAAATAGTGCGTTTTAAGGGGCTTGTCGCCACGGATAAACGCATGAAAGCGGGTACGATCGTTCTCGGACGGCATATTATGACCTGTTGCGAAGCGGATATCGCATACAGCGGCATGGTCGTCAAACACGCTTCGTCTTTGCCGCTGAAAACGCGCGATTGGGTGCTTGTTACCGCAAGAATCGATATCGAGTATCATAAAATTTATGGGCAGGAAGGACCTGTTTTAAAAGCAAGCGAATTGGATTATTGCGAGCCTCCGGAACAGGAATTGGCTACTTTTTATTGATCTGATTAAAGGATAGGTATGAAGGTCATCATTATCGGAATGGGGAGAATGGGCACAACGCTCGCCGAAGAATTATGCCGCGAAGGTCACGATATCGTCGCGGTGGAACGCAATTCGCTTATTTTACAAGACTGCGTGAATAAATACGATATTCAAGGGATTTGCGGAAACGGCTGTAACGGCGAAATCTTAAAAGAAGCGGGCGTTGAAAAATGCGACATGCTGATTTCCGTTACTCCGCAGGACGAAAACAACATTTTATGTTGTATCGTTGCGAGAGAACTCGGAGCGAAAAATCTTGTCGCACAGGTACGCGATCCCGAATATTACGCTCAATTCGAATTTTTGCGCGAACGGTTGGGGATCGGAATGCTCGTCAATCCCGAACAATCCGCCGCACAGGAAATGCTACGCATTCTCCGTTTTCCCGCGGCGATGAAGGTCAATCATTTTTCCGGCGGAAAGGTAACCGTAATGGAATTCAAGCTGCCGCAAAACAGCAAACTCGAAGGATTGACGTTAAGCGAAATCAGAAAAAAAATAAAGGGCGCCGTGCTCATCGTAGCGATCGAACGCGGAGACAAAGTTTTCGTCCCCGACGGACAATTCGCGCTTCATGCGGGCGACGTTCTGAGCGTATGCGCGCGTTACACCGATATGCGCAACTTTTTTAGAAGTTGCGGTATTTTTATGCCCAAAGCGCAATCGGTAATGATATTGGGTGGGGGAGACGACGTATTTTATCTTGCGCGGGAATTGGAAGAGAGCGGATTTTTCGTAAAAATTATTTGTAACTCTTCCGACCGCGGAGAAAAAATGAAAGGCGAATTGGCGCGCGCGAACGTAGCCGTCGGAGATTATACCGACCGCCGTGTGTTGGAAAGCGAAGGAATCGGCGGAGCGGACGCGCTCGTGTGTATGTCCCATTATGACGAAAATAACATCGTGACGGCTCTTTTCGGTCAAAAAAAAGGCGTAAAAAAGACGATTACCGTATTGCGGGGAGATTCTTATCGGGATATTTTGGAAACGGTGGGGATAGACACGGTGATTTCGCCTTACCGCTTGATCGCGGCGGAACTTGCCCGTCATCTGCGCTCGTTGGACGTGCGGGAAGGGGGCGTAAAAGCCATGTACAAGCTGTCTAACGAAAAGGTCGAAGCGCTTCTTTTTAACGTGGAGGGGAACGCTCTTTTTGCGGGAAAAGCGTTAAAAGAGCTTTCTTTGAAAAAAGGCATTCTGATAGCTGCCGCCGTACGCGGAAAAAACACCTATATTCCCGACGGAAATTTTGTGCTTGGCGCAAACGATGACCTCGTCGTAATATCATCGGAAAAAATCATACTCGAATTAGAGGACGTTTTAGATACATGAATTACCGTGCGATCTTCTACTATATGGGTTCGATTTTCAAGATTATCGCCGTGTTTCTCGCCATTCCTTTGCTCACGGCGCTGTGCTATCGGGAATGGGAAACGGCGCTCGCTTTCGTTTACAGCGCTCTCGTGTTTGTAGGCGCGGGCTTTTTGTGCGCGCCGAAAGCGCCGAAAAGCCGAAAGATAGGCACGAAAGAGGGACTCGTCATCGTCGGACTGTCTTGGATTCTCGTATCCTTAATCGGAGCGCTTCCCTTTGTTTTTGTCGGCGCCTGCAACTATTTTAACGCCGTGTTCGAAGCGATCAGCGGCTTTACGACGACGGGCGCGACGATTTTCGACGATATCGAAGGTCTTTCGCACGGAATTCTTATGTGGCGCTCTTTAACCCATTGGTTGGGCGGTATGGGCATTCTCGTATTTTTGCTTGCAGTCATCCCGTCTTCGGACGGAAGTACGTTCCAAATCATGAAATTTGAATCTCCCGGTCCGCAGGTGGGCAAATTGGTGAGCAAGGTTCGTCATTCCGCCGCGATCTCCTATTACATTTATCTCGCGCTTACGATCTTGGAAATGCTTTTTTTGCTTTGCGGAGGTACGTCTTTTTTCGACAGCGTTAATCTTTCTTTTTCTACGGCGGGTACGGGCGGTTTCGCGGTTTTGAACGACAGCGTCCTATCCTATAACTTATATGTTAAAATCGTGCTGATCGCGTTTATGCTTATCTTTTCTATTAATTTCAATATCTATTATTTGATTGCCATAGGAAAGATATCGACTGCGCTCAAAAACGAAGAGCTTCGCGTTTATGTCGTTTATATTGCGGTTTGTATCGTCAGCGTCGCAGTTTGTATCGTCTCTTCCGTAGGAAGTTTCGGACAAGCGTTGTTGGATTCCGCGTTTACCGTTTCCGCCATCGCTTCGACAACGGGATTCACTACGGTGGATTTTTCCGAATGGTCGGAGGCGGCAAAAGGGATCCTTACCGTCGTTACGCTTCTCGGCGCCTGCGCGGGAAGTACGGGCGGCGGATTTAAGTTTTCACGCGCGATAGTGATCGTCAAATCGGGCGGCGCGACTTTGATGAACGCGATCCGTCCCAATAGCGTGCATCTTGTAAAATTAAACAAAAAGCCTTTAACAAGACAGGAAACGGAGAGCATCACGGGATATTTCGTGCTGTTTCTTTTGGTAATTTTGTTGTCGGTTATTTTGCTGTGCCTGTTTGGGAATCGGTTTTCCGTCTCGTTTTTCACGGTGATTACTATGTTTAATAACGTAGGACCTAACATTTCGGAGTGGGGCGCGACTTCGTCTTATCTTGCCTTTGATTGGGCTTCGAAACTTGTTATGATGGCGGATATGCTGATCGGCAGATTGGAAATTTTCCCTATTTTACTTTTGTTCGCGCCGCAAACATGGTCGAAACGGTTTTAAACGATGTTGCCTGAATTCCTCGTCAAGATGTTAGAACGGCAATACGGAGAAGAGAGCAAAAGTATTGTTGCATCTTATGCGCAAAAACGCGCCGTTACGCTGCGGGTAAACACCTTAAAAACCGACGCGGAGTCTGTAAAAAAGCAATTAAGAGCGCATTCCGTTCCGTTTGAAGAAGTCCCTTGGTTTGAAGCCGCGCTCGTCTGTCCGCATTCTACGGAGCGTGAACTGCGCGATTTGGAGATATACGAAAAGGGCGAAATATATCTGCAAAGCCTATCTTCCATGCTTCCTCCGCTCGTTTTAAATGCGGAAGCGGGGGAGAGCGTGCTTGACATGACGGCGGCGCCCGGCGGAAAGACAACGGAAATCGCCGCTCTTTCGGGCGGAAAAACGCTGATTACCGCCTGCGAAAAAGATAAAATACGTTTCGATCGATTGCGATATAACGTAGAAAAGCAGGGCGCGCCCCGCGTAACGCTTTTGAATCAGGACGCTTTAAAGCTCGACGAATTCTTTCGTTTCGATAAAATTCTGCTCGACGCGCCATGCAGCGGCAGCGGAACGATTCAAGAAGGCGAACGAATAAAGATATCGGAAAAATTGGTGGAAAACTGCGCCGTATTGCAGGAGAAGTTGTTGTTGAAAGCGTGGAAATTACTAAAAAAGGGCGGTACGATTGTATATTCCACTTGCTCTGTTCTTCGGCAGGAGAACGAAGACGTCCTTTTGCGCGTTATCGCCGAAACGGGGGCGACGCTCATTCCGCTCGATCGCTCTTTCGGCTGCGAACTTCTTCCCTGCATAAACGGAACGCTGTGCTTGCATCCGAACGACAGGTTTGAAGGCTTTTTCCTCGCAAAACTGCAAAAACGGCAGTCGTCGTAAAATTTAAGAATTCAACGGATTGAATCCGTAAAAAAGTGAGGTTATACCAATGAAAATGATTTATGGAGTCAAAGACAAACCCAAAGTGGGACAACTCATCTTGTTTGCCCTGCAACAACTGCTTGCGATTCTCGCGGCGACAATCGCAGTTCCAACGGTCATCAACTCATGGTCGGGGCTTAACGTCGATCCTGCCATGTCGCAGTCGGCCGCGCTTTTCGGGGCGGGCGTTGGAACGATCGTTTATCTTCTATTTACAAAATTCAAAAGCCCCGTGTTTTTGGGTAGTTCCTTTGCCTTCCTCGGTTCGATGGCTTCCGCATTCGCCGGCGCTTGCTCTACGGTATCCCTCGGCTATTTCGGATTGCTTCTCGGCGCGGTCTTTGCGGGTCTCGTCTATGTTGTCATCGCCGTTATCGTAAAATTTGCCGGCGTAAAATGGATTGATAAAATTATGCCCGCAGTCGTGATAGGACCGACCGTGGCGATCATCGGATTGTCTCTTGCGGGGAACGCCGTCGGCGATCTTACAACGGGAACCGCAACTTGTTCTCCTTACGTCGCTTTGATTTGCGGTCTTGTTACGCTTGCCGTTACGATTATATGTTCCGTGTACGGTAAAAAGATGATGAAAATGATTCCGTTCATTATCGGCATCGTCGCAGGTTATCTTGTAGCGGCTATTTTTACGGCGATCGGGATCGCCGCCGGGGTTGACGCATTGAAAGTGATTGATTTTTCTCAATTCGATACCTTAACGACCGCGGAAGCATGGTATCCGAGCTTTGCTTTCATACAAGCTTTTTCGTTTGAATTCGGAGATGCAAACATTGGCGCCTATATCGGGCAGATTGCGGTAGCCTATATTCCCGTTGCGTTCGTCGTATTTGCAGAACACCTTGCCGATCATAAAAATATATCTTCTATTATAGAAACGGATTTGTTAAAAGATCCCGGGCTTTCGAGAACGCTCCTCGGCGACGGCGTCGGCTCGATCGCGGGCGCATTTTTCGGCGGTTGTCCCAATACGACTTACGGAGAATCCGTCGGTTGTGTAGCAATTTCGGGCAACGCTTCGGTGATTACGATTATGACGACGGCGATTTTTGCGATAGTCGTTTCCTTTATCGCACCGTTTACGATTTTTCTGGCAACCATACCTTCTTGCGTGATGGGCGGCGTGTGCATAGCTCTTTATGGATTTATCGCCGTTTCCGGTTTGAAGATGATACAGAGCGTCGATTTGAATGACAACCGCAACCTGTTTGTCGTTTCCGTTATCTTGATCGCGGGCGTCGGCGGATTGAGCCTTACGTTCGGTCAAGTAAATATTACCGAAGTCGCCTGCGCGCTCATTCTCGGTATTTTGACAAACGTACTCGTGAATATTAGAAAAAAGAACGAAGCGCAAACAGAAGAAACAGAAAATCATAACGAAGAAGAAACGGCGGAAGCCGCAAGCGCCGACGGCGCAAAAACATATAGCGAGGGAAATAAACATGAATGATTATCCGAACGTATTTATTTTCGATCATCCTCTGATCAAGCACAAGGTATCTATTTTGCGCGATAAAAAAACAGGGATGAAAGAATTCCGCGAACTGATCGAAGAAATCACCACGATCATGACGTATGAGAGTATGCGAGACGTGGAACTTGTCCCCGTCGAAGTGGAAACGCCGCTTGAAGTAACTACGCAGTATCGCGTTCCCGAAGAAAGCGTGGCTATCGTTCCTATTTTGAGAGCGGGTCTTGGCATGGTAAACGGCGTTCACGTCGTATTTCCCACCGCGCGGGTAGGTCATATCGGGATGTACCGAAATGAAGAGACGCTGGAGCCGCAGGAATATTATTGCAAACTTCCCGACGGAATTCAAGACAAGACGGTATTTTTGGTCGATCCTATGCTTGCGACGGGCGGTTCTGCTTGCGACGCGCTTGCCGCGTTAAAAAAACGCGGATGCAAAAAAATCAAATTAATGTCTATTATCGCCGCGCCGGAAGGAATCAAAAAAGTAGCGGAAACGTATCCGGACGTTCCCGTTTATGTATCTACGCTCGATAGGCAACTCAATCAAAACGGTTACATACTACCGGGGCTAGGAGACGCGGGCGACAGACTGTTTGGAACAAAATAAAATGTATTGGAACGATTCAACGGGAAGTCCTATGCTTGGGACTTCCCGTTTAAAAGTATTAAAAATCCGTTGTATTTCGTTTCTCGTATCTACCATTAAGCCTTTCTTTATACCATGAGAAGTTTTACTGACTGTCGGAACTTTGGTAATACAAACCAAAACCGAGGCAAGTTTCGAAAGAGAACAGGATTCGGGCATAATTCTTCGGATAGCTGTAATAAAACTCCGTTACCCGTTTCGTTCCGTCCGAAAAAACGATTTCGATATAACTTCTGCCGCTTCCGCCCGCTTCTTCGTCGCTTATGCTATAAGCGTCTTCCCAATCCAAAATACCGAGACTTTCAATCGTTTTCAACAATTCTTCCGATTGCGCCGCGGTAAAAGTCCCGATATCGTTTGAAGCGTTATATGTTCCCCGAATAAACTGTTCAAACGATTCATAAGTGGGAAAGGCTTCCGATTCGGCGTATCCGGCGAGAACGCTTTGAATATAGTCCTCATCAACAACGCAATCGTCATGTACGGTATTCGCCGTAAAATCAAACGTGCGAACGTACTCCGTGCTAATAAATCCTGCTTCGATACACGTCGTTTTAATTTTTACGATAGCCGTCTTTTCGGGCGTATTTCCCGCACACCCAAAAAGAAAAAAACTGCAAGTGAAAAGCAATAAAAATGTAATGAATTTCTTTTTCATGATAATTTCTGTTCGTTCCTCATTATTATAAACTGCGTAATAATCCGACTACTTTTCCTAATATCGTAACTTCATCCAAAACAAAGTCGCACATTGTTTCGTTTTCGGGATGAAGAATGATTTTGTCGTTTCGTTTAAAAAACCGCTTTACCGTTGCGCCTTCGTTTACGCCGTCGTCGAACAATGCAACCACAATATCGCCGTCTTCCGCGGTCTCCTGTTTTTTTACGACGATTTTATCGCCTTCATAAATTCCTGCGTCGATCATGCTGTCGCCCTTTACGCGGAGCATAAAAAGTTCGTTTCCCTTGAATTCGGCAGAAGGAAGGGTATAATAACCGTCGTAATTTTCGATGGCGAGAATGGGCTGACCGGCGGTAACCATGCCGATTAAAGGAACCTTTACCGTATCGCCTGTGTTCAAAGCGACCGCGCGCTTTTTTTTGTCCGCTTTATTTAAAAGTCCCATTTCGCGCAAACGATTGACATAACTATAAGCGGTTGCCGTAGATTTGATCCCTAAATCGGCGCATATATCGCGCACGGTAGGGGGGAAACCGTTTTCTTCGCTATAACGGTTAATGTATTGCAGTACTTCGTTTAATTTTTCGCTTTCAATCATAATTCCGCCTCCTAAGCGTATTATAACACAAATACGATAAGATTGCAAACAAATGTTTTATGATTTTTGATATTTTTTATTTGTTTTTTTTGAAATTTGGTATTATAATAAAACAAGAGAGGTGATTCTATGCAACGATGCGTTTTGGACGAAAACAAGGAATGCGATAATTGTTTAGAATGCGAGATTTGCGATCTCGATCCTAACAAGATATGCGATAATTGTGGGAAATGTCTTGACATCAAAGATTTTGTCAGTATTAAGATCGACGCGATCTTATCCGAAAATGATAAGAATAAAGAACGCAAATAAAGGCGTTCTTGTACACTTTCCGACGTTGAGCGGAACGTTTCGACCAAAAAGGTGGGGAGTCCCCGGATAAATCCGACGGTATCGACGAGCAAAAAGGGAACGACATAGCCGATCTCTTTTTTCGCGCTATGAATCCTCGTCTTTTTTATGAAGGCGCACGACGTTTGCCACCGAACGGCGGTTATCCTCGGTAATCGCCGCATAATGCTTACGCGTCGTATTCACGTCCTTGTGCCCTAAAACATCGGCGACAATATAAATATCTCCCGTCGCCCGATAAAGACTTGTACCATATGTGGAACGTAGCTTATGCGGCGTTATTTTTTTTAGCGGCGTAACAATCGTAGCATATTTTTTAACAAGATTCTCCACTGCGCGAACGGTAATTCTTCGGTATTGCATGGAAAGAAAGAGAGCGTGTTCGTCTTTCGGCACGCGCGGATCTTCTTCTTTTTGGGCGAGATAAGCGCCCAGCGCTTCGCCGACCTCCTCCGAAAAATATAAAATCGCTTGGCTGCCGCCTTTACGCGTGACTAAAAAGGAATTGTCGGAAAAATTGATACTCTCGTTATTTAACCCGACAAGTTCGGAAATTCGGATTCCCGTTCCGAGGAAGAGCGTCAATATAGCCGCGTCCCGTACCTTTGTCTTTGCATGATAGCCGTCTGCATGGGGGGAGAGTCCGTTTCCGTGCTCGGCTGTCTCAATCAACGATGAAACCTCGTCCGATTCTAACCTTATAATCTCTTTTTCATGTAATTTCGGCGTAGATACTTTCGTCGTGTTGTTTACTTCGATTAATCCTTTATTAAAAAAGTATTTAAACATGGAACGCACGGTGGAAAGTTTGCGCGCCTTAGCCCGTTCGTTACAGGAAAGGCGTTTCCCGCGGAAAGTGTAATGGGAAAGATAACTGAGAAAAATTTCGATATCCGTATCGGTCACGCCGTCCAATTCTTCCAGCGTAATTTCTTGAACGGTACGGCCGCGATATTTTTTCTTGGATAGAAAATCAAAAAAAATACGCAAATCGTAGCAATAGTTTAATCGGGTAAGCGTGCTTGTTCGCTGCTCGACTCCGCGCAAAAAATCCTCGCAAAAATAGGGCAACTCCGAAAGCAGTTCATCGATCTTATCTAAATTTTTTATATTGCGTTCCTGATAAAAATCTTTCATCGTTCTAAGTATATCACATTCTCGGCAATTTGTCAATTTTACGAATAGTTAAAATAAAAAAATTCTTCTGTTTTTATAGAGGGGAAAGAGATGTAACTATTCGCAAAAGCCTAATTTTAAGAATAGTTATGGCTAAAAAACAATAAAAATCGGGTTTTTTACCAATCGTTTCAGATAACCGTGAAAGCGTAGACACACTAACACATCATATCTCAAAATATCTCAAAACGATCTGAACGGAAACGGCGGAAAAATATGATAAAATACGCCGCCGTTTATCTCTGATTTCGTTCATTTAACGCGGCGTGAGCTTTTTGATACATCCATTTTTGTGGTTATTAAAACAAAAAATACAATTCCTTGTGTATTATGTCAGACATAATAACTATATTTTGGAAAGAATTCCATAGGAGTTTCCGTCAATGACCAAGGTGTTTTCATGATCTTTTTGAGAAATGTGTTCACGATACACCCCTTGAAATTGCAAAGTATATTTGTTCGACGAACAGTTGGTAAATATATATACCGAACCCGCCGAGGATTTTCTTTCATACAGCAAAAACGAAGCGTTTGCATAAACTTCACGATAAATCCCGTCGGAAAAAATTGCCCCCAGTTCTTTTCTGCGGATCTCTCCCAATCGTTTGAAGAATGCCGTCAAGTCGTTGTCTATGGCGTTCCAATTAAAACATTGACGGCAAAAAGGATCGGAATAGCCTTCCATACCCGCTTCGTCTCCATAGTAAATACAAGGCACGCCGGGTAACGTAAATTGCAGAACAGCCGCCGTTTTTAATTTTTGTTTGGCTTCTTCCCGTTCGGATTCCGAAAGACTTGTAATCGCCATTTCTTCTTTATTTTCGCATTGTTTTCCGCCGAGAACGGTTAAAATACGATAAGTATCGTGCGTGCCAAGAATATTCATCAAACTGTCGAGCACGCATTTGGGATAGTGATCGATTAACAGCGCGATCGTTTCTCTCAGAACGTTTAGGTTTCCCGTCTGCACATATTGAATGATCGCATCTTTCAGCGGGTAGTTCATCACGCTGTCAAGCTCCCGCCCCTGAAAATATTTTCTACGTTCGCCGTAAGCGATTTTATTAGACGCATCCTCCCAAACTTCACCCAGAACTAACGTCTCGGGATTTTCTTCTTTCACCGTTTTTCGCAATTTTTCCAAAAAGAAATCGGGCAATTCATCGGCCACATCGAGCCGATAGCCGCCGATTCCATGACGAAGCCATTTTTTCAGTACGCCGTTTTCGCCGAAAATAAATTCTTGATAAGAAGCCGAACGTTCGTTAACGGCGGGAAGAGTATCGATCCCCCACCAACTGTCGTAAGAATTCGGATAATCCCGAAAAGAATACCAATCGTAATAAGGCGATTGACGCGACTGGTACGCGCCGACGTCCGAGTATCTTCCGTTTTTGTTAAAATAACGGCTGTCAGAACCCGTGTGATTAAAAACTCCGTCCAAAATGATACGAATGCCGTATGCTTTCGCTTCCGATATCAAGGCGTCAAAATCTTCTTCCGTTCCAAGCAGGGGATCAATCATATGATAATCCGCCGTATCGTAACGGTGATTGGAATACGCTTCGAATATCGGATTGAAATAAATAGCGGATACACCTAACGATTGTAAATACCCGAGTTTTTTTCTTACGCCGTTTAAGTTTCCGCCGAAAAAGTCGTTATTTAAAAGTTTTCCTTCTTCGTTAGGTCTGAAATAAGGCTGCTCTCCCCATTTCCGTAAGATCTTATCGGACGGAATCGGATAATCTCCTTCTTTATAGAAACGGTCGGGAAAGATCTGATACATGATTCCGCCTTTAAACCATTGCGGCGTATGGAACGCTTCGTCGTAGACGGTTAGCTGCCAATTAACAGGATTGCTGCAAACCATGATTCCCTTGTGTAAATTACCGCACGCAAGATATTGCCCGCCGATTTTAAAATAGTAGAAATATAATCCGATATCATGAATGCATACAGAAAGCGTCCATCCGTAATCGGTCGGATTCATTTGAAAAAATTCTATCGGTTGTCCGTCTTTATATAAGACCAAATTACAGACTTCTGCGGTCTGTCCGTCTTCCGGTTCCCGAATGTGGTATATATTAAAAGTTACGGGTTCATGCCGCGAAAAAGCGCCGATTGGATTTTTACATTGCTTATCCAGCGGATTGTAATAATATTTCATAAATTAACTCTGTTATGCGATCCGCTTATGAATGAAGCTGCTTCAAATTCCAAATTTTATTACTGTATTCCATAATGCTTCTGTCGGCAGAAAAATAACCCGCCGCCGCGATATTACAAAGCGATTTTTTATTCCAGCTTTCCTTGTCATTACGGTAAAGTTCAGACATTGCGTTCTGCGTTTGCGTATACGATTCAAAGTCGGCAAGACACATATACGGATCCGCCACCGGTATATTGCGTAATAAATAGTTTCCGATATCGGCAAACGAAACGCCGTTAAATCCGATAATCAGAGCTTCTATGATTCGGCGTAAATTAAGATTATGATTGTAATAGGAACTGGATGCGTAACCGTTATTCCAAATCTCGTTTACTTCCTGTGCGTTTAGTCCGAATATATAAATATTATCCTTACCAACCCGCTCCATCATTTCAACGTTTGCCCCGTCTAACGTGCCGATCGTAAGCGCGCCGTTAATCATGAACTTCATATTGCTTGTTCCGCTCGCTTCTTTCCCCGCCAAAGAAATCTGTTCTGAAATTTCCGACGCGGGCATCAGTTTTTCGGACATCGTAACGTTATAATTTTCAAGGAATACTACATTAAGTTTTTCATTGATTTCGGGATGTTTGCGAATATCTTCTGCAAGATAACAAATGAGTTTTATCGTCTGTTTCGCCATTTCGTACCCTGCGGCAGCTTTTGCCGCAAAAAGATAAGTCTTGGGTTGAATGTCGAGATTCGGATTGTCAAGCAATGCTCTATAATCGGAAATAATATGCAATACGTTCAAAAGCTGTCTCTTATACTCGTGCAAACGTTTCGCCTGTACGTCGAAAAGCGTATCGGGATTAATCGTTACGCCTTGCTGCTTTTTAATATAATCGCAGAACTGCACCTTTTTTATGCGCTTGATTTCATCAAGTCGTTTCAGAACGCTCTTATCGTTTTTAAATTTATTCAATTCCGCGAGTTTGGAAGCATCTTTCGCGTACCCTTCTCCAATGCAATCCGTAATGAGCGCGCACAATTCCGGATTGGATTGGTTGAGCCAACGGCGATGCGCAATCCCATTCGTCACATTGGTAAATTTTTCCGGCGAAAAATCATAAAAATCCTTAAAAATACTTTCTTTGATGATTTTGCTGTGCAATTCCGAAACGCCGTTTACGCTGTGCGAACCGATAACGCATAGATTTGCCATTCGTACCGTATGATTTGCTAAAATCGCCATACGGGATATTTTGTTCCAATCGCCGGGATATTTCTGCCAAAGATCCTCGCAGAAACGACGGTTGATTTCCTTCAAAATACTATATATACGCGGCAAACGACGTGACACCAAATCTTCCGACCATGTTTCAAGTGCTTCCGCCAATACGGTATGATTGGTATAGGCGCAAGTTGCCGTCGTTATATTCCACGCGATATTCCATTCAAAATAATTCTCATCGACCAAAAGTCTCATGAGTTCCGGAATCGCAAGCGCAGGATGCGTATCGTTAATATGGATAGCCGCCATTTGCGGAAGCAATGCCAATGAACCGTATCTGCGCTTATGATCGTAAATGATATTTTGCAAAGAAGCCGAAACAAGAAAATATTGCTGCTTTAACCGTAAAGATTTTCCTTCGTTATGGTTATCCGACGGATACAGCACTTTGGAAATCAACTCAGCTTCGCTGTCGTCGCGCATAACCTCGTCATAATTGCCTTGCGAGAAAAGCCGCATATCAAAGTTCTGAACAGCGCGCGAACGCCAAAGGCGCAACACGCTGACCGCTTGCGAATCCGCTCCGGGCACCATCATATCGTATGCCGTCGCCTCTACTTCTTTGGCGTTTTTATAAACGACCTCCATGCCGTGATCCGTCCATCGTTCTTCGATCTCGCCGTCAAATTTTACGATGAATTGTTTATCGCTGCGCTGCGTCAACCAGCATTCTCCGCCGGGAAGCCAAACATCGGGCAATTCGATCTGCCAACCGTCCACAATTTTCTGTTTAAACAGCCCGTACTGATAAAGAATGGAAAAACCCATGGCGGGATAATCCTGCGTTGCAAGTCCGTCAAGGAAGCACGCGGCGAGTCGTCCCAAACCGCCGTTGCCGAGTCCTGCGTCCGGTTCTTCCTCATACAAATCCTCTAACGTAAGCTTATATTGCTTTAACGCGCCTTCAATAGCTTCCGCAATGCCCAAATTATAGACGCTGTTTTTGAGGGATCGTCCCATCAAAAATTCCATGCAAAGGTAATATACGCGTTTTGCCCGCGCATTCTTCGTTTTGATATGAAATTGCTGGCGCTTTTCGAGCATGATATCTCTCACGCTCATAACAACCGCTTTGTATACCTGTTCCCGCGT
Source organism: uncultured Clostridia bacterium (assembly GCA_964481555.1). Lineage (GTDB taxonomy): Bacteria > Bacillota > Clostridia > Christensenellales > Borkfalkiaceae > Gallimonas. The sequence continues at coordinate 17,898 of CAYZTP010000001.1, read as the reverse complement.
CGCTTCGGCGGGGCTAACCCCGAAATAACGGCTCAGCTTCCCGCCGATGAGTGTTTGTGCTTCTTGCAGCGTTAATTTATCCATAGGTTCTCCATTCTTCGTCATTGTTCTTTATCGTTGTTTTATTTGGTTAATCCGTCATATAAGCCTTGATAATACTTGGCGGATTTCGCCCAAGTAAAATCTGTCGTCATCGCCTTTTTTACGAGTTTTTTCCATTCCGCCTTGTTGTGATATACTTCAATCGCAGAATTAATGACATAGAGCATATCGTAAGCGTTGTAGTCGCGGAAAGTGAATCCGTTCCCGCCTGCCCCGTAAGGCGTAATACTGTCTCGCAACCCCCCCGTCTCGCGCACGATAGCTACCGTACCGTAACGGGAAGCGATCATCTGCGAAAGACCGCAGGGTTCGCTCTTGCTCGGCATTAAAAAGAGATCCGCGCCCGAATATATTTTCCGAGATAGATCGGAATTAAAAGATATGACGGATACGACTTTCCCTTGATATCTTCTTGCAAGATCGGAAAAATAATTTTCGTAAACCGAATCGCCCGTTCCCAAAATGACAAATTGTATGTCCTGCCTAAGCGCTTGTTCGATTACCTCTTTTACGAGATCAAGCCCTTTATGAGAGACAAGACGGGAAATCATAGCTATGATAGGCGTATCGGGCTTTACGGGAAGATTGAGCATAAGCTGCAATTCTTCTTTACAAATCGCTTTTCCGGACGTATCTTCCGCAGTATAATTTGCAAACAAAGCCTTATCCGTTTCGGGATTGTAGTAATCGGTATCGATGCCGTTGAGTATCCCGCAAAGTTTAAATTCGTTTCTGCGAACGATTCCGTCTAATCCGTGCGCATAGTAAGGATCTTTGATTTCGCCCGCATACGTAGGACTTACCGTCGTAAAACGTTCGCAACATTCGATTGCGCCTTTCATCAGATTAATACAACGGTCATATTCGACAAGATAGCGGTAACGGGACGAAATACCGAACAGATCTTCAAGAATATCCAAAGAATATTTCCCTTGATATTCTATGTTATGAATGGTAAATACCGCTTTGATAAATTGGTATTCCGGGCGGAAACAATAAATTGTTTTGAGATAGAGCGCAGCGAGCGCCGCTTGCCAATCGTGGCAATGTAAGATGTCGGGATAAAAATTCAAAAACCCGATGATTTCCATTACGCTGCGGCAGAAGAAAGCAAACCGTTCGCCGTCGTCATAATAACCGTAGCATCCCGGGCGTTTAAAGTAATATTCGTTATCGACAAAATAGAAGACGACGTTATCTTTTACGTACTCGAAAATCCCGCAATACTGGTTTCTCCAAGAAAGCGGCACGAATATGTTGCCGATAAAACGGAAATCTTTTCTGAATTCCTTTTTAATATCTTGATAGAGCGGGATGATCACGCGAACGTCCTTATCGCCTTCTTTCGCAAGCGCTTTGGACAGAGAACCGATTACTTCGGCAAGTCCGCCCGTCGCGATAAACGGAGCCGCTTCGGAAGCGACAAACAAAATCTTCTGTTTGGGGATTACGGTAATCTCCGCAGGCGGTTCCGCTTCGGCAAGCGGAACGTTTTCTATTACTTCGACCCCTTTCTTTACCGTCTTTTCGGCAGGCGCCTTTTCAGACGCTTGATTCGTAGTTGTTTTCGCCTTTTCAGCGGATTTTTTTACCGTTGCGGCAGCGGGTTTCTTTTCCAAAGTATTTTCCTCCGCGTTTATGTTTTTATTGTCCTCAAATTTTTTAACCGTGTCCATATATTTCCCCCTTTCTTTGCCCTTTCGGTTAAATCATTCTTCCTTTTCCGATAAAGTAAGGCAACTCTTCGCAGCCGGAAAGATGCCGTCTGTCCCGAATTACCACGTTTTTGTCGGTGATAACACAATTAAGATGTACGCCCGTTTCCAAAACGGTATCCTGCATGATAATGGAATTTTTCACGACGCAACCCTTTCCTACTTTTACTCCGCGGAACAAAATGCTGTTTTCGACCGTTCCTTCGATGATGCATCCGTCGGAAACAAGCGTATTGCTCACTGCCGCGCCGTCAAAATATTTCGAAGGCGCGGAATCGCGTACTTTCGTATAGATATCCCGTGCGCCGAATAACTCGTCCCGAATATCTTTGCGAAGCAACTCCATGCTGTGTTTGTAATATTTTTGCAAAGAGTTGATTCCCGCATAATATCCGTTAAAAGCATAGCCGTATACTTTTAAGGTGTCGATATTTTTCACGAGAATATCCCGTCCGAAACTGGATAATCCCCTTGTCACCGCGTCTTGAATGATGTTGATCAAAAATTCGCGGTTGATTACCATGATATTGACGTAAAGATTAAATTTGTCGCATTTTTTTACGTTGGGATTAATCTTGATTCCGCGTACTCTGCCCGATTCGTCCGGCTGCAAAGTAATGTAATACGAAGACTCCACGTCGCTTTCTTCATGGTAAACCATGGTGATATCGGCTCGTTTCTCCACATGATAACGCACTACGTCCGCGATATCGATATGCGCCACGCCGTCGCAGTCGGAAATAACGACGTATTCCTCTTTCCTGTGGTTGAGGAATCCCGTAATCCCCTTCAAAGCTTCCAAACGAGTAGTATAAGGAACGTCTTCTTCATCCGAATACGGCGGAAGAAGGATAATGCCCCCGTCTTTCCGCGCCAAATCCCAGTCCTTGCCGCTGCCCAGGTGATCGATCAACGATTGATAGTTGTTTTTCGTGACGATCCCTACCGTCGTTATACCCGAATTAACCATATTGGAAAGCGCAAAATCGATTAAGCGGTATCTGCCGCCGTAAGGAATAGACGCCATCGTCCTGTGGCTTGAAAGTTCGGGAAGATTATTGTCGTGTATGTTGGAAAAGATGACCCCTACCGTTGAATTAGCCATTGTTTGATTCCCCCTTGTAATCCTTATCCAAAATCTTACCGGCTTCGACGCGCGCGCCTTCGCCGATCGTAATTTTTCTGCCTAACACGGAAATTCCCGCGTTTTCGCTCTTATCCGAGCCGACTTCTGCGTTTTTCTCTATTACAACGTCTTCGTCTACGATAGAATATGTGACGACCGCGCCTTTTTTCACGACCGTTCCCGCCATAATCACACTGTCTTTCACGACTGCGCCCTCTTCCACGACCACGTTGCTTGCAAGTACGGAATTTTCCACCGTTCCTTCGATTTCGCAGCCGAGTGCAATCATAGAATTTACGACTTTCGCGTTTTTACCGATATATTCGGGCGGAGCGAGCGGATTGCGCGAATGAATCTTCCAATCGGCGTCCCCTACGTCGAACGCGGGATCGTCGCCTAAAAGATCCATATTCGACTCCCAAAGAGAGGATATCGTTCCTACATCTTTCCAATAGCCGCTGAATTTATAAGAGTACATTTTTTCGCCTGCATTTAACATGGCGGGAAGCACGTCTTTCCCGAAATCTTTGCTCGAAGCGGGATTCGCGTCGTCTGCTTCCAGATACTTAAACAATTTTTCGGCAGTAAAGATATAAATACCCATCGATGCCAGGTTGCTCTTGGGAACCTTGGGTTTCTCTTCGAATTGATAAATGGAACCGTCCGGATTGGTGTTCAGAATTCCGAAACGAGAAGCCTCCTTTAAGGGAACTTCTATCGCGGCGATCGTACAATCCGCGCCCGTTTCGATATGGCTCTTCAACATTTCGGCATAATTCATCTTATAAATATGATCGCCCGAAAGAATTAAAATATAATCGGGGTTGTATTTCTTCATGAAACTCATATTCTGGAAGATAGCGTTTGCCGTGCCTTCAAACCAGGAAGATTTTTGTTTCGCTTGATACGGCGATAGGATATGTACCCCTCCGAACGCACGGTCCAAATCCCAAGGCTGCCCGTTTCCGATGTATTCGTTGAGTTCGAGCGGCTCGTACTGCGTCAGCACCCCCACCGTATCGATCCCGGAGTTAATGCAGTTGCTCAGCGGAAAATCGATAATACGATATTTCGCGCCGAACGCTACCGCTGGTTTGGCAATCTTATTCGTGAGCGCGTACAATCTGCTTCCCTGTCCGCCCGCGAGCAACATTGCTACGCATTCCTTTTTTCTTAGCATATTTGATGCCCCCTTATGAATTTTCCTTTATTTGTTTTTTTGTCGCCGCCTTAGCGGACGATTTCACCGTTTTGGAATCCTTATTTTCCCGTTTTGTCGTATCGGGTTCGCGTACAAGATATAGGCAAGTTAATTTAGGCAACGCGATCGGAATCGAATATTGTTTTCCGTGACTGGGACGTTTTACCGCCGTCAAAACGCGCTTTCTCAATTTTCCGCCGCCGCCGTATTTTACCTCATCCGAATTAAATATAATCCTGTATTTTCCTTTTTTGTTGACGCCGAGCAGATAATCGTCTGCGTCCGCGCCCGAAAAACTGATCAGCGCGATAACTTCGTTTCCGTCTTTATCCCTGCGGATAAATGCAACCGCGTTTCGGTCGGCGTCGTCCGCAGCCAACCACTCAAACCCGTCCCAAGAGTCCTCTACCTCGTAAAAAGGTCTCGTCTCCCGATAGAATTCATTCAGCGTTTTTACATATAGGGATAGTTTGGCGTGCATTTCATATTCGTCACGCAAGAAGAATTCCAAACCTTTTTGATAGTCCCATTCCTTAAACTGACCGAATTCGTAACCCATAAAATTCAGTTTCTTTCCGGGATGAGCAATCATATAACCGAGAAAAGCGCGCACGCCTGCAAACTTTTCTTCATATTCGCCCGGCATTTTGCTAATCAGCGAACCCTTTCCGTAAACCACTTCGTCATGGGAAACAGGCAATACGTAATTCTCCGAAAAGGCATACATCATAGAGAATGTGAGCTTATTATGGTTGTTCATTCTGAAAAACGGGTTAAGACAGATATAAGAAGTCACGTCGTTCATCCAACCCATATTCCACTTAAAATTGAACCCTAACCCGCCTACCGAACCGGGCTTTGTCACAAGCCCCCAGGCGGTAGATTCTTCCGCGATCATCAACGTATGCGGGAAGCGAAGGAAAACGGCTTCGTTCAATTTCCGCAAAAATGCGATCGCTTCCAAATTTTTGTTTTCGCCGTAAATATTCGGCTGCCATTCGCCCTCGCGTTTATCGTAGTCGAGATAGAGCATGGAAGCGACGGCGTCTACTCGCAGACCGTCGATATGATAATATTCAAAAAGATAACACGCGCTCGAAATCAAAAAAGAAAGGATTTCGTTCCTGCCGTAATCGAAACGGCGCGTACCCCAAGACTTGTGCTCCATTCTGTCCCATTGGCTGCTTTCGTAGAGCGGCTGACCGTCGAATTCATACAGCCCGTGCGCGTCCTTGGGAAAGTGCGCGGGCACCCAATCGACGATAACGCCGACGCCCGCCCGATGGAATTCGTCTACCAAATACATAAAATCTTTGGGCGTACCGAGTCGGGACGTTACGGCAAAATACCCCGTTACCTGATAACCCCAAGATCCGTCGTACGGATATTCCGTTACGGGCATAAATTCGACGTGCGTATAGCCCATCTCCTTTACATAGGAAACAAGCTCTTTGGCAAGCTCGCGGTAAGAATAGTAATTGCCGTCGTCATGCCGTTTCCAAGAAAGCAAGTTGACCTCGTAAATGTTGACGGGGGAAGCGAACACATTCGTCTTTTCCCGTTTTTCGAGATATGCGCCGTCATGCCAGCGATAACCTTGCAAATCGTAAAGCTTCGAAGCCGTCGCGGGAGGTGTTTCGGTATGGAATCCTACGGGATCGGCTTTCATTAATTGTCTGCCGTCCGCAGCCGTCACACAATATTTATATATATCGTATTCTTTCAGTCCCGCGATAAACAATTCGAATGATTCGCCGTCTACCATGCGTTCCATTACGTTCGCTTCCGGATTCCAACCGTTAAAATCGCCGACAACGGAAACGCTCCTCGCATGAGGAGCCCACACCCGAAAGACGTAGCCGTCCGTATTTTCCCGTTGTTCTTTATGCGCGCCGTAAATTTCGTAGATTCTGTCGTTTTTTCCGTGGTGATACAAATAGAGCGGAAAATCCGTCTCCCGTTGTAAATTCGTCTCGTCGTTTTCCATCAAGTTCCCCTTTTCTGTTGGCAAAATGAAAATCGGTAAACAAAATCTTTCCGATCTGCTCGTTTATTATACTATATTTCGAGGCGAGTTTCAATACCCAAATTGAAATTTTTAAGCTTTTTTTTCAAAATTTCCATTTGAATTTCAAGATATTACAATTTTTTAAAAGCCGTTATATCCCTCTATTTCAGTTTGGGGAATATTTCGTTCTTTTTTCCATTTTTTCGTCGAATAAAAAATAACGCAAACGAACTTTGCTGCAAAATGCTCGGTATCGCTACTACGGCAATACTTTTAAAAACCGCAAAAAAGATACGTTTGCATAAACCACGCGCGCACTATCGCCGTAGATTCCATAGAAAATTACCGCATCTTATAAAAAAGGCTAGTGCGCTTATTTATTCTTTTTAAGTTATTTGTCGTTTCCGTCGCAAATGTCGTATTATTTCATAAAAAGTTCTTCCGTAAATTTACACGGAAGAACTTTTTATAACGCTTTTGGCGATCCCGTATATATCCCCTGCGCCAAGAACCAAAACAAGATCGTCCTTTTGTATCGATTGGGAAAGCCTTTTGTATAGCTGTGCAGGCGATTGCACATAAATCGCTTCCGGAAGGCGGGAAACGAGCGTGTATGCGCTCCCCGCGTCGTCGAAAGGTTCCCGCGCGGCATACGTTTTATAGATAATCGGGTTTTCCGTCTTTTTCAGTACGCGAATAAATTCGTCCATTAAGTCCCGCGTTCTTGTATAAGTATGGGGTTGGAAAACGAGACGCACCGTCCCCGAGCAAATTTTTTGCGCCGTTTCAAACGATGCGGCGATCTCCTTCGGATGGTGGGCGTAATCGCAAATCACGGGTGCGCCGCATATTGTTCCCGTATATTCGAACCGTCTTTTCACGCCTTGAAATGTTTCCAATCCCTTTTTAATTTCTTCGGGCGTAAGCCCCGTAAGGCGGGCGGCGGCATATGCCGCGAGCGCGTTTTTTACATGGACTTTCCCCGTAACGGAAAGCTTTATGCGAATATGCGGAATTCCGCCCTCCGTTACGAGAAAGGAATATCTTTCTTGATTCGAACAAAGTTTTTCCGCGCGAATATCTCCCGCATTCAAACCAAAAGATACCGTATGCGGAATGGCGTTAGCGTACCAATCTTCGGCATTCACGACGCAAAGTTTCGATTGCGCGGCAAATTGGGCGTATGCGGCAACCAAATCTTGTTCGTTTTGATAGCAATCGGTATGATCGCGGTCGATATTCAGAATCACGGAAACCAAACTATGCAAATGCAAAAAACTGCGCTTGAATTCGCAAGCCTCGGTGATGAAATACTCCCTTCCGTTATCGCGGTAATTGCCGAGCAGCTTATCCTCTCCGCCGATATGGCAGGTAAACGGTCGTTTCGCACTATGAAAAATATGCGCAAGCATCGAAGTAGCCGAAGTTTTCCCGTGACAGCCTGCAACCGAAAGCACATACGGATATTCCTCCGCAATCGCTCCCAAAAGCTCCGCGCGCGACCAAAGGCGTTTTCCCGCTCTTTCCGCGCTGCTTCGTTGCGGGTGATTTTCGCCAACCGCGCTCGTATAAACGACATTATTTTCCGTTATTTCCTCTTCTTCGCCGATTTTCACGGAAATTCCCTTGTTTCGGAGCATTCTCGTGCCGTCGCTTTCAATCGCGTCGCTTCCGCGCACTTGAAAGCCGCGATCGTATAACAAAGACGCCAGCGCGCTCATGCTTATGCCGCCGATCCCGATAAAATAAAATCCGCCGTGTACCGCCCGAAAAAACATACTGTATCTTATGAGCGGAAATCCGAAAAAGGTGAATATGAAAAGTGCATAAAAAAAACCAAGCGTCGTGATCGACGTTTGGACGCGCCGAAAGTTTTTTTTGCCGTCGGCGTATTTTCCTTTTTTTACAGATTTTTTAAGTAAAACACCTCGTCGGGACGAAGCTTGCGCACGGCGCCCCGATCAAGCCCGCTCAACGTCAGTTCTCCGATTTTGATGCGTTTTAAAAACGCCACGTTTTTACCTACGGCTTCGAACATTTTTCTGATTTCGCGGTTTTTTCCCTCGGTAACCGTTATATGCATCTTCGTAAATTTTTTATCCGTTTCAATTACGGATATTTTACATTTTTGCGTAACGACCCCTTTTTCGATTTCAACGCCCGTACGCAAACGGTTGAGTTCGTTGGGAAAAATCGTCCCCTCGATCCGTACAAGATACGTTTTGGGAATTTCATTCATCGGAGCCGTAAGGCGGTATGCAAGATCGCCGTCGTTCGTAAGAATGAGCAAGCCCTCCGTATCGTAATCCAACCGTCCTACGGGAAACACTCTTCCCGCGTTTTCCGGTAAAAAATCCAAAACCGTTTTTCTGTTTTTGTCGTCCGAAACGGTACAAACGCAGCCCTTCGGCTTATTGAGCAAATAATATTCGTATTTCACTTTGTGAGACAGAATTTTTCCATCCAATTCCACCGTATCGGAGGACGTTACGTCGTCGCCTATCCCGGCAACCCTGCCGTTAATTTTAACGCGTCCCTCTTTAATCAGTTCGTCGCTGCCGCGGCGCGAAGCGACGCCCTGTTCCGCTAAAAACTTGTTTATCCGCATATTGACCTTGCGCTTAATTTGCGCGCTCCCGTAAACTTACCTTTCTATCATATATAAATTTTGCGAAAAAATCAAGTCGTTTTTTAAGAATATCTGCATTTGACCTGCAAAATCGCCTTCTTTTTGCGGATTTGACGTGCGACGAACTTCCGTCCGCACTTCGTTCATCTCGGATTGCGTTAAGGGATAATTAAAATCATAATATGCGCGTAGTCCCTCGACGAGTCGCGTATGATCGCATAGCGCAACCATCCGATAATCGCGATAGGCGTTATCGAGAAGTTCCTCCGTACGCTCGTACATTTGCGGCGAATTCAGCGTCACGCAAACAAGACGCATACCGTTTCTTTCCGCGCTCGTCACAAGGCAACGTCCCGCGCTTACCGTGAATCCCGTTTTTATGCCCGTCGCGCCGTCATATTGCCGCAGCATCTTGTTTTTATTTGCCCAACCGCGTTCGGCGTAATATTTTGTAGAGACGATTTCACGGAACGTTTCGTTTTCCATCGCATAGGCTGCGATCAACGCAAGATCGCGCGCGGTAGTATAATGCCCTTCCGCAGGAAGCCCGTGCGGGTTGACGAATCGGCTTTGTTCCGCCCCGAGAAGCGCCGCTTTTTCGTTCATTTTTTCCGCAAAGGATTGGATATCGCCGCTATGGTGCAATGCAAGCGTTACCGCGCAGTCGTTTCCCGAACGCAACATAAGCCCGTAAAGGAGATCGAGTACGGTATAACAATCGCCCGCGCGCAGATATACGCTAGATCCCTCCGTTCCCTCCGCTTGTTTCGGAACGGTTACGTTTTCTTGCAGATCGCAATCGTCGAGAATGATTGCCGCCGTCAATATTTTCGTCGTGCTTGCCATGGGAAGCGCGGAGCCTGCGTTGTATTCGAATAAAAACCGACGGGAAACAGGTTCGATCACGCATTCCGCCGCGCTTTTCGTTGCCGCGGAACTTTTTAAAAAATGCGGCGGAAAACTAACGCAAAGCAGCGCTAAAAACGCAAAAAAAGCCGCAAACAGTATATATAATACGCGTTTACTCATGCGCTTTTTCCGTAAAAGAATCAATCAGCTCTCCCGCTTTTTCGATAATTCCGTCCAAAGCGTCGTCCGTTATTTTTACAATGCGGCATTTTTTGCCGTCGTCGATCAAAAAGCCTGCGGGCTTTATGTTGATTACCGTTCCCGCTCCGCCTGCAAACGGATAGCATTCGTCCTCTTTGATCGCTTTGACTTCTCCGTATTCTCCGCCGCCCGAAAGATATCCCATCGTAACTTTGGTAAAAGGAATGATCTGCGCGCCGCTGGCGGAAAAAATCGGTTTTCCGATCACCGTATTGACGTCGATTAAGCCGGTGAGCTGCTCCGCCGTTTTTTCCATAATGCTGTCGATTTTTTTTCTTTGATCCAATTTAAAATTGCCTCCAATAATTTTTTCGCGATTGCGATTGTTAATACGAGTCCGTTGAATACCGTTGCTATCTGCAACGATATTTTCAGTTCGGTTTTTTCGGTAAGAAGCGTACTGTGACGAAGAGAAAGAAAAGGATGCGCCGTTTTTAGAACGGAAAAGACCGCCGAACTGATTATTCGAAAAAACGCGGCGATAAAAATACCCGCGGAACTGTTTACTCCTCCCGTCTCCACAATCTGATGATACCGCCAAAGCTGAAACCCCTTTGTGATTTCGAATTTTTGTCTTGTGGCGGCCATTTGCCCATACGGCACGAGAACGGCTTTTTTCTTGGTGAGATGAACGATCAACCCTTCTTTTTTGACCTGGATATAGCCGCCGAATACGCGAAAAAACCGATATAGACTGACGGAGAACCAAAATTTATTCTCTTTTACGTCTGTATAGCCGTCTACATAGACGAAGATCGGGAACAGAAAAAAGAACAGCCCGAAGAAAAGGGAATAAATAAAAAGCTCGCCCATATCCGTAATATGAGCGAACTTGTTTGAAATTATGTACCTTAACAACGCGAATACATTTTTTACCCTATTTTCAACAAATCGGTATCGTCTAATCCGCGCAAAAAATCGGGGATCTCGTAACCGTCTACGCTTGCCGCGTCGTCTTGCCGAGAAACAGCAGCCGAGCCGTCCTCCGCTTGCTGCGGCGGGACGGGCGTTTCTGCCGCCGATGCGGATTTATGCAGAGAATCCTGTTTCTCCGCCGAATCGTCTTCCCGCGCGTACAAATAACTGTCTTTCTCCTCCGGATGCGTAATTGCCGCCATCAACGTTTCGTAATCGGGAAGATCTTCCAATGAATTTAATTTAAAACGCTTTAAAAACTCGTCCGTCGTGGCGTATAGAATGGGCTTTCCGACAGCGTCTTTGCGTCCGCAGGGATAAATCAGTTTTAAATCGAGCAAAGCGCGTACGGCATAATCGCTGTTAAGTCCCCGCAAAAGCTCTATCTCTGTTTTTGTAATCGGCTGTTTATAAGCCACGATTGCGGCGCATTCGAGGATCGTGCGCGTAAGCTCCTTTTCCCGAATGGGATTGAGAACCGCCTCTACGTCCGTTTTATAGGCGGGGTTACTGCCCAACTGCGCCTTTCCGTTGAATTGCAAAAGCTGAATCCCGCCTTCTTCTCCGTATTTTTCTTTCAGATCGGAAAGCGACTTTTTGACTTCCCCCAAACCGACGCCGAGTTTTTCGGCAATGTCGGTAAGCGCTACGCCTTTCCCCGAAGCAAACAAAACAGCTTCAATCGTATTCGTCAATCTGTCCAATGGTATCCTCCTCTTTCCGGTCGGGATTGAGCGAAAGTACGATCTCCCCGAATTCCTCTTCTTGCACAACGTGCAGATATTGATATTTCAAAAGTTCCAACAGCGCCTGGAAGGTAGTTACAATCTCCGTTTTGGTAAAATCACGGCGGAAAAGCTTGGTAAAAACAATTTGATTTTCCGTTTCCAGCGTTTCGAGAATAAACTGAACTTTTTGCGAAACCGTAAAACTGTCGCGCGGAATTTCCCGCGTCGGAGTCTCGGCAAGAGCGGCTTCCCGCTTCATCATGAAAGCGGAGAAAGCGGAAACCAACCCGTCAAGCGTTAAATTGTCAAGGGAAAACACCGTTTTCGTCTCCCCCACGTTTTTATCGGGTTCTTTAAAGAAATAGCCGATGGTTTCCAATTCTTTTAGCTTTTTCGTCTCTTCTTTAATGAGACGGAATTCCTCCAAAGCACGAATAAGCTCGGCTTTATCCTCTTCGATCTCTTCGTCTATCGCGGGATCCTCTTCGAGATTGGGAACTAAACTTTGCGCCTTGATTTTTAAAATCGTAGCGGCGATGTTGAGATATTCGCTCACCTTGTCCACGTCGAGATAAGGCAGCCCTTTCATGTAATCCAAAAACTGTTCGGTCACTTGCGAAACAAAAACGTCTTTTATCTCAATCTCTTCTTTGTTAATAAGAAATAATAACAGATCAAGCGGACCTTCGAAGCCGCCAAGCACCGTCGTATAGTCTACGATCGATTCGAAATTATCGCGGTCTACCAAGGGATCAACCCCCATAGTTTGCTAATCGGCCATCCGAAAATGTTCGTCGCAAATTTCATAAACCAACCGAGAATATTGAAGTAGTCCATTTGAGAGACGCCGAAACCAACAAATATATTACAAAGAAAGCTTTCGACAATCAACGCAAGTAAAATATAATATCCGTATTGCCGCAGAAACCGATAAACTTTTCCGCGCCGTTTGTTGAGCGCGTCTACGATACGGAAACCGTCTAACGGATAGAGCGGAAGCAAGTTAAAAACGCAAAACGAAAGGCTGTAAGCGTAGAGATAGTACGTTAAATAATACAAAAAGATTTCAACGATTTCGGGAAGACCGTCCGCATAATGAACGACAACCATCAAAAGCGGATAAAATAAAATCGCCGTAAGATAGTTTACGATAATTCCCGCGCTCGAAGTCAAGCCTAACCCCAAACGGTATTTTTTAAAGTTGTTGGGATTGATGGGTACGGGCTTCGCCCAACCGAATCCGACGAATGCAAAACATACAAGTCCCAAGGGGTCGAAATGGCGCAACGGATTGAACGATAATCGTCCGTTCCATTTGGGCGTAGGATCCCCGCATTTATATGCGACGTAGGCGTGCGCAAACTCGTGCATCGTTAAAACAACGACCACGGCGAGAAAACTTGCGAATAAACTAATAACATATTCAACGCTCATACCATTATATTATATAAGACTTTACCCGAAAAAGCAACTGTTTCGTCCAAAATATTGCGGCATTTCACGGCATATTTTACAAGATATTGTATCAAAGCATAAACATTTTTGTTGCGATTCGCTTTGTGAACGCTGCGTCGTGTTCGACAAAAACAAAAGTCGCACCCGAGGAAAGAAAAGCTTTTTTAAACGCCCTTCGTTTACAAATAAGGACAGAATATATTTCTCCGAATAAACAAAAATTCCGCGAGGAAACCGCGCGGGAAGCAGACTTTTCTTTTGTTCTCGCTGAAAACACGCATATCGCGTAAAAAATCCTTGCTCTCAAACCAAAATTTCGCCAAAATCGCTTTGAAATAACTTTCGTCGATCGCAAAATTTGCGGCATATTTCGAAAGCGTTCCGCTGTATTTATAAATTTGCGATACATAAGAAATGTTCAGCCGATAAAAGACGAGCTTAAGCGAATCCACTTAAAAAAGTTACATTTTCAATTTGAATAAAAGACAGAACCGACGAACAACAAATTGATGACAAAAAATCATCACAAATACAACCTCAAGATTTCGCGATCTGCTTTCGCTACGCGATAACGCATTTCAACTCACGCGCTCCTCGCGGAGCGCGACCGGCTTCGTCTTTGCACATTAACATTAAATCGGCATTTCAACTCACGCGCTCCTCGCGGAGCGCGACGCGAAACAGTATTTTATCGAGGAGGCGATCGAGAATTTCAACTCACGCGCTCCTCGCGGAGCGCGACCCGACGGCACGAGTGCATTGTAACGCGCCAAGACATTTCAACTCACGCGCTCCTCGCGGAGCGCGACGTTGCGACCTCGTATCCGTCGGAAAAGGGGGTTGATTTCAACTCACGCGCTCCTCGCGGAGCGCGACTCCCGTCTATGATACGGATATTATCAACGATAAAATTTCAACTCACGCGCTCCTCGCGGAGCGCGACCGGTCGCCCGCCGTTGACATAAAAAATAACAGGGCGATTTCAACTCACGCGCTCCTCGCGGAGCGCGACAGCTTCGCCCTATTTATGGAACAGGGATGCGGAATTTCAACTCACGCGCTCCTCGCGGAGCGCGACGGCGGGGAAAGGGTTTATTATGAAATCCCGTTTATTTCAACTCACGCGCTCCTCGCGGAGCGCGACCGGGGGCGGGGGATTTTGGACGGTGAGCGAGCGATTTCAACTCACGCGCTCCTCGCGGAGCGCGACAATCACGGCGGAAAACGTCCAAACAATCGGCGAATTTCAACTCACGCGCTCCTCGCGGAGCGCGACGTGAATTATATCGGCGCGGTGAATTAATCGGTGATTTCAACTCACGCGCTCCTCGCGGAGCGCGACTGTGATAAACGCCCATTATCACAATAGAGAATATATTTCAACTCACGCGCTCCTCGCGGAGCGCGACGTGAATTATATCGGCGCGGTGAATTAATCGGCGATTTCAACTCACGCGCTCCTCGCGGAGCGCGACTCTATATGTTGCGTCCATAGAGCCACGCTACCACAAAGCAGGAGCGGACAAAATCCATTTTTTAAGAAAAAACAGAAAAAAAACCTATTTCCCAGTGCGAAAGCACCGCAAAAATCAAAGCGAAGGGGATTCGCAAACTTTATGTTAGCAATAAACCTTCAGGATCATACCCTTGTTTTACGCCAAAATGTTCCACCTTTTTATGCCAATTATTTCCGAGGTAATAAAATCTAAGACTATCCGATGTTTGGTTGATAATCTTTAATAACTTATCTTTCAGCTTTAAAAAAACAGCGTAATCAAGGTCGGCCTCAAATACGGAATTTTGAACGCGTTGCGCGTAGCTTTCCAACGCCTTGGCAACTCTTCTTAAACGGGTTTTCCCCTCGCCGGTAACTGTTTCAACATCGTAAGAAATTAAAACCATCATACTTTTTACCTCTGCAAATAGGGGGAATATTCTTGAATTTCCCCGCGAACGTATTTTGCCAAAAGATTCGCCTGGATAAAAGGCAACAATCCGAACGGCACGGTTTCCTTTAAATAAGTATGCTGAAAAGTGGAACGCTTTTTTTCCTGCCAAGCTTTCAGTACCTTTTGCCTTCCGTCGTCATTGAGATACACCGCGCCTGAAATCTGCTTTTCAAAATCGCCTTCGTCAAGTACACGCAAATTAATCATAGAAATGACTAATCTATCGATCGAGGCGCGTATTTCCTCTATCAAATCGCAAGCGAGCGAAACTCTTCCGCTACGTAAAGTATGGTAAAAACCGATATAGCTGTCAAGCCCTATCCCCTCTAAAGCAGAGGCATAATCGTTTGTCGCCATAGAATATAGGAAAGACAAAACGGCGTTCACAGCATCGAGCGGAGGATGTTTACTTCTTCCATAAATGCGAAAGACGGGTTTGCGGTTGAGGATTAAGGCATCCATCAATTCAAAATATTTTTTTGCGCATACGCCTTCTATCCCTCTGATTGTCTCTATGTCTTTCTCTGCGTAAACAGACATAATGCGCTCTTTTAACGTTTCCGAAAAAGAAGATAGTTCTTCATACCGAGGCAAGTCTTTGTGGTCGCGCAGGGAACGTTCAAGCAAAAATCTTGTATTGGCAAGCTTTGCTGCAACGTTATCCTGTACTAACGTAAGATTATTTTGTTTAAACGCTTCAACTTGTCGAACGCGCGTATAGACATTCCCTTGCGACTTCCCCGAAATTCGTGCGAGAAATCTTCCGTTAGGAGTGAAAAACACGAGAGATTTCCCCTCTTCGGCGCATTTACCCATCAAAGAAGGGGAACAACCGGAATAGGAAAAGCAACAAATACCCTCTAAAATAGCAAGCGGAAATTTACGCGTACCTTTTTCCTCGCTTGTGCAGACGACGCTTTCGCCTTCCAAAGACAGGTAAGCTTTTTCGTCGGTGACATATAAGGTATTAAGCAGTTTTCTCATACAGACAACTCCTTTTGGATGAGGCTTCTCGTGCTTTCACCCTTGCACTTGGGCATACAGCGGTCTTTTATTGAACAGCCGTTGCATTTTGCGCCGAAGATAATCGGCGGAATGGTTTCGCTCTCTTCATACGAGTGCATCTGCGCAAGAACGCTTTCCAATAACGCCCGATCTCTTTCATCGAAATAGACGTGCGCGCGTTTTCCTACATCGGCATAATAAAGATAAGCGTCGGCACAACAGGAAAACAGTTCGTCTGCACAAATCTTTTGCGCATAAAGTTGTAATCTGTCAGAATCGTCGGGTTCTTCTTTGGGATGAGTAGGTTTATACTCAATCAGCGCAATACGATATTTTAAGGGGAATCCGTCTATATGAGCGCCGTTTTTATCGGCAATCAATTCAATACAATCGCACTTGCCGTAAATTCCCCAAACGGCGCTGAACAAAGAAACGTCGCCGAGGGCAACTCTTCCTTTCGATCGTGCGAGAGTGTTCCCCGAATGCACCCTTTCATGAATCAAGTTTGCTTTAACGGTAAATGCGTTGTCCTGCCAAATCCCTTCCCGATACAGCAGTCCCCACCGATGCGGACAATAGAGAAAATGCTGCAACGCGCGAATCTGTATCATGCGAGTTTTTCAATAAGCTGAACTCCTGCGGGCATTTCCCGATTAACCGTAATTTTATAGTCGGAAATAGAACGGGGATACTCAACCCCCTCTTTCTTTTCAACGTTAATCTTATCAAATAAAAGCACGGAAGGCGCATTGCCGAGTATGGATTCATGCTTGAATATGTAAAGCTTACGAACGCAAGCCTTTCCGCGCGCCGCGGAGTGGTCGTGTTCAAACATATTTATGATTGCCGTCCAAAGAAGCTCCAAATCCTCCTCGGAAAAACCCGTCTGCTTTTGGGCGAGCATTGCCGAAACATAACCTTCCGCACGGTAAAGCGCATAGGGAACGACGTATTTTTTACCCATTTCCGTCATAACGCCGTTCTTTTCGGAACGTTCTTGAAAGGTTTTCGCGTCGGTAATTGCCTGACGGGTAATCGTAAGTTCCGAAGGCAAAATCGGGTCTATACTGCGCGCAAAGTTCATCTGGACGGGACCGCGCACGATTCCGCAGGGATTGTCACCCGTACTCATGACGGCGCCGAAAGCGCGGACGTCATAGTAATTTTTACAAATATACTCTCTTGCGGCGGCTATATCGTCCGCAGAATGTTTCTTGTCCTTTGTTCCGAGAGCTTCGTGCGCTTCCGCAAATTTGTCGTTTAGCGACTTGTCCGTTTTTATCAGAATGTTGTACCCCGCCTCGCCCTCTTTAACGATTTCGACAAAGTTTCTGATTTTGCGTTTCAAACAGACGTCCGTAACAATGCCGAGTCCTTTTTCGGGATCTGTTCTGGGCATATTCCCCGCGTCGGGATCCCCGTTGGGATTACCGTTTTCCACGTCAAACAGAATGACAAACTCATAGCGATTTCTTATTGCTTCCATAATTATACTGCCTCCGTTTTATCTTTTTTTGTATAGAGATTTTTGTTCTGATGATAATATCCGATAATGAACAACCCCTGTTCTTCCTGCGAAAGCGTTTTGGGGAAAGTTTGCAATTTATCGATAATATCACCGATTAACCTGTTGTAAAATACCTGCGCTCCTTCCGACAAACCGGACAGATGATTTCCGCTCAGTTTTAGCAGCCTTGCAAAGACGATTGCCGGCGTTGCCGCAGCCGATGCAAAGTAGGAGTCCTTAATCGTTCTATTGAGCGAACCCGAAGCATCCTGCTGAATCTTTTCAAGTACGGCAAAGAGTCTTCCGCATAGATATGCGGGGTTTTCATTCTGTAAATCAAGTGACATTTTGATATCCTCCTTATAATTTCGAATAAGGCAAGCTTTTAACAACCCGATCCTTATATCGTTCATTTTAATATAATGATTATTTTCTTCATCCGAATCGA